>JAKQDP010000004.1 GCA_029558735.1 bacterium | reverse complement strand
TGCTGACTTAAAGAAGAAGTTAAGAATTTGGAATAATTATTACAATAACTTGGAGCATTGCTCCTTAGGCGGAAAGACGCCCAATGAAATGTTGGCTTTAATTAACAATTAATATCCGCCAAATGTATGTGCTTAAAACAGGCCGCCCATAACAACTGGGCGGCCATTTAATCAAATTGGATGTATTATCAGGCCCCATCCAATTGGGCCAACACTAACAACCATCTTTGCAGTGCGCCACTCGGGGCACCTGGAACCGATGTTCCACCATAATCCCTCCTCTCTTTGTCTTATTTCCGACTATCTTAGTCGGTTTTATGAATTTATCATAAAAAACCAACCTTGTCAAAACCGAAAAAACAGTTGCCAATTGTTCAATCCTTTTTAATTTCGCCTTGCTGCAACTGGTAAAGCTGCTCTTTCAGTCGTTCATTCTCTTCAATGAGATTGAACAGCTTCCTAACCAAAGTAAAAAGTAAAAAAGAGAAAAACACCACCGTTGACAAAAAGACATAATGGTTACACTGCCAATAAATCATGACTCGTCCTCCCCTTGACTGATTTATTCCAATATCGCCTTAATCCTTCTGACGCCGGCGCTACTGGATTCTTCTTTGACTATTTTGAAATGACCCAACTCTCCAGTATTGCCGGCGTGAGGGCCACCACAAATTTCTTTAGAAAAATCACCGGCAGTATAAACTTTAACTTTGTCGCCGTACTTGCTTTCAAATATCCCCATTGCTCCCCGCTGTTTTGCCTGTTCCAGCGTCATTTCCTCGCAGCTTATCGGCAATTTTTTATTTATCTGTTCATTGACCATGGCCTCAACTTGCTTTATTTGCTCGGCGGTCATCTTTTCCGAATAAGAAAAATCAAACCTTAAGCGTTCGGCAGTAATATTTGAACCCCTTTGATAAACCTGATCCCCCAAAACCTGCCGAAGCGCTGCCAGCATCAAGTGAGCGGCGGTATGAAGCCTGGTAGTTGCTTCTGATTGATCGGCCAGTCCGCCTTTGAATTTTTTTTCTGCGCCTTGACGAGAAATATCCTGATGTTTTTTAAATTCCTCTTCAAAACCGTCTTGGTCAACCTTAATACCTTTTTCTTGGGCTAAATCCTTTGTCATCTCTAGTGGAAAACCATAAGTGGCAAACAAATCAAAAGCGTCTTTGCCGGAAATATCGCTTTTAGCCATTTTGTCAAATTTGCTCAAGCCCTTTTCCAGTGTCTTGCCAAATTTTTCTTCTTCTTTATTTAATTCCTCAATAATAAAATCGCGATTGCTCCTTAATTCCTTATAAAATCCGCCGTGTTCGGCAATAATTATTTCCGCCACCTTGCCGGTAAAGAAACCATTAACGCCCAATTGTCGGCCAAATCGGATCGCTCTTCTTATCAGTCGCCTCAGTACATATCCCCGCTCCACATTGGATGGTCCGATTTTCTCCGCCAAAATAAAAGTGGCAGCCCTGAGATGGTCGGCAATAATCCGGACCGGCTTGATTTGTTCGGGTGACAAATCAATTACCGCCAAACCCGCCAAAGCAGCTACCTGAGAAACAATATTCGCCAATTTTTCCGTCTCATAAACACTGTTCTTGCCATTTAAGACAGCTACGGTACGTTCCAAGCCCATGCCAGTATCCACGTTTTTCTGGGTTAGTTCAAGATATTTTCCCTCGGCGGTCTTATGGTATTGCATAAACACATCATTCCATATTTCCACCCAACGGCTGTCTTTCGGGTCAAATTTCTGGGGTACCGGCGCCTCACTGCTCCAAAAAAACATTTCCGTATCAGGACCGCACGGACCGGTCTGGCCGGCTGGCCCCCACCAATTGTCTTCCCGGCCCAAAAAAACTATGCGCTCATTGGCAATGCCCGTTTGACGCCAAATATTCGCCGCTTCTTCATCTTTGGGGATGTTGTTGTCCGGTTCACCGGCAAAACAGCTAACAGCCAATTTTTCTGGCGGAATGCCAAGCTCTTTAGTTAAAAAATCAAAACTCTGCTGAATTGCCGTTGCCTTAAAATAATCGCCCAACGACCAATTACCGAGCATCTCAAAAAAAGTCAAATGCCAGTCATCACCCACTTCGTCAATATCGCCGGTGCGGATACATTTTTGCACATTTACCAACCGCTTACCAGCCGGATGCTCCTCACCCAAGAGATAGGGCACCAATGGATGCATACCGGCGGTGGTAAACAACACTGTCGGATCATTCTGCGGAATCAAAGAAGCGCCGTCTATCAAGTGATGGCCCTTGTTTTGAAAAAAGAAAAAATATTTTTCCCGAAGTTCTTTGGTAGTCATTAATCTGATAATTATAAATTAGGTTGATGATTAATATTTTAACGAGAAAGAGGTTTTTTTTCAAGAACAGAATGTAGCTTTTTAGCTAATTAGCTTTTTAGAAAAAACCCGTATATATATTCTAAGCTCTATATTCTGTATTCTATTTCAATATTATCGCACCACCCAATAATTCGTCACCTTGATAAAAAACAACGGACTGCCCGGGCATGACCGCTCGCTGGCTGACAGAAAAATGAACTTTCAGTTTTGCGCCAAGGTGGCTAATAACGCACCTGACCGGCTTGGCTTGATAACGAATTTGCGCTTGACACTCAAAAGGAAACTCTTCCGGCCGATTGAGCCAATTGACTTTGTGACAAAACAACTCTTTGCGCCTAAGCTCTTGGCCGGATGAATTTTTGGTAACCGACAAAATATTTTTCTGCCGGTCAAAGCCGACTACATACCACGGACCGCCGGACAAACCGATGCCGCTCCTTTGGCCCAAAGTGTACAGTGGCAGACCACGATGTTCCCCTATTATTTTTTGGGTTTTCATATCAATAATCGGACCAGGAGACATTTTCAAATACTTCCTTAAAAAATCACTGACGCTGCTGCCGACAAAACATACTTCCTGACTGTCTTTTTTATCATAAACCGGCAATTGAAAATCTTTTGCCAGTTGCCGGACTCGCTCTTTGCTGTAATGGCCCAGCGGAAATAATAAATGCGGCAAAATTTTTCTATCCATACCGTACAAGAAATAAGTTTGGTCTTTATTTTTGTCTTTGCCTCTTAATATTTTCCCTTTGACGGGCCGATTGACACGCTGGGATTTAGAATTGATTTTTTCTCGGCTAATTCGGGCATAGTGTCCGGTCGCCAAATAATCCGCGCCAAAAAGGGCCTGGGCTTTTTTCCAAAGCAAGTTAAATTTAATAAATTTGTTGCAATTGACACAAGGATTCGGCGTCCGGCCGCCGGCATATTCGCTGATAAATTCATCAACAATCTGTTTTTTGAACTCGCGACCGAAATTAAGTTTGTGAATTCTTATTCCTAAAATGTCGGCGACTTCTTTTGCTTCGTTATGGGCCTCCAAACTGCAACACCGATTCTCTCCATATTTTTCACCCTGAGGAAACCAAAACTGCATAAATACACCAATCACTTGATAACCCTGTTTTTTGAGCAAGGCAGCGGCCACGGACGAATCCACTCCCCCGCTCATTCCGACAACAACTTTTTTATTATTAATCATAAAATTTTGACTTTACAGACTTTTGGTTTTACCGACTAATTATTAATTATTTCATCTTCACGACTGTCAAAACTCGAGGCAGAATCCGAATGGAAATTTTTTTAGCATCAAGACTAACATAATCGCCGTCAATTTGACAGGTTTTGAGCAACCGTTGCCGACGCAAGAAGATGTCAAAAGCGCTGTTGTCCAAAGAGAAAACATATTTGGGCGGCTGTCTGTACCACAACATTCCCCAAACCGCGCTGATTAAACCGAAAAAAGTCTTATTGGTCAAAACATACAAATTCAGGATGCCGTCTTGAAAATCAATAATTTTTTTGGTTTTTAAACCAAAATAGTTTAAGGCATTGAACACCACCACGCTATTGCCCTTAATCCAAAAACTACGACCGCCGGCTATAATTTTAAATTTTATTTTTTTAATTTTTATTTTATTAAACATAAAACGCAACACATAACTGAAAAAACCCAGCTTTTTTTTCATTGCTTCATCCGTATTAGTCACCACCTGGGAAATATAGCCCAAGGAAAAACCGACTAAAAAATAATGACGATTATTGATCAAACCGACATCAATTTGAGTCGTATTAGCGATATTGTCCAATTGTTTTAGGGCCCGATTGACCACCAAAGGAATGCCTAAAACCATAGCAATGACATTGGCCGAACCAAAGGGAATAATTGCCAACGGCGCCTTGATATTTTTCTGCAGAATAGTCCGCGCCGCCACCTTGACCGTGCCATCGCCGCCAACGGCTACCACTAAATCCACTTTTGACCCATTATAATTTTCAATATTTTTCTCAAAATCTTTATTGAGCTCAAACATATCGCCAGAATAGCCAAGCCGACTCAACTTGTTGACCACCAAAGTTTTGATGGTTTTCTGTTTAAGGGCCAGACCGGCGCTCGGATTGATAATGACTAAAGCTTTTTTCATATTAGTTCTTATGGCTAGTTATTTCCTCCGGCATAAAATATTACCACCAGACCTCTTTTATTTTTAAAACATAAGCGATGACATTGGTCAAAGGATGAAGAACAAGCGTCAAAACAAAGACAGCTATTATCAACTGCCAACTTGGCCGGACCAATAAATAAGTAAAAAGAAAAAAACCGACGATAAAATCCAGCTGGTCAAATATTGGCCAAGACCGACCAGAGAGAATGCCAACACGCCTTTTTAAAAAACTCTTGAATAAATCCCCCAAAATTGCCCCCAAACCGGCCAAACAGCCAAAAATCAGCCACTTATGAGGATAATCGACTACCGAAATCGACCGAAAAAAATCCCAGCCAAACAGCCAAGCCTGAATGCCGGAAATAATAATGCTCAAAATCACCGCCGAGATTATCCCCCGCCAGGTCTTACCCGAACCGAAAATATAATCACTGCCAAGTTTTCGACCGTTATCAATCGGCCGAGCAAGCGATTTTAATAGTCCCATTTTGGCAAAAATCACTGGCGCCATATTGGCAAAATAAGCCGGCAACGCCAAATAAAAAGCTTGTAAAATTAAGCTGGTCATATTAATAAAATAGCATATTTTGGGTAAAAAAGGAAGTAAAAAGGTTTGGAAAATTAAAAAGTCTGGAAATAACCAGTAACCAGTAACGAGTAATGGAGCTCACTATTGGTAATTCGTAATCCGTAATTAAAAATTTGCTGATATTCAACAATCCGCCGCGGGCCCGCCTACATACCTACGGCATGTAAACCGGACAGGCAAGTTGGGCGGATTAAATTAAAAATTGAAAATTTTATCACCAATCTAAATAAGCTAACTAAAAAAACCGCCACCGGGGCGGAGTATAATTTTGGCACCATTAAACTGCTTCAGCCACTAATAATGGCTAAAAAACAATTAAGATTTGCTTTGCTCACTGTCCATGATTGATTATTTCTGAAAAGCCGGCTGCTCGGTTAAAAGGTGGCAACTCATAACCACTTCGCAAATTGGACAAAAATAGTCCCCATCCCGATCGTAAAAACCACAGATCGGACACACTTTTTTAACGCTGGCGGCAGTTGATTTTTTCGGCTCTTCAATTGATTGGCGAGCCATAAAAACAACTGGTTATTAATTATTAAAGGCAGTAATTTTATAATAAAAAAAACTGCTTGTCAATAATAGAACTGTTGACAAACAGTGTGTAAGTGACAAAAATCTGTGTATCACTCAAATTACCCGCTAAAAATAATGGTTAATTATCGCGACGATCAGAAAAATTAACCGTTTTCTGGTCTAAGGCGTCATTCAGGCTAACCGCTGCTAGCGGAGTGGTTTTGATTTCTTCCGCCTCAAAATCAGGTAAGCCCTGTTCCCGCCGAGCTTTAACCTTGGGAAAACAGTTATCACAAAAGACCGGCCGACTCGGATCAGGCTTAAACTTCAATCGCGCTTCCTGACCGCAGATGGCGCATTGAGCAATAAACTCCGGCTGATTTTTTTTCTTAGGTGGTCTGTCGTCTCTAATTCTTTCTTTTACTGTCATTGCTGGCGATAATCTTTCCGGTCGAGGCGATAATCTTTCCGGTCGACTGGAAATCGGATTGGTCTCTCGGCGACGCTCGTCAACGCTCATTGCTCGCGCCAAATTATCACTAAAATTCATACCGCTCCAACGATTAATCTTGTCTTCCACCACACTGCGGGGAGTGGTATAACGCTCGCGCGACACTTTAATGATTTTTTCCTTATTATCAGTCCATTTATCTTCAAATAAGGGCGGCAAAGTGGCCGCTGAAAACGGATCAGAAGAAATGCCGTCAATCATCAATTTCAAATAAATATTAAAGGCCGGCAAATTAACCAGATCTTCCTCGGTAAAAGTGGGGGCAAATTCCTTAACCAGCGTTTCCGCATCACTGGCGCCGACACGAAAACAAATCAAAGTACCGACGTTGCCAAAGACCGCCGCGGAAACAGTTTCCGGCAATTGTTCGATAAATTGGTGGGCCATAATCAAATTCAACCGATATTTTCTGGCTTCCGACAAAATATCAGCAAAACTATCGGTAGCAAAATTCTGAAATTCATCAACATACAAAAAGAAATTTTTCCGCTCTTTCTCATCAATGTCAACGCGACTCATTGCCGCCAAATAAAGCTTGGTGACAATCATTGACCCCAAAAGCTGCATCGTATCTTCACCAATGCGACCCTTGGATAAATTCAAAATCAAAATCTTGCGATTATCAATAATATCTCGCATATTAATGGTGGATTTGACCTGACCGACAATATTCCTAATCAAAAAATTAGACAAGAATTGTCCGACCTTATTCTGTATTGGCGAAATGACTTCTTGCAGCACTCGGTCATTCCATTTGGTATACTCATTGGTCCAAAAAGACTTCACGACCGGATCTTTGATTTTCTCCACCACCTTGTCCCGATATTTTTTCTCCACTAAAATACGCATTACCCCCAACAGAGTGCTGCCGGGATAATCCAACAAGGCCAAAACCGCATTACGCAAAATATATTCCAAGCGCGGCCCCCAACTGTCGGCAAACTGTTTCTTAAACACCCCGACTAGTCCCGAAGCAATCAGATGCTTGCTTTTTTCATCCACTGCTTCCAAAATATTGAAGGCGATGGGAAAATCAGCATCAGCGGGGCTAAAATGAATAACATCGTTAATCCGATTGGAAGGAATGTAGTTTAGTATTTTTTCCGCCGTATCGCCATGGGGATCAATATAACAACAGCCCTCGCCATTGATAATGTCGGAGATAATCATATTTTCCAATAGGGTGGTCTTACCCATGCCAGTTTTGCCGATAATGTACGTATGGCGCTGGCGATCGGTTTGTTTGATGCCAAAACGCTTGCGCTGGTTGCGAAAGTTGGTCTCGCCCAAAATAGTAATGTAATTATTTTCTTCAAGCATAATAATAGTTTTGTTAAACGGTTGGCAGATTGGCCGGCGGCGCCGGTTTGGATTGAATTGGCCGCTGCAAATCATCACTCGCTTTTTTGGGTGGCGGCTGACTGTCGCCCCGGCGCGCTGTTTCAATCGGAATTGTTGATTCAGCTTCCGCCGGTACTGACACTGCTTTAGGGATTAAGCCCGACTGCTCGTAGGGCAAGCGCGACGGCGGCACCACTTTACGCGAACTGATTTTCTCAATTGCCGGCGGCTTGACTGTCATTAACGGAAAATGCCACAAAGTCGCCAGCTCCTCACTGCTTAAAAACATATTACTCACGCTCTCGCCATAATAATTGCTGCGCTGGCAAAAATATTTAAAAATTTTATTTTGTCTGGCGGCGACCCTGGCTTTCACCCGAAAATAGTCGGCGGCCGTCTTGGTTTTATCTCCCGGTTTGAAGCCATTGGCGTCGGCGGAATTGAATTGTTGAATACTGCCAATCACCGCTGCCACGCCTTTGGGTTTATTAAATACTTCTTTGTCCGCCAAATAAACCACTCGAAACTTAACCCGAAAAGAATGTTTTGATAATTTGCGTTGAACTCGCTCAAAAACTTGCCGTTCGCCAGGACTTAATTTGAACATTTTCCATTGGTCATCATCTTTCTTGGCTGAGCCGGCGCCCTCCCCGCCGATTAATGAGCTAACGACCGTGTTGACTGTTGTGCCCAACCAATTAACCGGCTTAACCGCCTTATCCATTATTGTCTCCGGCGGGCTATAGCTCTCCCCCTTCATTTCTTTGACTATTTTCTTGGCTTTCTCACCCCAGCCCGGTTTTTGCGGCGTCACCACTAATTGCAACCACAATTGCTCCCCCGGACCAAAACGCCCCAATACTTCCAATAAATTAGCCATCGGGTCGGCAAAACTTTGGCTGAAAGTATTCTCAAATTCCGAATAAGTTCTAAACGGGTAAGGATAATCTTTAACTAAAACAAATTCTGTGCCCCAAAGATTGTATTTGTCATGGGGAAATTCTATTTTCGCCTTATTCCGCTCATGGTCATAATAATCAGCGGTGTAATCTTCCACTTCGGTAATTTCCGCTTCCGGATACTGCGAATAAATCGCCGCTTCCACCAAATCGCGAAAATGCGACGGCGTCCGAACCAAAAACTGAACATAACCCTCCAAACCGACCAACTCAAAAGAAAAACTCTCCTGAATCTTGCCGTGCCAATACCGGTCAATTAAATTGCCGGAGGATTGGGCGCCCGCCAAAGCCACAAAAATATTTTCCACCGCTTGAGTGCTTTGCTCATTATTTTTGGGGATGTCGATGGCTAATAAAATATGCTTCCATTTGGCCGCGTAAGCCCCCTGACGGCTATTCAACCAAACCTGGTAAAAACCATAAATTAACAGTAATAAAAAAATAACCCAACCACCATTTAAAAACAATTGAATTGCAATAGTGATTGGATCCTGAGAAGCAAATTCTTGAAAGCTTAAAAATAATGAAGAAAAATTTATTTCAATTTCCATAGTTTGTCACCTTCGGAGTTTATTTTTTCTTCCAATCTTATTTAGTCTTCTACGACCACCGGCCAGCGATAGTTAAGAAAATAATTTAATAATTTTGACGAATTTGGGAATGGTCCTGAGCCAAATTCTCTTCTCCTACTAAAGCGTATTTACCTTGCTCGTTTTTTTTAATTTTATTGCTATTCATCAGAGACAAATACACGGTTGACTTCTTCACATTGCGCTGATCCAAAACCGCTTCAATTATTCCATCTTTGGTCATGGGCCCCTTTTCTTTTAGGACATCAACAATCACATCAGCAACATTGCCCGGCTTGTAGCCCCATTCCTTTAAAGCATAAATCCCCCGACCGACCAAAACATACTTATCATCCAAAATCAGCTCATTATGGACTGTCGGCGGAAAAGCGATTTTTTCATCAAACTTGGTTTCATTAATCAGGTTGGCGATCTCGGTAAAATGAAGGGGCTTGCCGGCTTTCTTTA
This sequence comes from bacterium, assembly GCA_029558735.1. Classification (GTDB taxonomy): domain Bacteria; phylum Patescibacteriota; class Patescibacteriia; order 2-01-FULL-39-33; family 2-01-FULL-39-33; genus JAKQDP01. The sequence continues at coordinate 22,056 of JAKQDP010000004.1, read as the reverse complement.
GGACTATATATATTTTATCATTAATTTTCTTTGGTTGCACGGTTCCCCAAGACACCAGGCCCCACTCATTGAATAGATTCTGTTTGATTTTGCGGCTGGAACGCAAATAACTCTCCAAAATTTTATCAATATCTTCTTCGGTCGCCTCCAAAAAGCTGGTAGCGGCTAAAAATTTTTCCCGATTCGCCTGATAATAATCGGAATTCTTGAAGCGAGTAAGCAGTTCCTCCAAGATAATCGGCTTTTGATTTGCCTCAATTACCCTCACCATCTCGCTGATAACCTCTTTCAAAGAATCAATATTGGTTGAGGAGACTTTCCACAAGTTGTTAAATTCCCTATCCTGCCTAATTTTGCTGACATTATCAGAAAAAATATACTCCGCCAAAAACAACAAGGCGTTGGCATTGTCTTCCTGGGCCTCCAAGTAATTTAAGACATTTTCCAAAAAAAACGATTCCTCCATCACCCCGCCATATTGCTCCAACAATTGGGCGACAATTTTTTCGGTGTCTCTAATTTTGTCCCGGTAATCTTCCAATTCGCGGAGCTTCCTGATGCTTAAATTTTCAATTTGGCGCACCCGTTCACGAGTAATGCCATAATGCTTGCCAATTTCTTCCAAAGTATATCTTCGGTCGCCAACCAAGCCAAAGCGCCGGGCAATCACATCCCGCTCTTTGTCAGACAGTTTGAAAAACAAAGAATCCAAAACTTCTTTGGGATTAAAGCCGGAAATACTGTCTTGAAATTGGTTTTTCCTTACTTGGTCTAAAATTGACATATTTCAATAAAAAATGTTTAAAATTAGATAAAAAATCAAAATTATTTTTGCTTGACTTAATTATATCAAGAAAAATCCATTTTGTCAAACAAAAAACTGCCCTAAAGAGAGCAGCCACAAATATCACAAGATTATCTTGACTTTAATTTCCGGTCAATATTATACCAACTGACAACAATCGGGCTGGCCACAAAAATCGAGGAATAAGTGCCAATCACCATACCGGCAATTAAAGCTAAAACAAAGTTAGTAATGGTATCGCCGCCACCAAAATACAAAGCAAATAAAGCCAATAAGGTGGTCAAAGAAGTGTTAATGGAACGATTAATGGTCTGATTAATGCTGTCATTAACCACTTGTTCAAAATTGCCGCTATAGTGTTTGGATAAATTTTCCCGAGTCCGATCAAACACCACAATCGTGTCATGAACGGAAAAGCCCAAAATAGTCAATAAAGCGGTGATAAAGAGGCTGTCCACTTCCACCCCAGCGAAATGACCAAGGAGAGAAAATAATCCGGTAACAATTAAAATATCATGAATCAAGGCCAAGATAGCCGCGACCCCAAACTTCCAGGAAGCAACCGGCTTAGAGACCTTGCGAAAAGCATAAGCAATATAAGCAACAATCATCAGCGCCGCCAAGAAAATAGCTAGCCAGGTTTTTTGTTTTAATTCTTGGCCAACAATTGGTCCGACCGATTCAAATCGCTGTTCCGTTAAAACACCTTTCCCTGCGTCAATCTCAGTCGTGTCTGATTGCTCAATCTCGGAAGGCAAAACAAATACATCTTTCAAAACAGCCAAAATTTCCTGATGTTTGGCCTCTTCAACATCTTTAAATCTCAAAATAAAATCATGCTCTCCGGCCGGCTGAACTCTAATTTCTCCCAAATCCAAATCAGCCAAAGCTTGCTGAATTTCCGAACTGGCCGGTCGATTCCCCTTGAAACTCACTTCCATTAAACTGCCGCCGGTAAAATCAATACCTGGTTTTAATCCCCAAGCAATCAAACTTAAAAGACTAACCAAAATCAGCAAAGCGGATAAAGAGTAAAAATATTTCCTATTTCGAATAATTGGTAGATTCATAACAAATTATTTTTTATTAACTCCATACAACCAAATTATTTTACTAATCCTCCATTTGGCCACCAGCCGCAACAGCTGACGGCTAATAGTAACAGCGGAAAACATTGAAACGATAATACCGATCGCCAAAGTAACAGCAAAGCCCTTAATAATACTGGAGCCGAACCAAAACAAAATGGCGCAGGTAATTAGCGACGAAATATTGGAATCGCGAATTGAGCTCCAAGCGCGATGAAAACCCTCCTCCACTGCCTTGGTGAGATCTCGACCAGCCCGCAACTCCTCCTTCATTCTTTCAAAAATCAACACATTGGCATCAACTGCCATACCAACCGACAAAACAAAGCCAGCAAATCCGGCCAAAGTCAAAGTAACTGGTATTAATTTAAAAATTGCCAAAGCAATTGTGGCATAAATTAGCAAAGCCACCACCGATAATACTCCCGGCAGACGATAATACAAAATCATAAATATAGCCACCAAAATCATTCCCCACACTCCGGCCACCAAGCTTTTCTGAACTGATTCATTGCCTAAAGTGGCGCCAACTGTGGTCTGGGAAATTAGACTAATTGGCACCGGCAAAGCGCCGGCATTAAGCCGCTGAGCCAAAACTTTGGCCTCTTGAAGGGAAAAACTGCCGGAAATTGCCGCCTGACCATTAAGAATCGGCTCATTGACACGGGGAATGCTAATCGGCATGCCATCCAAAAAAATCGCCACCAACTTGCCGACATTATCGGAAGTAATCTCAGCAAATAATTTAGCGCCCTCGTCATTGAATTCCAAGGCAACTTGCGGCACCCCGGAGGTTTGGTCAATTTCCACTCGAGCTTTCTTCAAATATTGGCCGGTCAAAGCAGTGGCCTCCCATTCCGATTCAATAACCACACCCAAATCGGCCGGGGTCTTAAAGGCGAATAAAATATGTCTGGTATCAATCTCCCGATTATCGCCATCACCGCGCTCCGCTTCTTTGGCGATAATGTGATAACCAAATTGCGTTTCAACGAGTTGCGGATAAATCTGGCCCGGGCTCAGTTGATTAAAAATCACTTCTTCATATTCTGGTACAAAATCACCTTTCTTTATTCCTTGATACAGACCGCCATTTTCGGCGCTACCCAAATCCTCAGAATATTCTTGAGCCAAAACAGCAAAATCTTCACCAGCCAGCGTCCGAGCCAAAACCGACTCGGCTAAAGTTTTAACCTCCTGATTGAGTCTGTCTAATTCAACTTGTTGTTCTCCGGTCAACTGCTGGGCCGCGGGATTTTCCTGCTTGAATTCCAAAAGAGGCGTCTCGCCGATAATTTTGATTGCCTGATTGACATCTTGAACGCCGGCCAACTCAATAATCACCCGCCAATTGTCCCCGACCTGGTTGGTCTGAATCACTGGCTCAGACACGCCCAAAGCATTGACCCGTCGCTCAATCACGTCTCGAACACCAGCCAACGAATCAGCCCGCTCAGCTGAATCAATATTGGAAACATCAGCGTTATAAATTAAATGGGTCCCACCCAATAAATCCAAGCCCAATTGGAAGGGAAAACCATATTCCGTCAGATTAATGTCTTTAATCGTCCTAAAATTAAGGTCTTTGCTATTATCCAGCGGGCTGGTTTCTATTTGGGGCCAAATCCGCAATTGATTAAATCCCGGAATTGCTTTCAATAATTGATCAAGCCGACCGGCGGCTTGATTGTCAAACCCGGTGATATCCAAAAAAGCAGTCACCCCAAATAAGACAATAATGCCAAAAATCACCCAGCGAAGCTTGCCTCGCGGACCGGGAGTAAAAAATTTTTTCAGGGGATTTTTCTTCATTGTGAATAAATTTTGATAGACGATTATTAATTTAGCACAAATATTCAAGCTTAGCAAGCCACAAACCACCAACCATAATCAGACCGAAAATAACCTTCACGGTCTTGATAAATACCGCTCCTAACAACTATTATCATGCCAATAAGGCCATCTCCACCAATCGTCGGGAATAACCCCACTCATTATCATACCAAGCTAAAATCTTGGCCAAATTGCCACCCACCAGGCGAGTAAACGGCAGATCAATCAGGCAAGAATAATCCAGTCCGATAATATCGGCTGAGCCCAATTGATCCAAATCGCCGGTGACAGCAAGAATATCTTTATACAACTGACTTTGGGCGGCAGTCATAAACGCCCGATTTAATTTTTCAACGGTAGTTTCTTTGGTTAATAACACGGTGATATCAGCCAAGGAACCGCAAATAACCGGCACTCGGATCGCAATACCGTCAAACCTGTCTTTCAGTTGGGGTACCACTTTGGCGGCGGCCTTGGCCGCGCCAGTAGTCGACGGCACCAGATTGACAGCGCCGGCCCGGCCGCGGCGCAAATCTTTAGCATCGGGACTGTCGACTAATTTCTGACTGGCAGTATAAGCGTGAACCGTAGTCATAATCGCCTTCTCTACTCCAAACTTAGAAACCAGCACTTGCATAATCGGGGCGATACAATTAGTGGTGCAGGAAGCATTAGAAATTATCCGGTCGTTTTTCCCCAGGTTGGCTCTGGTTGATTCTGTTCCCAAAACCAATGTTTGAGTCACTTCGTCTTTGGCGGGCGCCGATAAAATAACCTTCTTGGCTCCGGCCCGGAGATGTTTTTTTAAATCTTCATTTTTGTCAAACACGCCGGTACATTCCAAAACCACGTCGATTTTCATTTTTTTCCAGGGTAACTTGGCTGGATCTGGCTGAGACAGCACCGGATATTTTTTGCCATTGACTATCAGATGCTGCGTATCATAACCGACCTTACCCTTAAACCGGCCATACACTGAATCATATTTGAGCAAGTAAGCCAAGGTTTTGGTGTCAGTCAAATCATTAAGGGCGGCAATTTTTATCTTCCGATTAGCCAAAGCGATTTTGAAAGCGGCTCGGCCGATTCGACCAAAACCATTGATGGCGATAGTGCGCATATGGGATGATGATTATTTATATTTATATAATTATACCATATAACAGAAAAGGACGCATAATATATTAATATCCATCAAAAAATTTTCAATTTACAATTTTAAATTTCCAATGAATTTTCAATGATTAAATTTTCAAATCTATTACCTCGGCTAATTGTTGAATTCCGCCAACACATTCCGAGTTACGAACTATAATTACGAGTTACATTGCTGGCTGTTCGTTGCTAATTACTAATTACCAATTACTAATCACAACTTCATTCTCTATATAAAATATAATGTACAACAAAAGAGACGCCCATTAGGGCATCCCCCTGCTTATTTCTTTATCGGCACTTCCACTATTAGCCGTTTGTCCCCTTCTTTATCCGGATCAATTTTGACATCCACACTGCAGCGCAAGACATGCCAACCAACCACCTCACCCCGGCCGTGAACGGTTTTGACTCGGGTACCAATCGGAGGCAACTTTTTAATCAACTCTTCATAGAGCTCTTTTTCATAAGCCAGGCAACATTTGAGTCGGCCACAAATGCCGGAGAGCCGTTCAGAGCCGCGATGGGCGATTTGCTGTTCCTCAGCCAATTCCGAAGTGACATTGCCCAATAGTCGCAAATGTCCCCGGCAGCACAAACCCCGGCCACAAGCGCCGACATCACCGGAAATCTTGGCCTCATCGCGAACACCTAATTGGTGCATTCGAATAGAACGCTGAAAATGACGAGTTAAATCTTTCACCAAGGCACGAAAATCCACCCGGCCATCAGCAATAAAGGCAAACACCAGCCGCTTGCCGTCCAGAGAAAAAAAACAATCCACTACCTTCATGCCCAAATTTTGACGTTTGGACAATTGGTGGCAATAATCAATCGCCGCCTGCTTGGTGGCAAAAGCATTGCTGTGGCGATAATTCGCCAAATCCTCGTCACCGGCCAACCGGTCGATTGAACTAATGTCTTCCCATTGGCTTTTTTCCGCTTCAGTGATTTCCCGAACCTCCACTATCCGAGCCAAATCCGAGGCCAATCCGGAAGACACCACCACAAAATCATTTTCCCGGATAACCAAATCATGCGGGTCATAGGCGCTCAGTTTATCCCAAGAAGAAAATTGGACTAAAGCAATTTTCATTGATTATTTTAAATACTAAATCTTTTAAAATTTTTAATCATCACATCCGAACCGGCCGCCGCCAATAAATCACTGATTTTTTTCTTATCGTCTTTAATAAAAATCTGATTGAGCAAACAAACATCTTCATAATATTTATTCAGCTTGCCTTGAATTATTTTATCCCAAATATTTTCCGGCTTGCCCTCATTTTTTAGCTGTTCACGATAAATCTCCCGCTCTTTGTCCAGGTCAGCGGCTGGCACGTCTTCCGGTTTCAAATATTTTGGAGCCATCGCCGCTATCTGCATAGCAATATCATTAGCTAATTCTTGGCTGCCACCGCTTAAAGATGCGACCGCTGCCACCCGGCGATTGGCATGTAAATAGCTGCCCAACACTTCGCCAGCAAAGATACCAAAATCACCCAGCTGAATGTTCTCACCTATCTTAACCACCAATTCATTTTTTATTTTTTGATCCACTTTCTGCTTGAACTCTGCCAGCCCCAAATTAAGCAATTGCTCCGCCAAATCCTGAACGGCCCTAATAAAATCCTCATTTTTAGCGACAAAATCAGTCTCACAATTCAGCACCACCACTGCCGCCCGCTGACCGTCTTCGGCAATAGCCACCAGACCCTCATTGGCCGCTCGTTCAGATTTTTTTGCCGCTTTTATTTCCCCTTTTTTGCGTAAAATTTCCACAGCCTTATTAAGATCGCTACCGGCCTCTTCCAGGGCATGCTTACAATCGCCAATGCCGGCACCGGTCATTTCCCGCAACTGAGAGATAGTTTTTAAATCAATAGACATAATAAAAATTATTAATTAAAGAACTGACTGACTTGACTAGTTTTGGGCTTGTTTGGCCTGACCTGCCTTTATTGCTTCCGCAATCACTCGAGTAATGATCTCAATCGATTTAGTTGCGTCATCATTGGCTGGAATTGGATAATCCAAGAGTTCCGGATTAATGTTGGTATCGCAGAAACCGACAATTTTAACTTTTCTCTTCCGGGCTTCGTTGATAGCAGTTTTTTCCCGTTTGGCATCCAAAACAAAAACCGCTTCCGGAATTTTTTTCATCTCTTCCAATCCGCCGACAATTTTTTCCAATTTCTCCATTTCCTTGTTCAAAGCCACCTGCTCCTTTTTGGTATATTTAGCCCAGGCGCCAGACGCCTTGTCCTCTTTGAGCCGTTTATATTTTTTAATTAGCCGACTGACACTGGCAAAATTAGTAAACATCCCGCCAATCCAGCGCTCGGTCACATAAGGCATGCCGGATTCTTTGGCGTATTTCTCAATAATCGCCTGACCTTGTTTTTTGGTGCCGATAAACAATACTCCCCCGCCCTGGCTGACCAATTCGGTAATAAAACTAGCCGCCTGCTCCAATTTGGCGACGGTTTTTTCTAAATCAATTACTTGCACCCCGCCTCGCTCGGTGAAGACATAAGGCTTCATTTTGGGATGCCAGCGGCTCCGTTGATGTCCGAAATGCACTCCAGACTGGAGCAATTCCAACATGGTTGGCAAACTCATAGTTTTTTTCCTTTCTACCTCTACTTCTTATTGAGCCACGCCGCCTAAGAATATTTAATGGCGAAGGGCAAGGAAATTTTCAAGAAGTATGAGTGTTTTTTATTATTAATTTGACAAGATATAATTTAGCAAATTATGGTATTTCTGTCAAATAAAACCCCCTTGCTGACTGGCCGGCTGGGACAATTTAATAAGCGCCCGAATTAAAATTGAAAATTTTTTAAATAAGTTTGCTACTTTTTCCTCCAAAATTTATGCTATAATAAATTTGTGAACAAAAACATGGTTTACTTGTCTCAGCCATTTGATAACCGAATTTTGAGAAAGGCGCTTTTAAACACTTGAATTATTTTTGTTTTTATTGTTATTGTCTACTCTTGACTTTTTCGGCCAAACCGATTACACTAATGCTGTTAGCGTAACAAACGCCATTGATAGCGCCAGTTTAGGCGTTTATGACGACCAGTAAATAATTTTAGTCGGGTCAAATGTTTTACTACCCGTTTTATCGGTGAAATACTTATTTATCGGTGAAATACTTATTCAGATTTAGGCTGTCTTAATAATTATTATTCTGATAACCCGTCTAGCTCGTTTGGTCAGTCTCAATATCGCGTTTCCACAAAAATCATTGCCAGTTATATTTCGATTTTAGGTATTTTCACCGTCACTCAATAATCAAAAAAATAACAAAAGAAACCAAGAAAAAATAATTATGAAACAAGACATCCATCCCAAATACTACCCCAAGGCCAAAGTGACCTGCGCTTGTGGTAATACCTTCACTGTCGGTTCCACTCAAGAGGTGATCAACGTGGAGATCTGCTCTGCTTGCCATCCTTTTTACACCGGCAAACAAAAATTAATCGACACGGCCAGACGAGTTGATAAATTCCAAAAACGCATTGCAGCGCAAGCCCAAAAAGCGGCTGCCGCCAAGGGCAAAAAGGCCAAAAAAGAAAAACAAAAAAAACTCCAGGCCGCCAAAAAAGCCAAAGTCAAAAAGGAAAAATAATCTTAATCTTCAAATACCAAAGAGACCCCACAGAAAAGCGGGGCCTCTTTTTATAATATGATTATTTATTGTGCTCTTAAGCTAAAAGAAATCAATACCTTGCTTTAATTTTTTTAATCTTCATTTTTACCGCTTTATCTAAATCCACATCCATGTCTTTAGCTAGCATAAACACAGCCCAAATAACATCGGCAAATTCCGCCGGCAAATTTTCTGCCGCATGATTATTTAGCTTTTCTTGGCGTTGTCTTGAATTAAAAAACATTACTTCGGCACAAAGTTCGCCAATTTCTTCAGTTAGTTTAACCGCTGATGAAAGAATTAGTTTTTCATTATCATTATATTTACCAAATTTATTCTCGAGCTTTTGGCTATATTCTTTGATAAAATCGGATAATTCTTTAAAAGTCATCTTAAAAAAATTAATAATTTAAATGTTTGGGAAGCAAAACCGTCTTCGCCATAACCACTGACGCGATAACCGCTAAGATTATAGAATTGGACCATGCGCATAATCCCCCAGCTTGATGCCATAACGCCCACCCCAAATATCCACATTGATCCACTTGTCGCCAATCTTGACTTGAAGGTATTGATGCGGCGAAACATACCAAACCAATGTCCAACGCAAACGGATGTCAGCCTCGACAAAAAAACCGCTCTTAACCAACAGCGTTCTCAATAGATAATTGATATTGGTACAATGCATAAAACCGGACCGGTTCCACAATTTGTCCAAATCGCGCTCAAAAACTAGCCAAAATCTGGTATAGGTTTTTAATAAATCGCCATGGTATTTGCCGGCCAAAATTTGATAAGCCCGTTCCAGGCATTGCTGTTTGTCGGCGCAATGTTTGAGCGTATCAATTGACTCTTGTATCGCCAAGGGCAAATTATCAATAAGTTTAGCCATATTATCCGCAAGATCACATATTAAAAAGCTATTCCTGATTAAATAATTCTTCTTGATTGGGATCGCCAGACAAATCCTGATCTTTTCTAATCGCTCTATAAAATTGAGTCAGGCTGATGCTTTCTTCTAATACCCCATCCTGTACCAACTTATCATACAGATCGCCAAATGTCCATCCTTTAGCATAGGGCACCTCTTGCCTTCTCATTATTTCTTCCATTTTTCCTCCTTCTTGCCCCTCTGTTTCAAATGATTTTTTCATAGGTTTTATATTGTTAATAATTTTTAATATTATATATAACGATAGTTACGCGACATATTTTTATAATTCTTGATGCCATTTTAGCTCATATTCACGGAGGTGAATTGGAAAAAGAAAAATACCTTATTTTGCTTTCATTAACTCAATATTGTTCACTTCTAAAATAAATACGGATTTTGAGAATCAGCTCTTTTTCATTATCACCCAGTATGGTTTATCCAAAATAAAATTTTTCAAAAATATTTCAGCTAACGTTTACGAATATGCGAAGTTTTTCTGAAGCGGAGCGGAAGAAAAATTTGGGCGAGGGGCGAGCCGAGCCCTGAACCGTATATCTCTTGTTATACGCCCCGACGACCGAAGGGAGGAGAGTGCAGTGTGGCACGAAGCGTAGCGGAGTGAGTTCAAAAAATATTTTTCGTTCTTACTCATTATAATAGGCTTTCCTCAATTTTTAATAAATTTGATTTTTTCCGTTTTGAAAAATAAAAGAGGGGTTAGGGGTGAATTTCATTTTTCAAAACTCTTTATTGTTTGTGGTAGTTATTATCACAATCTATTCCAGAACAGAATTGTTCACTCTCAAGTTCAATCGTTGAATGTTCGATATGATGTTTAGCTATAATATGTTTAATTTTTTTCTTTACATTGTCAGGTTTTTGTAAAGCATCTTCATCAACAACGATGTGTCCGCTAAAAATATCTGTTTCACCCTCAAGCGACCAAATGTGTATATCATGGATTCCTTTAATTTCTTTAATTTTTAATATAGTCTCTTTTATTTTATCAACATTAATGTGCTCTGGCACTCCCTGCATAAAAATATTAAATGTGCCTTTAAGATTTTTGCCCACCCCCCAAAGCATAAAGGTTGTAAATCCTAGCGTCATAATCGGGTCGATAATGTGATTATCCCAAAAAGTCATTATAATTCCACCAATGAGAATGCCTATCCAGCCGAGCACATCCTCTAATAAATGCCATGAAAGTACCTTTTCATTCTGACTTTGTCCCTGTTTTAACCTCAACACAGCCAGCCCGTTAACAACAATTCCAAGAATAGCAAGTCCTATCATTCCAGGTGCATTTGTATGTTCAGGGTTCAAAAGCCGTGGGATTGTTTGGGAAAGAATGAATAATGAACCTGCTACCAAGACAACTCCAGCAAATACTGAAGAAAAAAGAGAGAGGCGCTGGTAGCCATACGTTCGTTTTATGTCAGCTGGTTTTTTTGCTTTTCTCTCGGCTATCCATGAAGTAATAAGTGCAATACTGTCACCAAAATCGTGCAGTGCATCAGAAAGAATGGCTAAACTATTTGTCCAAATCCCACCAATTATTTCAATAATCGTAAAAGAGACATTTAGAAAAACCGCTGTCTTTATATTTTTTTCACGATTGTTATGATTGTGTTTGTGCATGATTCTATCCTAATATAAGGTAATTTATAAATAAATCGTTTTTGGAACGAAGTGGAGAAAACACCATTTTATCCCCCTCATTAAATAAAGAAAAAATCAAATTTATTCCCCTTTGAAAACCCATCATCCTTATTCACTATTAGAAAAATATTTTTTGAATTGTGTATAACGTTCTGCGGACATACGAAGTGCGAGGCGTAGCCGAGCATTTGGGCGGAGTAAAGCGTAGCCTTATGTCCGCTGTTATACACTCCCGATAGGGACGAGGATTGCGAAACAATCCGCAGAGTCGGCGAAAGGACGCCATGACACCACCTCATTTCCCTTTCAATTTTGGTATTAATAGGGGGGTCTCTTTTGCGTATTGTTTGTATTCTTCACCAAATTTTGTAATTAGCTCCCTTTCCTCTTTTTTTATTCGTGTGACAAAAGCTGCCAAAGATAAAATAAAAAATAAAAGGCCATATAAGTTTCCAGCGATGAGTGTAAAGCCCAATAATAAAATTAAGCCTGATAAATAGATAGGATGCCTAACTTTTGCATAAATTCCGGTCTTTACGAGTTTTTGCTCCTTTCCCGTACTCGCAAAAGGTGTCCAGTATCTAGTCAAATCTCTCCTTGCAACGAAATTTATATATGTGCTAAGGAGAATCGGAATAAAACCAAGTAAAGCAAGTAGAAATATGTATTCCTCTTCGAGTATAGAGATGATGGCATTAACAAGAAGTGCTATATAAAAGATATAAATGAGATAAAATGTATAATCTCTACTCTTTACTATACTCGGCCACCATGGTATTTTAGTACCATGCTTGCGTGAGATATACAAACCAATATAACTATTGAGTAATATGCATACAACCAATGCAATCAACAATATGTTATTTGTTTCCATCATTTTTCATCCTCATAAATTTCTATATTTTTTAAATCTTTTTATTTCGAGCGTCCCGAAGCCGATTGCGTATAACGTATCGCTATATCCGAAGTTCTGCGGAGCGAAGCGGAGCAGAATTTAAGCGGAGGCTTCCGTGAAGCCGCAGCCGGATATAGCGTGTTATATGATGTACATGTTTTCCTTTGGCTCGCCAGCGGCGAGCCGCTCTAAAAAAAGAATTTAATTTTTGTTTTTTCGTTTTGGGCTTCGGGAAGAGGGGTTAGGGGTGAATGCCCGAAGCCCAAAACTCCTTATACAACATCATATCTTCCATCATCACCAGACTTGAATAATCCAAAATAAGCATCTGATTTTTCAGATATTTTATCTACTTTAATAATTTTATTTTCATTCCAATTTCCAAACAAGGAAATAAAATGCTTTCCTGTAATAATTGGGTAATAATAACCATCGGCGCCTTTTATGTAGATAGATGAACTGCCTTTTTCTTGATAAAAAATTATATTATTTTTGATTAAAGATTCAGAATTAATCCATTTTTCGAATGTAGCAACTGGGTCAATAAGACGTTTCAGGGCTAACGATTTAATTTTATTTGTGTCATGTTTATATTCACCTAGATGAAGTTCAACATGCAGGTGAGGAGCGGCTCGATCTGATGTTTGTTCTTCGATAGATTCACCGATGTAAGATACCCCATATTTTTGAGTTACCGCGAGGCCTGTTCCTCCGCAATATCCCAGAACATCACCTTCTTTATAAGTACCCGCCTTTAACTCTTTGTACATATGGAGAATTTTTAAGCTATAAGTGGCGTCCATATATTGAAAGGTATAAACTCCCCACCAGCCAGCGGATTTAGAAAATCCCGGGAAAGTTATTAAGGTACCATCGCAAGGCGCGGTGACCGGCACTTCTCCAATAGGTAAAGTAAAAAAATCTTGACCGCCGTGAAAACCAATAGTTAAATAATCGGCTGGTCGATCAAACGTAAATCCTCTTTTTTCTTTCCAGATTTTTTCTGGTAAAAATAATCTCATATATTTTTTGGGTCAATTATAATTAAAAATTCTATTTGTTGCCAAATCAACATACCGTTTTTCTTTTTCAATTCCAATCCAATTTCTACCGAGTGCTTTGGCTACAACAGCAGTGGTGCCACTCCCCATAAACGGGTCTAAAACTAAGTCGCCCTTTTTACTTGCAGTAAGTAGTACCTGCTGAATAAGTTTTAGCGGTTTTTGGGTAGGATGTAGTTTTATGCCAGCTTCATCACGCAACCGCTCTGGACTTCGGCAAATAGGGAAAATCCAATCAGTATCTTTCATTTGTTCACCGTCGTTCATTTGTTTTAAAAAATTAAAGTTAAAGGTATAATTTTTGCAATATTTATTTTTTACTGCCCAAAGTAGTGTTTCGTGATTATTGGTAAAGCGACGTTCGTTAAAATTAGGCATAGCGTCAATTTTAACCCAGATAACATCGTTTAAAAACCATAATCCTAAATCCTGCATAATTTTTCCGACACGAAAAATGTTGTGGTACATCCCCATGACCCAGATTGTACCCGTCATTTTTAAAACGCGCTGGCATTCTTTGAGCCAGCTTGCGGTAAAATCGTCGTAATCTTCATAGCTTTCAAATTTGTCCCACGCGTCATTGACGGGTATAACCTCGCTGCCATCTGCACGAAACAATTTTCTATTGCTTGGTAGTTGCAAATTATATGGCGGGTCGGCAAAAATCAAGTCAAAGTAATTGTCGGGAAAATATTTTAAAATTTCTAAACAGTCGCCATGAATAATTTTATTTAGACCCTCCTTAGCTATCATACATTTTATATTCTTTCTTCCAGCACTTTGCTTATCGTTTTGTAAATAATTTTTTCAGATGATTTTTCTTTAAAATAATCAAGCAAAAGGCGCAGTGTCTTTTTTTCGGGAAAGATTGTTAAAATAATTTCATTGAAAATGGCATCGTCTTGAAGAAGTTTTCGGTAAAGGGCGGGGGATAAACTTTTTATTTCTTCAAATGAACTTTCAGCGTCAATATCAAAATTAGTTTCCGGAAAGTCCGGAATCTCTTTTTTCCATTGTTGTAAATACTTTAATATTTCGTTCCATATTTTTCCCTGCTGTAAAAAATCAAACAATTCAACCCCATAAAATAGATATAATTTTACCCCATAGTCGAGGGCCATTTTTTCTAGTTCGGTTTTGTAGTAATTTTTATTTTTCTGTAAATCGGGGTCAATAAAGTAGAAAATACCGACGAGATTTTTTCACCGTACTTATTAACCATTTCATTTAGCTTTTTTTCAAAGTTTCCTATTTGCCCTCGTTTTTTGGTAGAGTCATGATCATCTCTTATTTTTTGTTCAACGAAATATATCGTGTTTTTATCTTTAAAGCACTGGTCAAGATTAAGTTCATCTTTATCATCGTTTATAAAACGTTTATTCAGTATCTCGTGGCCGAACTCTTTAAGGTATTCTTCAATGATTTCCTCAAAGGCATCGCCGAAGCGGATTTCGTGAGATTGAAGCAAGTTTTGCAGTATTTTAGCTTTTGGTTTCGTCGGTCTAAATAAGCCGATGTATCTGTTTGGGTACTTAGCGATTTTTTCAATTAAAACCGCCTTGGATTCTTCAAAAATAGTTTCGTTGAAAATATTTTTAAATTTGGTGTATTGCATAGGTGCTTAAGAAAGATATTTATTTATATATTCATTTCTTATGTTGTCAATAAGAATAAAATTATTTTTTGGTCTTTTCACATACCAAAATGTCCAACCGTTGTTTGCGGCTTTGCCTAAAATCTCGGCGCTGATTTTGTGAATTGAGCCAACTTTATCATTCCATGTTAAAGTTGCGTCAGCCAAAACCCGAGCTTTGTGCGCGTGGTTGTTTGAGTATAGAAAATCACCAATAGCAACATAGCCGGATTCAACTAAACTACCAAACGGCACTTTTGGTTTTTTTTCTTCAATGGGGTAAAATAAAAGGTCTTCGCTGACCGGCTTTATTTTCTTTATCCTCTCATTTGCTATCTTGATATAAAATTTTTCTTTTTCTATGCCGACAAAGTGCCTGCCTAATTTTTTAGATACGGCACCAGTTGTGCCGCTTCCCATAAACGGGTCTAACACTATATCGCCAACATTTGAAGTAGATAAGATCACTCTAAATAACAGGGCTTCCGGCTTTTGGGTAGAGTGCGCTTTTTCGCCGTTCACTTTAATTCTTTCTCCGCCGTTGCAAATAGGAATGTACCGATCGCTTCTCATTTGTTTATCATCGCTAAACGCTTTCATCGACTTATAATGAAAAGTGTATTTTGATTTTTGGTTTTGTGATGCCCAGATTAGTGTTTCCTGCGCATTATTAAATCTGGTACCCTTAAAATTAGGCATGGGGTTGGTTTTAATCCAGACAATATCATTTAGTATCCAAAAGCCGAGGTCTTGCATAATTCTGCCGACACGAAAGATATTGTGGTAGCTACCAATAACCCAAATAGAGCCGTCTTTTTTTAATACTCTTCGGCATTCTTTTAGCCAATCGTAGGTGAAAGTATCATATTCATCAAAAGAAACAAATTTATCCCACCGATCATTAACCCCGCTAACTTTAGTTTGATTTGGACGGTAAAGATCATTCTGTAGTTGTAAATTGTACGGCGGGTCGGCAAAGATAAGATCTACCGAATTTTCCGGCATTTTTTTTAATATTTCTATGCAATTGCCTTGAATAATTTTATTAAGAAATTGTTTGTCCATAGTTATATTATACATCAATGTAATTAAAATATAAAATCGTTTTCGCAGCGTAGCGGAGAAAACACCTTATTACCCCTCTTTTATTAATTAAAAAACAAAATTGAATTCGTTTTTAAGAGCTGGGCGAAGCCCAAAAGGAAAACATGTATTTCATATAACTGGTTTTTATGCGAAATGTTTGACCTATAATATTACCGAAGTTGTATATTATACGAACAATTTGATATAATTTATAAACAACTTATTATTTATTAATTTTACTAAATTAAACCATTTTATGCAAAAATATTTGAATAATGTCAAAAACGAATTACAGCTAAGAAACTACAGCCCCAAAACGATTGACGGCTATTTAAAATGCCTTGATGATTATTTTAAATTTTTACAAAACGATCCCCAAGAGCCAGATATTTCAAAAATCAAAGAATTTTTACTTAAAAAACAAGAAAAAAACTACTCCCCGCAGACAATTAATGTATATCTCAATGCTATAAAATTCTTTTACCGCGAAATATTGAAAAATTACATCAAAATAGAAATCAAATCCACCAAGAGAGACAAAAAACTGCCAATCGCGCTAAGCCGGGAAGAAATAAATAAAATCATCAATACCATAAGCAATAGCAAGCATCGCCTGTTGATATCTTTGTCTTATGGCGCCGGCCTGCGAGTAAGTGAGACGGTAAAACTGAAAATCCGAGATATCTTAATGGATGAACTAATAATTCATATCAAACAAGCAAAAGGCAGAAAGGATCGAATAACTTTAATTCCCGAAAAACTTTTGCCGGATTTAAACATCCTGATTGCCGACCGCGATGGAAATGATTATCTTTTTGAAAGCGAGAGAGGAGGCCGATTGACCGAAAGAACAGCGCAAGCTATTTTTTATAAAGCGCTAAAACAAGCCAAGATAAAAAAAGACGCCACCTTCCACAGCCTGCGTCACAGCTTTGCCACCCACCTATTGGAAAACGGCACTGATATCCGCTATGTTCAAGAACTTTTAGGCCACCAGAATATCCGCACTACGCAAATTTATACCCATATCACCAATCCCGGTATAAAAAATATCAAAAGCCCCTTATAAATTGCCAAAACAAGCCCATTCTGCTATAATTAACAGCATCAATCAATAAAATATGAATGAAAAATTAGAGAAAATCCAAACCCGATTTGAAGAATTGGAGCGCCTGTTACAAGACGAGGCGGTTGTTTCCAATCCGGCCAAAATCAAAGAAATCGCCCAAGAATACGACCAGCTTAAAGAAATCATCCAAGCCAAAAAGAAGCTGGACAAAATCCAAGCCGAGCTCAAAGAAGCCGAGGAATTCATCGGCGCCAATAAAGACAACAAAGACATGCTGGAAATGGGCGAAGAAAACAAGACCGCCCTGTTAGCGGCCAAAGCCGAACAAGAAAAATTAATTAGAACCCTTTTAATCCCCAAAGACCCCAATGACAGTAAAGATGTCATCGTGGAAATACGGGCCGGCGCCGGCGGTGACGAAGCAGCGTTGTTTGCCGCCGAATTGTTCCGCCTCTATAGCCGCTACAGTGAAGAGCGCGGCTGGAAAACCAAAATTATTTCCGCCAACCGCATTGGCCTGGGCGGCTTTAAGGAGGTGATATTTGAAATCACCGGCCAAAATGTTTATGGCGAATTAAAATACGAAAGTGGCGTCCACCGGGTCCAACGGGTGCCGGAAACAGAAAAAAAGGGTCGGGTCCATACCTCCACCGTGACAGTGGCAATCCTGCCTCAAGCCGAGGAGGTAGATTTGATTATTGACCCCAAAGACTTGCGCATAGATACCTTCTGTGCCGGCGGCCACGGCGGTCAAAGCGTCAATACCACTTATTCGGCCGTCCGCATCACTCACCTGCCTACCAATATTGTGGTCAACTGCCAAGACGAACGCTCCCAGCTGCAAAACAAGGAAAAAGCGATGATGGTCTTACGGTCTAGACTATTAGCCGCCAAACAGGAAGAAGAAGCCAAAAAATTGGGTGCCCAGAGAAAATCGCAAATTGGCAGTGGCGACCGCAGCGAAAAAATCCGCACTTACAATTTTCCCCAAGACCGCATCACTGACCATCGCCTCAATGAAAATTTCAATAACCTACCAGCCATTTTAGACGGCGAGCTAGAGCTAATTATCAGAAAGCTCAAAGACAAAGATCAGCAGCAATCGCTCCAAGAATAATTGCCGGCACAAAATTATTGGCTAACAATTTATTTTTGTGTTATAATTAGATTAATGGCTAAGAACAATAAAAAAGTTTCTTTGATTATTCCCGCCCACAATGAAGCTGAAAATATCACGGCGGTTTTAAGGGTGGCTGTCAAATCTAAATTAGTTGATGAAATATTAGTCGTGGCCGATGCTTGTCAGGATAATACCGCTAATATCGCCAAAAAATTTAAAGTCAAAGTATTGGAGCGCCAAACCAGCCAAGGCAAGGGCAGCGCCATGATTGAGGGAGTTAAAACCGTTAAGGGCGACATCATAATGTTTGCTGACGCTGATTTGGAAAACCTGACTACCCGACATATTGAACAGGTATTAACGCCAGTCATCAAGGGCAAGGCGGTAATGTCCATTGGCTTGCGCGACCGCGTTTTTGGCTTGGGCGCTCTGATTCCCAAACTATTCCCGATGTACGCCATCGGTGGCGAACGGGCGATGACCAGGGCCTTCTTCAATAAGATTCCCAAAGACAAAAACACTTTGGATTTCGGCATTGAAACAGTAATGAATTATTACGCCAAAAAACACAAACTCAAAGTCGCTCGGCCGGTCTTGAAAAATCTCCACCAAGTGATCAAAGAAAAAAAGTGGGGTTTTTGGTACGGCTTTATCAACCGCATAAAACTCACCTACCAAGTCTGGCGCACCCGGATGATAATGCGTAAACGAAAGAATCTCTAGTATGGACATCAGCAGCAGCTTAACTTGGGCAACCATAAAATTACAGAAAAAAAATATTCCCTCAGCGCGTTTGGATGCTGAGGTTTTGCTTTCTGTTGTCCTAAAAAAACCTAAGGAATTCCTCTTTATTCACTATGACCATCAACTAAAACCGCTTCAGATAAAAAAATTTCAGACGCTAATTGCCAAGCGAGCCGCTTATCAACCGGTCGCCTATTTAACCGGTCATAAAGAATTTTTTGGCCTTGATTTTCTTATCAACAAAAACGTGCTGGTGCCACGGCCGGAAACCGAACTAATAGTGGAACTGGCTACTGATCTTATTAAACAAAATCATCTTTCCCCGCTCACCCTGATTGATGTCGGCACTGGCTCAGGCTGTATCATTATCAGTCTGAAAAAAAATAACCCGCAAATAAAAGCCATTGGCATTGACTCTTCCCGCCGCGCCCTCGCCTTAGCTCAAAAAAACGCTCAAAAACACCGGGTCAGAATAAACTTTCTCTCCAGTAACCTATTGGCAAGTCTTCCGCCATTAAAGGGCGCTTACGCCATTATTGCCAATCTTCCCTATTTGGCCCAAACAGACAAACTGACTGCTTGGGAGAAAAAATCAATCAGTCACGAACCTCGATTAGCGCTCTATGGCGGCAAACAGGGCTGGGAACAATATGAAAAATTATTCAAACAAATCTACGCCCAAAAGACTCCGCCGCTATTTATCATCGTCGAAATCAATCCCCTCCATTGGCGACCAATGCAAACACTGGCCAAAAAATATTTTCCCGACCGGACAAACCGCCTCCGCAAAGACTTGTCCGGTCGGCACCGAATATTGATTATTAGCTCAATAAAAAAGACCGAGGATATTGGTGATAACTGTTCCTCGGTCTAATTGATTCAACTGGTTGTTCGGCCTGCTTTTGACGCTGCGGGATTCTTTGGGCTTTTCGCCCCCTGATCGAATTGACGCGCGTCATTGTCGCGACCGATACTGATTAAAACGCCAAAGGCCAGTTTTAGGGTGATCGACTGTGAAGCATTTCCTCCCTCTTTTAAAAAAATGCCCTCGCGTATTTCCCTTTGAGTCTTGGCGAGTTTGCCTACTCAATCGCCAAGGGAGTTGCTTGATTGGGGCGCAAACTCCAAGCCCCTTAATGATCAAATCTCAATTGCATAACCCGCCTCCCATAAAATTTGCATTACGTTACCCCTACTCTTCCCACTGCCGAGAGCGGGAACATTTTGATTATGTCAAAAAATAAACAATCAGTCAAGAAAAATCAGCCCGGTCCGAAAAAATCCGGCTGGTGAGCCGGATCGATTATTAAGAGACGTACTGACGTCCGTCAGTACGTCAATTCCAAACTGAAAATTGAAACCACCACAAAAAATTTTACCGCCAGAATTTAAAAAGAAATTACCATATAATCCGGCACTAATTCCACCCAGATCGAACCGCGATTAAAAATAATTTCCTCCCCGCTACTGTTGTAAAATTTGGTGCGGTGCCAGCCTTCTTCTTTTTGCCAATAACCGTCAATTGTCTCGCCATCGCGAAACACCAGCGCTCGACCGGTACCAGTCAAGGTCAATTCGCGCCGGCCAATCTCGTCAATGGTGGCGGTTTTGACAAATTGAATAACCACATTTTTAGCGTTGATAAATTGACCCTCGCTGTCAGTATGAGGCGATTCATTCTGCCAACGCTCATAATAATTTTCTCCGCTATTATACTTCCAGATAATGTGGTAAGTCGGCAAAATTGAATATTCCAGCTTAATTTCTTGAGTGGTAGTGGCTGGCGTGCCATCATCCTTAAATTGCCAGGGCACAAAATCAGTGCCGTCTAGCCAACCATATTGCGTTTTAGCTTCCGTTAAAAATTCAGTGGCAGTATAAAGATTATGTGGCGCTTGTCGCTTATCGTCACGCCAAAAATAACCGCTATTATAACCATAAAATTCATTTAAGTCTTGGACTCTGTCATCATCTTCCAGAATACTCAAAGCGGCCGGACTGCCACCGGAATGAACATAAACAGCGCCATACTCGGCGGCCAACTCGATAAAATATGGCCGAGCCGAACGTACCGGACCAATGACACTCAAATTTTCCGTCAAGTCATAAAGCACCAAAAATCGAGTAATCAACCCTTCCGTTAAAGCTTCATAAACTACCTTGGCGGCAGCCAATCCGGCTTGTGGTCGGGCCTCATAATGATTTTCCACCATCACCGCCACCGGCAATAAATCTTCCTGGCCGGTAGAAACTTTGACGCCGTCCAGTTTACGTTGAGTTAAATCCTCAGTTGCCGCCGAAAATAACGCCGGTTCAGAGCCGGTTGACCGAATATTCTGATAAATCTTATAAACCAAAAAACCGCCAACCACTATTAAGAGAGCGGCGATTATCACCAATAGTTGCTTGATTCTATCCATGGCTAATTTTATTTTTTGTCGCTGGTCGCAATTTTGTCTTCCGCTTTACTGCCGGTGTCCGCTTCAGCGGTCTTCCCTGCCTCGGCCGCCCCTTCGCCTTCAGCATCGGTAGCGCTTGGAGCCGGTTCTTCTTCCGCCCGAGGAGCAGTCACTGTTGCCACCACATCTTCCGGCTCGTGGCCAATAATTTCAATTTTATCGGACAATTTCAGGTCTTTGATGGCCACGGCATCGCCAAAATTGTTAAACTGGGAAATATCCACCTTGACCTCGTGAATCAGATCGGTGGGCAAGCAGCGAATTTCCAATTCACTGATATTGTGAAGCAGAATTCCCCCGTCGTTCTTGACAGCCGGCGATTCACCAAAAAATTCTACCGCGACTGTCGCGGTAACCTTCTCATCCATTTTTACCTTTTTCAGATCAGTATGAATAAACCGATGCTTAACCGGATCATACTGCACATCGGCCACCATTGTCTTAATCGGTTCACTGCCATCGATTGATAAATCAATTATTGTGTTCTCACCTGCCTGTTGAAAAATCTTTTCAAATTTAACCAAATCGACAGCCAAATTAACATTCTGCAAGCCATGGCCGTATAACACCGCCGGAATCAGCCCCTTCTCC
Organism: bacterium; assembly: GCA_029558735.1. Taxonomy (GTDB): domain Bacteria; phylum Patescibacteriota; class Patescibacteriia; order 2-01-FULL-39-33; family 2-01-FULL-39-33; genus JAKQDP01. Next base: position 263 of record JAKQDP010000004.1, on the reverse strand, counting down.
CTTAAGGAATAAAGTTGTTTACCGGTCTGTTCGCGTTTATTCGCTTCTAATTTCAAAGTCATAAAAAATATTATTTTTAACTGATAATAACTTACCCCAAACAACCCAAAAAGTCAAGTCTTTGTACAGTTAACATCAAAGGGTGACAATTTGGTAAGATAAGGGTGACACTGTTAACTCACCTAATCTCAGTCAAATATATGCCAGGATCAAAGCTTAGCGCCCCTCAGGAAATAAGGTTCCGCTGGTACCGCCAAGTCGAA
>JAKQDP010000071.1 GCA_029558735.1 bacterium | reverse complement strand
GTTTTACTGAGCCATCTCAGCACAAGTGCGATGTATCGCGCTTCTATTACGATTCATATTATTCACGAAAGGAGGTGAAAAGATGAGAAAGATACCGTATAGACCTGTACGTATCACGGCTTCTACGGGAATTCGTGCTTGCACATCTAAGCATTCGAAGGCGGGTGCTGGATGCAAGACATCTCGTAATGTTCCTTGCCGTGTTGGTTAAGGAAAGCCAAGCGTCAAAGGGGTGGGCGGTGTAATTTTGCTTACCCCTTTTTTATTTTATAATATAATTAATATAATTTTATGAATGATTTAACTAATAATATTTATCAGACAGTATCAGGAGGAGGTAATGTTTTGCTAGTTGGCCCCACTAACAGCGGTAAGACCTGGTATATAAATAATATTCTCATTCCGTTTTTGAAGAAAAAGAAAATAGAGGTTGTCTATTTTTCCGATCCGGATAATATCTCGGAAGAAAGTAATAAAGCGGATGTTATTATCGTCGATGAGGTTGAATTATTAATTGATCAAGATAAATTAGAAGCTGGCTCATCAGGATATGAGCCGTATTATTCTGGAGTATATTTAAAAAAAGTGAAAACATGGCATAATAAATTACAGAAATTAACTGCGCCGAGTATTTTTATTTTGACTAGAAATAATCAGAAAGAAATTAGTAATATTGTTGATAATGTTGTAATAACTGATTGGGGATCCAAGGTTAAATGTTTGGCCTTTGATGTTTAATATAATAAGTTTTGAAAAATTATATAAACAAATTTTTAGAGATACCTGTCCGCCCCCGCCCAGGGCAGGCAGGTGGTAGGCAGGTTGGGTAGTTTGATGGATGTATATAGATATCTCTATACATATCTATAGAAAACCTGTCCGCCCAAGGCGGACAGGTTTTGTTGACTTTTGGGGGTGAAAGTGGGAGAATTAGGGTATTAAAGATGTTTTATTTATGAAGGAAAAATACAATATAACAATAAATTGACTTATGAAATAAAAAACTATGAAAAATATATTTCAACAACTCACAGATTTATTAAAGAAAGACGCGCGTCTTGTATCGCAAGACGGCGTGCTTTTGAAAAACCAAACACAGGAATTGGCACGAAAAAATGATCCAGCACTTATCAAACTTTTATTTTCCGACAAGACAATAAAAAAACACTTCTTTTTTGAGGTAGAAAAGACGCTGATTTTTGATAAAGAGAAATTTATCCGTTTTGTTTCCAATAAACAATTTCTGCCGGATTCTTATACCGCTTTCAAGAACAAAATCGGCTTAACTGCTGACGATGAATATGTGAGCGAAAACAAAGAAATTGTTTTAACTTGGCCATATAAAGATTGTGTTTTGGAAGGCGGAATGACCAAGGAAGACCAAAAAAGAGACGAGATTTTTTATAACGAAACATTGGCGCCGGACGACATCAATCGCTTGCTTGACGCCAAAGTTTTTACCAATTTCAAGCGGATTGATAAAAAAGGCGAACACAAACTGGCCGGCTTTAATCGTGATGAAAAGGGAACGATTAAAGACAATTTGATTATCAAAGGCAATAACCTACTCGCTCTCGCCTCGCTCAAAAAAGAATTTGCTGGGAAAGTGAAGTTGATTTATATTGACCCGCCGTACAATACTGACAATACTTTTGCATATAACGATTCTTTTGATCATTCCACATGGTTAGTTTTTATGCGAAATAGGCTAGAGCTAGCAAAACAATTATTAACAAATGACGGCAGTATTTATGTAAATATTGATTATAATGAAGTCCATTATTTAAAAATCTTGATGGACGAAGTTTTTGGCAGAAATAATTTTCAAAGAGAAATTATTTGGAGGATAGGTTGGTTATCAGGGTATAAAACAATAGCGAAAAACTATATAAGAAATCACGATACTATTTTGTTTTATACTAAAGACCCAAACAACTTTATTTTTAATAAGGCATATAACACAAAAAAAGATTTTACAGACAGATTCAACGCGGACAACAAAAAGGAAATACTAGAAAAATTAGAGCAGTTGAAAATAGATAAGAAAGAAAGAGAAGAGTTTCTCAATTATATTTCTGAGGTTGGTTTGCCTGACAAATATCCACTAGAAGATACTTGGAACTCATCTGTTTATGACAAACTGAATAGTATTGCCGTTGTTTCTTATTCCGGTGAAAAAGTTTCAAAAATGCTTGGAGTAGATGAAATTAAAGGACAAAAATCTGAAAAACTACTCCAAAGAATAATTGAGGTTTCTACAAATGAAGGAGACATTGTTCTTGATTATCATATCGGAACAGGAACGACTTGCGCCGTTGCTCATAAATTAAACAGACAATATATTGGAATTGAGCAAATGGAATATATAGAAAATACAGCAGTAGCAAGATTAAAAGAAGTTATAAAAGGTGAAAGCGTTGGTATTTCAAAGGATGTAAATTGGCAAGGTGGCGGGGATTTCGTTTATATGGAACTTGCGAAATGGAACGAGGAATGGATAGAAAATATTGAAAAAGCTAAGACTGGCAAGGAACTTGCTAAACTTTGGGACGAGATGAAAGAAACCGCCTTTTTGAGCTACAAAGTAGATCCGAAAATGATTGACGCGAGCGCCAAAGAATTTGGGAATTTATCTGTTGCCGATCAAAAGAAGTTTTTGATTGAGTGCTTGGACAAAAATCAGCTTTATGTCAATTTGAGCGAGATTGAAGATAAGGAATACGGAGTGAGTAAAGAGGATAAGGAGTTAAATAAGAATTTTTATGGAATTAAATAAAAGGCCGACACAATTAAAAGCTGATACTCGTCAATGGAATAGTGGACGAGTTAAGTTTGCTGTAATTGGATGGAAAGATAAACCGGATAAAAATTATATAATTTTTGAAAAAAACTTTTTTGGTAACACTAAATATCAAGATCAAAAATTTAATCTTCGTTTTGCTGACTGGCAAAATCTTAAAAAACTCATTGACGGTGATTTAATTGATACTACTGGTTGGCAAAAAACTATTAGCGTGGTAGATAGTGAAAGCTTAAAAAAATTGATCGAACAAGATCCAGATATACTTGAAAAAGTTCTCGGTAATCAAAATATTTTAAAATTAAGCGAATCAAGCTTTGAGTCGCTTGATAGAATTGCAGTTAAAATATATGAAGTAAAAGCAGAAAAAATTGACTTAATTCTAAAAAAAATATCGGAAGCAACTTCTGTCGATCTTGCTAAATTTAGCACCCTTTTAAATGATCTTCGCCTAAATCAAGTTTCGATGATGACATCACTTGTCTACCAAAAATTAAAAATCATCGATTTGCTTGAAAAAATAATAATAAATCCGAATAATAAAGAGGCAGATGTTCATCATATATTTGAAAATCACCCATGGCTTTTAGGAAGGACTTTCGACATTGTTTCTAGCGATAAACCACTGTCAGAATATTTAAATACTAACCTGAAAGACGATCCGGAAACACGCAAAAGGCCGGACATAATAGCAAAAGTGGTTCCATATACACAGGATATTGTAATTATCGAATTAAAAGCCCCCGGCATTAAATTAAAGGCAGAACATATTGGTCAAGTATTAACATATAAAGCGCTAATACAAAGGCACAAACCAAATACTAAAAACATCCACTGCTTCGTATATGGATATGAAAAAGATACAACATTTACTCTTTCAAATGATGCAACTATAAAAACATTTTCAGAACTAATCTCTGAGCTTCGAGACGAATATAAAGAATATCAAAAAGTGTTAGAGATTGGCACAGAAGTATCTTTTAATGAATAACTATGCTTTACGACGAATTTAACTCATATAAAAACTTTGCCGGTGCTGATGTTTTCAAAAACAAGGCGACGGAAAAAACGGATATTTTGAAAAATCTTAATCCGGCTTTTCCGGCACGCGAATACCAAAAAGAAGCGCTGGGGCGTTTTTATTATTATGTTGAGGAATACCACCAAAAACAAAAACCGATTCATTTGATGTTTAATATGGCGACCGGCTCGGGCAAGACACTCATCATGGCCGCCAATCTTTTGTATTTTTATCAAAAGGGATACCGCAATTTCATTTTTTTTACTCGACTTGGCAACATTATCCAAAAGACCAAAGCCAATTTTCTTGATCCGAATTCTAAAAAGTATTTGTTTGTCGATAAAATTACACTTGACGGACAGGAAATAAAAATCAAAGAGGTGGATAATTTTGAAGGCGTAAATGATGACGATATAAACATTATTTTTTCCACGACCGCGCTTTTGCATTCTCGCTTTAATTTCGCTCGCGAAAATGTTTTGACTTATGAAGATTTTGCGGACAAGAAAATTGTTTTGATTGCGGATGAAGCGCACAATCTATCTGCGGAAACAAATGGAAAAATAAGCAAAACCGAACAAGAAGACAGACGAAATTGGGAAAATACAGTAATGCGGATTTTGAACGCCAACAGCCAAAAGGATAATGTGCTTTTGGAATTTACAGCAACGGCTCGTTTGGAACAGGAATATCCGGAAATTTTGGAAAAATACAAAGACAAAGCAATTTATCGCTATGATCTGAAAGAATATCGCTTGGACGGGTTTTCAAAAGATGTGCGAACTTTACAAATAAACGCGCCGATTATGGAACGCGCGCTTTCGGCGGTGATTATTTCGCAATATCGCCGTAAGGTGGCAGAAAAGTATAAAATCGCACTAAAGCCAGTGGTTATGTTTAAAGCTAACAGAGTAAGTATTCCGAAAGAAGGAATATCAAAAGAACATAATCCGCAAATTGTCGTTTCAAGCATTTTTAAAAATTCTTTTCACAAACTTATTTCTGAACTCGGCGAAAAACACCTAAAACAGCAAACGGCAATTAAAGACGCAACATTGCAAAAAGCCTTTCAATTTTTCAACGAGCAAAAAATTGCTCTCGCGGATTTAGTGGCAGAAATTAAAAGCGATTTTGCACCGGAAAAATGCTTGACGGTTGATGAAGATAAAGATTTAGAGCAAAAGCAAATACTGCTTAATTCTTTGGAAGATCAAAATAATGAAATTCGCGCTATTTTTGCGACTGAAAAATTGAATGAGGGTTGGGATGTTTTGAATCTTTTTGACATTGTCCGTTTGTATAACAGCCGTGACGCCAAAAGCAATAAACCGGGTAAAACAACTGTGCAAGAGGCCCAACTTATCGGACGAGGCGCTAGATATTATCCATTTACGCTCGGCGAATTTATGGACGCATATAGGCGAAAATTTGATACCGACATACAAAACGAACTTCGGATTTTGGAACAGCTTTATTATCACAGCGTAACGAATCCTCGCTATATTCAAGAATTGGAAAGTGTTTTGGTTCGTGAAGGTATTATGCCGTCGCGAACAGTACAAAAAGAGATCAAAATCAAAGGTGATTTTAAAAACAGCGATTTTTGGAAGAAAGGTTATATTTTCTTAAATTCTCGCAAGGAAAATTTGGGAAAGGATGTTTTTGCGCTCTCGGACGCCAAAGCAGAATTTGACCACAATGCCGAAATAAATATTTTTCAACTGCCAACGCGAGAAGCAATAGAAAAAGATTTGTTTGTTGCGGGGGCTGGTGCTGGAATAAAGGCTAAAATAGAAATTCGGGATTATAAAATTGCTGATTTGGGAACTCATATTATCCGTACCGCTTTGGCGAAAATACCAGCCGGACGATTTGATGAGTTAAAAAAAATATTTGGCAATATAGAATCGGCAAAAGATTTTATTTCAAATGAAAAATATCTTGGCGGAATAAAAATTAAGGTGAAAGGCACAAGTGAGCAAGTTGAAAATCTTTTGCAGATTGAAAAATTGAATATTGCCGGATTTGTGATTGATAAAGTGTTGGAAATCGCCGGCAAAGAGAAAAAGGAATACTACGGAACAAAAGAATTCAAAGCTCATTTGATCCAAAAAATATTTGAAAATGACAAGGTGTTGCAATTAGATAGCGAAAGTCCGCGAGCGCAAAATATGCGAGATTTTGATTTTTCTTCTCGGGATTGGTTTGCACAAAACGAAATCTGGGGAACGAGCGAGGAAGAATCATTTTTGCGCTTTATTGATGAGGCAATAACAAAGTTAAAGAAAAAATATCAAGACATTGCCATGCTTCGCAATGAGCAGTTTTTCAAAATTTACAGCTTTGAAAACGGCGAGCCATTTTATCCAGATTTCGTTTTGTTTCTGACCGAGAAGAAGACAAAGCAAGAAGTTATGTATCAGATTTTTGTTGAGCCGAAAGGTGATCAATTTTTGGACGCGCAAAATACTTTTGAGCAATCAAAAGAAGGTTGGAAACAGAAACTATTGATTGAAATTGAAAAAAGTCATACAGTTGATTTGAAGATAGAGAATAAGGATTTTCGTTTGATTGGTTTGCCTTTTTTCAATGAGGGGCAAGTGAATAGTGCCTTGCGTGAAAAATTCGAAGAAGTGTTTGAAAATAAATTAATTAATAATAAATAATTTATTTTATATTTTGTTATTTTTTACAGGAGGCTAAACTAAAATAAAGAAATTTGAAAATTTTTAAATAAATCATCTCTATACATATCTATATACATTCCGTCCAAGGCGCCTGCCTGCCTAGGGTAGGGACTTATCCGCCATGGCGGATCTGAAGTAGATAAGAAAAATAACTAAACACTATGCGAAAAATGGAAAAACAAAATATCCGTAAATTAGGCAAGACCGGCAAGGGCGCCAGCGTTTATCTCACCCTGCCGATTGAAATCATTCGCCAGCTCAAGTGGCGCGATGGCCAGAAAGTCGTGGTCGCCAAGCGGGGCCAGGGGATTCTAATCAGCGACTGGAAGCCGAAAAAGAAAAAATAATTAAGTCAAAATATGGCAGAAGACTTAGACGACTATCAAGACGATATCGGCGACCTTAGCGACAACCAGCCAGACGAAGATGTCCGCAAGCTGATGGATGATTATAACTTGGACGAAGACACGGCCGAGCAGGCCCGTGAACTAATGGATGAATACGGCCTGGACGAAGACGATGCTGTCAATATCGCGGAAGAGGGATTGTAGTTTTTGTTTTTTTTCACCCCTCCCCAACCCTCCCCTTCAGACTATGGGAGGGAAGACATATTTTCCATTAATTTTGAAATTTGAAATTTAAAATTTAAAATTTAAATCACCCCCCTATGCTCTCCAAAATCAAACAGACATTGTTCCGTCCGTTGGGCGGATTTGTGCCGGCGTCGGTCAAGGATTTTTTCAGCCGGATCAATAAATCATTGTGGAAATTAGCGATAGTCATAATAATTCTGGCTTCAGTCATCACTATTTACAATGAGGCGATGTATTGGCTGAGTGGCAGCGGCGATTATTATTCCGATGAAATCGTCGCAGAAGAAGTTGATAGCGACTGCAATATTGTGGCTCTTGAACTTCACGGCCAGCTGCTCACTTATTTGCCGCCGGAAAATATTGATGAGGAGGGCAATATCATCGCGGACCAGACCGCCTCGGAGACAATCTTGGCCGGCTTGAGCTCGGCCGAAGACGACCCGACTATCAAGGGGATTTTTCTGGAGGTGGACTCTTATGGCGGTTCGCCGGTAGCCGGCGAAGAAATTGCCAAGGCGCTCAAAAAGGTGAGTAAGCCCACTGTCGTTTTGATTCGCGAAGGCGGCGCTTCGGGCGCTTATTTGGCCGCTACTGGCGCGGACAAGATATTCGCCTCGGCAAATTCCGATGTCGGCGGTATCGGGGTGACCATGTCTTATCTGGGCAGTAGTGGCGATTATAGCGATACCGGCCTGGTCTACAACAACTTGAGCGCCGGACGGTTCAAGGATGCCGGCAACCCGGAAAAGCCCCTTACCGCCGAGGAGAGAAGATTGCTGATGCGCGATGTCAATATCATCCATGACAATTTCATTGCTACGGTCGCCCAAAATCGCCATTTGGATATCGCCAAGGTGAGGGAATTGGCCGACGGCTCCACCATGCTCGGACAAATGGCGCTCGATAACGGCTTGATAGACGCTATCGGCAGCTATGACGAGGCCTTTGAATATCTAAAAGAGACCATCGGCGAAGAGGTGAGTTTGTGCTGGTGGTAAAATAACAAAAAAAGAAAGACAAGTTATCAGTTTATGCATATTCTGCGAACCAAAATCAAAAATCAGATAGTCTGCGAGTTTTTGCCGCCAATTAAGCGCTCCAGCCGAGTGGTGATTTTTTGTTCCGGCATGCCCGGTTATCCGGGCAAGCGAAATGAGCTGATGGAATTTCTGTCCAAGCGGGGGTACTGGGTGTTTGTGCCGCGCTATCGCGGCAGTTGGGAGAGTACCGGCAAATTTATGGCCCAGTCGCCGCATCGGGATGTTTGGGATATTATCAGCCAGCTGCCGAAAGGGTTTGAAGAATTGTGGAGCGGCAAAAAGATGAAAATCGCTTCACCCCAAATATATCTTATTGGCTCCAGTTTCGGCGGTCCGGCTGTGCTTTTGGCTTCTTCTGACCAGCGGGTCAAAAAGGTGGTGGCTTTCGCGCCGGTAGTGGATTGGCAAAAGGATGGCAAAGCCGAGCCGTTTGACCAATTGGTTCGCTTTGTCCAA
>JAKQDP010000049.1 GCA_029558735.1 bacterium | reverse complement strand
GCGTTCTGCAACTGTGCGCCACCGAACATTGAGGGGCCGGTCTTGGGGCGGGGTTGATTCAAGTCCGGGTATTCCGCAAGCACTTCGGGAGGCACGGGTTTGCCTTCGGCGAGGGCGCGTTTGACTGCGTTTTTGTGTTCGTCCGGTGCATATTGGTCGCCAACTTCTCTAATTCGGCTTTTCATTTCTTGCCTATCTTTTTGACCTGTTGGCTTTCTGTAAACTCTGGCTTTTTGTTGTTTTTGATAAATATAATCTTCTAAAGTTAATTCGTAAGGTTGAGCGTTCATTATTCTGTTAAAATTTTGTTGAGCAATTTCAACATTCGACGGCCCCTTAACCTCCGGCGTTTTAACGGCCATCGGCTCAGCCGGCTGAACGGATTTTATTTTGTTTATTCCTGCATCACGGTCATATATAACCTCATGGCCTACGGTGTCCTTGTTTACTCCGACCTCCGGCTTTGTTCTTTCAATTTTTATTATTCTGGAAATATTTTCTAACGGGATCGGCCCCTTTGATTTATAATATTTATTGCTGAACTTGGTAAAGGTTTGGAAATTGTCAGGCGTGGCGTCGCTTTCGATAATATAACCGCCATGTGTGTCCTTATCAAACATATAACGTGAATATGTATCTGGTGCCCAGTTTGTCGTTCCTTCGCCTGTCTTGGTCATCACGCTTTTTTTCGTGAAAAGGTCGTTTATTGCAGCCTCGGATTTTACTCCGCGATACATCTTGCCATTGATATCATATCCTAACTTTTTTAAAAGTGGCGTTTCACCGCCGATAGATTCCATTACAAACTCTTTTGACCTTTCGTAACGTCCCATTATATCTTTTTTATTTTGTTCGTATCTTGTATTGGCTTCTTTTTGAATTTCTGGCATAGCACGGGCGGCAATTTGTTGGGCGTCCGAGGAAAAAGCAGCCTTGTTTTTTAGAACTTGCTCCGCGTATGGACGAATTTCATCTTGGCTTTTTGCAGTTTCTACGATTTCCCAAAATTTTTCTTCGCTTAAAAGAGATGTTTTGTTAGTCCTCGTCAACATCGCTTCGGGCGTCGGCTGGCCGGTGGCGGTCATACCCTTGCCTTCGGGCCGATAAGTTTTTAACGCATTGTCATTAATAATTGCGGCATTTCCCTTCGTGTCAATAACCGCATCAACATTTGCTTCATACAAAACATTCCCGATTTCCGCGTTGTCAATAAGGCCAACTTGGTTATAATCCGCCTTTTGCAAATTGGCGGCAAATTCTTTAATATCAAAATCGGCGAAATCGTCAATTCTTTCTTTTAATAATTTTGCAAGTTTTTCGGCTTGGGCGTCATCGTTTAAATCAAAAATATTTGCATCTTTTTTTAATTCTATCGCTTTAATTTTTGCGGTATCACCATCAGTATAGTTTTCCGCCACACGCCAATTTTTGGTTAAATAAACGCCTCTTTCTGTGTCTGTTACACTAAAATTTTTGATTTCGCCATCAATATCGGTTCCATGTAGCCATACGTTTTCGGGCAGTTTTTCATATTCTTTAATGCCTACCTCTGCTGCGGGCCTTGCAATTATTCCTTTGTTTTCCGGTTCTGGTTTTATTTTGCGCTCCGCTTCCTTCCTAAAAGTTATCGGGGCGGGTTGCGTAACGGTCGGGGCAATGGCTTGAGGTTTTATGCCTTCCGGTTCGGAAACGGGCGTTGTAGCGGCCTCCGGTTGCGTTATGGTGCGTTCTCGTCTGAATAATTGGTCGATAGGTTGCGGACGCATTTCGGGGCGTGGCTCTTGCTGA
>JAKQDP010000044.1 GCA_029558735.1 bacterium | reverse complement strand
CTCGCAGAAAAATTTTCTCTGCTTTCTTATTTTGCACTCGCCCGATTTTTTTCTTCTAAAAGGAAAAGGAAATTTTTCTGCTTCGGCTTCCACGCCCAAAGCGCGGGGCGGCGGGGCTTCGCTTCGGCTCGCGGGCAAAAATTTCCTCCCCCCAACCCTCTCCATTTTTGCCCGCTCGCCGAAAACCATCAAAAATTAAAACGCTGATTTAGGCTTTATATTTTAAATAAGCTGATTTAGGCTTTATATTTTAAATAACTTGCTATTCTTTTTGATTGCCTGATAAGATTCTTTTAAAAATTCATCAAATTTTTCGCTTTTGGCAACTTTATTGTATAAGTCGTTAAAATATTTAGGAGCGGTTTTATCAGCTATTTTTATTCTTTTATGTTCGCTATAAAAATTTGCCTTTCGTTTTAACATCTTCTGGATTCGGATATCATTTAAGATGATTGGCGCTAAAATTTCGCTTAAATGCCACTCTAAATAAGGCGATTCAAATTTTTTATTATTTACTTTTGGATACAATTGTTTCCATTTTTCAAAATACAAAAAATGGCAACACTCGTGCATAATAACTTCCATCGCATGAGATGTTTTTTTGTAGTTATAAAAAATAGAAAAACTCCAATCATTTAAAAAACGGGGGCAAATTGGGTTGATAGAAATCATAGCCCTAATTGTTTTATCTTGAGACCAATCGATTTGCAAAATTCTTGAAAGTACAATGAAAAAATCTTTTTCAACTTTTTGCCATTCTTTTTGGTATCTTGTTTTATTTTCTTCTATTAGTTTTCTATTTTCTTTTTTAAATTCAATAATATATTTTTTCAAAAATTTTATTTGCTCCGCTTCTTTCTTGAGAGAAAAAATCTTTTTAATCCCCGGGTGCTTTTTAATTATATATTTACCCCAACCCCATTTATTTTGAAATAAAAAACCATGTATCCAATCAACCTCTTTGGATAATGGAATATCAATAAATTTTACTTTTGGCAAATTCATGATTAAATAATATCATTTTAATCGCAAAAAATAAAGCCCAATCATTCATGATTGGGCTTAAGGTTGTTTTATCTGTCTCGCGTTGTACAATAAACACATTGCGAGATCGGGCGAATTGATGTCGCCGGTGGACAGAAATGCACGACTTCGGCAACCTCCTTTACACAGTTCACGGAAACGGCATTGTTCCACATCTTTACATTGGAACCCTCTGATTTTTTTGAAAACCGGAGAGTTTTCCCAAATGTCCTTTACGGAAGAAATGGTGATATTTCCGGCTAGAAACTCCGGATTTTCTCTTTGCGTCAGGGTTGGGCAAAACGACACATTGCCATACGCGTCAACAAACAACATTGACGATCCGATTCCGCGGGCTGGGGTTGACCAATCCGCAATTGAATCATGGCTATCAAGAAATTCAAATGTGTTATGACTTTCTTAAAGCAGACTCGCGAATTCTTCAGCAGTGATAGTCATTTCGGCGTTGGCACGACCAATCGGCTCTACGGTAACCAATCTGTGCAAAACACTAAATTCGTTTTTTACGAACTCGATGAATTGACGCATTTCAGCAATGTTGTGTCTGCCGATGGAAGTGTTTATTCTGACATCGCACCCTGTCCGCAACAATCTTTTAATCGTTTCGGTGGTTTTTTGGAATGATCCCTGGCTTCTGCGGAAACTGTCATGTGTTTTCTGATAACCATCTAGGCTTATGTAAAAAATCAAGCCATAATTGTTTTCAGATATATATCTGAAAACATCTTCGGTTATCAATGTTCCATTGGTGAAAATAGAACAGGGGATCAATCTTTTTTGCACTTCTTTAACGATTTCAAGAGCGAACGGCAGGATAAATGGTTCTCCGCCAGTAAGCTGGGGTTCCATTACCCCTAATTCGTCAACTTGCGATATTAAATCGCAAATCTTGGCGAATGTCATTTGGCGATCATTTACGCGTTCTATATAATCACCACAATTAGGGACATAACAATGTTTGCACCGCAAATTGCACTTTTTGGTCAGTTCAATAAAGACCACCCTAAGCGGCGGGTTGGCTCTAACATTTTTAATAAGCCCCAGATGAGTCGGCTTATTTTCAGTTAAAAGCTCGTTTGCCGTCAATTCGCGCAACACGGTTTCACTTTGTAGAATAAGTTCGCTTCTCTCTTTTTGTGGTATCTCTACCGGAAAGAAAGAATCAAGACTATTGCCCTGAATTAAATGCCGAATTACTTCAATTGTATCGGCATTAACATAGGCTCTTTTGCTATTCTCCAAGTTATGGATAGTCCCCAGTTTTTCATCGGCTTCTATGTAGAAGACGGCTTTTTCTGGAATAAACATCCGTTTCATTTTCTTATGCCTCCTTTCTGAAAAAAAATAGGCCCCAAAGCATTTGCGCAATGGGGCCCTGTGGGGGTTCGCTATTCCTACTTGAAGGCGGCGGCGATTTTCGGAACGGCTTTGCAGTTGCCGCCGATGCACGAACCGCCGCAGCAAGGGCGCCCCATGTTGGTGCGGTTTTGCTTCTCTGGTGAAGCGACAACCGCTTTCGGTTGGAACTTACTCCAGTCGCGTTTCATGGCTTTTCCTCCTTTCTTGCCTAAATTTTCTTATCATCTTTTGGGTTGAAAATCCACAGTGGATTTTCTTTTAACATTATTGGCCCAGCGAGACAATAAGAAGAATAGGACTTTAGGGTTGTTGTCAAAGATCTATGATATTAGGTTAGCATTCTCACTATGATCCTATCAAACTCTCAATGGTAATATAAACTCCAAATCAAAGCGAAATTAAGAAAAATGATATTAAAAAAAGGTCGTTTGAAATGTGTCCATGGCGGTTCGTATCAGGTTAGAAAAGTGAAGTCCGAAAATAGATATCATTGCCAAAGCTGCCGCCGAAAATTCTCTTTATTCTTGGCCACCTGGCTCAAATCAATAAAAATATCTTTATCTGACTTTATCATCCTCTTGCATCTTTGGAAAAACGAATATAGTGTAAAACAAACTACTGAATTGACTAATTTGTCAGTCCCGACTATTCGCAGATACTTCGCTTTGTTCAGAACTAATATTGTTAAAAGCGTTGAATTCATTGCTCAAAATAACGTCCAAGTGGATGAAGCCTATTTTGGCAGGTTTAAAAAAAGAGCTAACTATTTTCACGGACAGCGGACTTACAACATACAAGACAAAACCTGTGTGGCCGGCATTGGCTGTCCGTCAACCGGTATGCTGGCCACTAAAGTCATCCGCGCTAAACCAGGCATCCCAATTAAACAATTCATCTGCCAACAAGTGCCGACCAATGTCCATGTTTATTCCGATGGCAGCCCGATTTATACTAATTTGCGATATGATTATTTTCATACCTCCCGAACACATGATTTAGGTTTTCACAACGCTTATTACATTGAATCTTGCTGGTCGTGGATGAAGCGCAAACTATTTAAACAGTACCATCATTTTCACCGGAAAAACGCTGAAAGTTATGTGTCAGAATTAACCTGGCGATTTAACATTAGAAATTCAACGAATACAGCCTTAGATTACATTAAAAATTCACTTTAGTTGTTCCATATACTTTACATGGCCCTTTGGTTTGACAGAATCATGGTAATAGTGATAAATTGTAAAATATAGATTTTTGACAATCAAACTTAAAAAGGAGGTGATTACAGTGTTTTGCCGGTCAGTTACGACTCCAATTGTTAAACCAGTCAACGGGGCGTGCAACTTGTCCTGCTCGTACTGTTATACTTCTGGCCTAAAAGAGTGTGTCGTTAAAAATCGTATGCGTCCGGAAATATTGAAGACCGTGATTGATTTCTTCTGCAGCGATCAAGACGACATTGAGTTTATTTGGCATGGAGGCGAACCATTACTTGCTGGACTAAAATTCTATCGCGAGGCAATAGAAATTCAACACGCATGGAGACAGCGGGGAAAGAAAATCACGAATTTTCTTCAAACAAACGCTACCCTCATTACTCCAGAGTGGATTCGTTTCTTCAAAGAAAATGATTTTCTTATCGGCGTGAGCCTTGACGGTCCGAAAGAATTTCACGATCAAGTTCGTCGTTATCCCACTGGAAAAGGATCGTACGATGAGGTCATGAGAGGTATCGACCTGTTGCGTCAAGCCGAGATATTCAACGGAATTATCTGTAGCGTAAGCACTGTCAATCATGGATTCCCAAAAAGAATTTTCAACTTTTTTATTGTGAAAAACATAAAAAAGTTAAAATTTGCCAGAGTGAAAAGCATTGGCCATTGTGACAACGTATCTTCGTTGGTTATTTCGCCAACGCAATACGCTGATTTCATGATCACCATCTTTGATCTCTGGTTGGAACTAGATGATCCAGAAGTTGAAATTCGAGATATACAGAGCGTCGTTGGTCTAATTCTCGGAGGAAATAAACGCGAGTGTATCTATATGGGGCAGTGCGACCAGTTTGTCACTGTTTATTCCGATGGCTCAATTTATGGCTGTGATTCTTTTCCAAAGACAGACGATCTATGTTTCGGCAGTGTATTTGATAAACCGACCGCAGTTAAATCAAATTCGCAGCTACAAATATTCCGAGAGCTGCTAGAAAAAAGAAAAGAGTTCTGCCGCGCCTGTAACTGGTACTTTATATGCAAAGGAGGATGTGCAAAAGATTGCTATGAACAGCTTGATTCTGTTGAACCGTTAAGTAAAGTGTGCGAAAATCTGCAAAGGTACTTTGAACACATTTCGACTAAAATAAGATCATATGGATCTTATTTAACCGAGAACAGTACATTCCAACGCGAAAGGAGGTGAAAACCATGTTGAACTCCGTTTCTGTCGCAAAGACAGGTTCCAGTTCTATCCCGAAGGTTCTGCTTCAGGCCAAGAAGGAGGCCACAATGCAGGCTTCGGGAAAGGAAAAACCTGGGACAAGGCTTGGGGAAAAAGGCCCCTGGGATAAGGGACACTGGGCAAATAGGAAGTAATTCCTATGCGTTTCCAACGCCCCTTCGGACCAAAATTCTGAGGGGGCTTTTTATTTTACATTTATTTAATAATCCTTATTAAATCTTTAAGATAATTTTCATCAATTTGCCGAGTATTATTGACATATTTTTTCGCTTCTTGATAGAGTTCAAACGCAACAAATTTTCGCCATCTCAATAAATCTTTTGGTTTTGAAACATGATAGACAACTTTCGTGTTAAAGCATTTCTCGCTTAAATAACCTTCTGGAATAAATGAACTGATCAATAATTCTTCCAAAAATATCCTATTTGGCATACCTTCTGCCAACTCTGTAAATAATTCATCTTTTTCTTTGGCGATTTTAGTGATTTTTAAAAATAGATTTTTATTTTCCCTTAGCATTAGATGAAAAAATTCATGTGCTAAAACAGCCAGCGGAAAAAAATTATTAGGCACTTTAAATCCAAGCGGAATTTCAACGACTATAAAACTTTCTTTTGGCGTCCAAGAAAACCAAGCATTGACTTCCTTATCATTACTTGATGGATCAGAAATAAAATAAATTGGAATTTTGGAAATTGTAAAATTTTTTATCCCGCTTAATTTTTTTAATTCAAGAATAGATTGTTGAAACAATGATTGATTATTTTGAAAATATTGTTTCCATGAAAGCAAATGTTTAGATGCTTTACGCCAATGTGGGGCGAATACTTGATCTAAGGAGACAACAATTTTTTTTATTTCTCTTGTATTTTCTTTTCCGATTATTTTTTCAATTTGTCTCCAAATTTTATTTTCGCTTTTTCCGTAAAAAGACAGACCAACTTTTTCATCTAATAGATATTTTCGTAAATCAGATTTAACTAAATCAGCCTTATCTGTTTTTGAGGCGAAAAATAAAAGATTAGATAGACGAAAAATTTTTATTGATAAATGCATATAATTTATTATAACAGACTAGAAAAAAATTGTATATTTTTTTCAGGAGTAATTTAAAATCCAAATCAGCGTTTTAATTTTTGGTGATTTTTTAGCGAGCGGGCAAAAATGGAGAGGTTCAAGAGGAGGAAATTTTTTGCCCGCGAGCCGAAGCGAAGCCCCGCCGCCCCGCGCTTTGGGCGTGGAAGCCGAAGCAGAAAAATTTCCTTTTCCTTTTAGAAGAAAAAAATCGGGCGAGTGCAAAATAAGAAAGCAGAGAAAATTTTTCTGCGAG
>JAKQDP010000062.1 GCA_029558735.1 bacterium | reverse complement strand
TACGAATGCTTGCCGGTAGCATAAAACTCAAAAGCCATTTTAATGTATGGTGCTTTTACTTCATCAACAAGAAGCGTCTTATTTTTCCGGTCGTTGAGATAGCCAATCGGTGCCACCCCGGGAAAGCGGCCTCGCTCGGCGGCTTCCCGTAATCCTTTTTTAACTTCCCAGGAAATATTTTGCGATGTCCATTGGGCAATCGAGGCCATGATATTTTCTACCAGCTCGCCGGAAAACGATTCGTCAAACTGTTCAACCGCGGAAACGATTTTGACGTCGTGTTTTTTAAGCATGTGTTTGATTGCCCCATAGTCGGCCACGTTACGGCACAGTCGATCCAATTTATGAACGACGATAACATCAACCTTAGAATCATTTTTGGCACGGTGAAGCATCTCCTGCAATTTTGGTCGGTCGACGTTGCGGGCCGATTCGCCGCGTTCTTCATAAACGCCGTTCTCCAAAAAATGCCATCCACGCTCGGTGGCGAATTTATGGCAGGCTTTAACCTGGGCCGGAATGCTTAATTCTCGTTCGGCTTGGCGAGTCGTTGAGACTCGAGCATAGATAAAGTAGTTCATAAAGTTTGCTTAAATGGCGGGGGCTCTCATTGTTGGTGAGAGCCCCGGTGTTTTATTAATATTTTTTAACGTGGTAGACGAGCCTACCAAGAATTGGTATCTCCTTAAACTTGTACATCCTTTTTAGTTCTTTTAGTTCCGGCTTAATTTCCAGCCGATCGCCGCGCGGATGATAATACATAATCATCACGCTACTGGGCGTCTTGGCTAAAACAATATCGCCATTGGCGACTTTGGCATCCCGATCAAAAATAGCGATATCGCCGTCAATAATGCCGGCTTCTTCGAATTTAATTTTTCTGATCCGGATAGAAAAAAAACGGTGGCCTTTGATAACCGCTCGTTTTGGTAAAGCAATTAAGTCTTGGGTTAACTGGTAAGATTTTTCAATATCTCCTTCGGCAATATTATCGAATACCGGCACTTGAACAAACTCGGATTCGAAATCATGGCCGTTATGGTTAACGGTTTTTTTAAATTCATCCAAACCCTCCTCCAATTTCTTGGCCATTTCCGTAACTCGTTTATCGCTGATGTCTCGAATGTCAAAACGGTATTCGGTGGCAATGCCAACCTGATGAATTTTTGATTCGGCCCAGCACTTCACTAGCTCTTCCTCTTTGACGCCATAGGCTTTAGCCAAAGACGGCAGCTGTTTTTTCGAGGGGAAGCTGGCGCCTTTTTCCAGCTGACTGACGTAACTTGAAGAAACATCAAGCCGGTCAGCGATGTCTTTAACTTTAAGCTCTTTAAGCTCCCGTTGGGTTTTTAGATAGGCACCTAAGGTCATAATAGATGAGTTTATCCACTATTCTCAGTTTACCTGATTAATTATTTTTTGTAAAGATTAAGTATTTTTACTTTATCCACAGGCCAGTATTTGACTAATTAAGTAATTTTACTTAATATGACTGTAGAGGTCTAAAAAGGATAACTTATGCGCACTACTCCGACAACCGTCAAGCTCCGCGAGGTCAGGATCAACAAAGGTCTGACCCAGTACCAGCTGGCGCGAATTCTTGGCTTCAAACACAATACCGTCATCAGCCGGTATGAAACCGGCCGGAAAAAACCAAATTTAGAAACGGCACAACGAATAGCCCTCGCTCTTGGCTGTAAGGTCGAGGATATTTTTTTGCTTTAAAAGTCAGCCAATTCAACTTACATAATTTTTAGTTTTAATAGTGAGGTCATCATGAGTGAGGTCGTAAATTACCATTGGTTTGCCACATGTCTAAAGTTAGTCGTGACGAGCAAAGACTTTTGGAAGTCGCCCGTAAATCGCTGGCGGAGTTTTTGGGGCGCGAACCGACGCGCCAAGAGCTTTGGCGAGTCCATCTTTGCTTTAAGCGCATGGCTTTTACGTTGATTGAATACGTTGACCATCAAAGTTATGAGGAAAGAAAAAACAAGCAAAATAGAAAGACTGACGACTAGGATCAAAACCTTGAGCCGGGATGATCTGCTGGAAAGGCGGCTGAAAATTATTGAGGCCTTCAGTGCTGATGATCTTAAAAATCCAGTCACCAAAAAAAGCGTCAGAATCGCCTTAGAAAATATCGATAAGGAGTTGGCCAAGAAAAAGTGAATGGCGCTTCCTTCTTTTCCCGACCCAACCCCGGTGTCGGGAAAAGAGACGAGGTGCTATCAACTTATTTTTATGGCCATTCCAAAAATTAAAGTCAGAGATTTACGCAATGGCGACTGGTATTGGATCAGTAAAACTGTGATTGACCATTACGGCGCAACCATCAAACCAATCGGCATTGCCTTGTATAACTGCCTAGCCAAGCATGCCAATCAGGCCAGTTTTTGCTTTCCCTCACAAGCTTTCATTGCCAAAGAAATCGGCTCGAGCGTCGCCAGCGTCAAGCGCAGCATTGATCAGTTAATCCGGTTGGAATTAATCAGCAAAGAACGCAAAAAATACTGCAACATTTATTATCTTCTGAAATTAGATAGCTCACAGCGAGCTATCTCCCAGATCGCTCAGGGTGAACCGCAGATAGCTCAGGCTGAGCCACAAGATCGCTCACTGGGAGCTACTAACAAGAATAAAGAACAAGAATATATTAACAAGAAGCAGAAAGCTGTGGAAAACTTTCAGGAAGCCAAATCAATCTTGGCGGAAAAAATGTCAATTGACGGAATAAAAATTAAAACCATCAACGGCAAAACGTGTTTCTGGACAGGCAAGCGGTGGTTACCGGAAGCAAAGACATAAAATCTGTTCATCACTGTTTAGGAAGTGGTCGAACCTAAGCCGATGAAAATAATTAATTATAAACAACAATATGACAGAGGAATCTTTTGACCAAGACCAGACTCCTGAGGAGGAAGGAGAGCGGGACGAGGCAGATCAACCTGCGGAAAACCAGCAAGGCCCACAAAACGATCAGCCGGAGGCTGACGAGGAATCGCAGTAGGGGTCTTCTCTGCCAGCCTGATGGAGTAACATTGGGCTGGTTACAGAAGGCCTCTCTCAAAATTTTACACATATGGCAGAAAAACAAAAAGAATTCAAAGTGGGCAACTGCCCAAGTTGCAATGGAATCATCTTTAATGAGGGTAATTTCAAAGATGAAATTTCCTTTTGTATGTTTTGCCCGCATTGTCGAGTCAGGCTAAGAATAAGGGTCAAAAAAATAATCACTGTTGAGATAGCGAAAGCCGATTGTAATTCAGAATAGTGCCCGTTTATTATTTGATGACTGGAGGGAATAAAGCAAAATTTATTCCCTTTTAATTTGCCAATGAGAATGTAAAGTGGAATTTTTGCAAAAAAGCTGGTATTATTAATTTAATTAGTTGACCCCCATGGATTTTTCAGGGGTTATTTTATTAAAATAAATAAATTAAGATGGGACTTGACAAAGAGCATTATTTTTTTGTAAAGTATTATGTCATGCCAGTGACGTTAAATACTGGCAGGAACCTTGACAATTCAAGCAAAATCCCTCTACGAAAGGAGAAACGAAAATGAGTGCAGGTACGAAGAAAGTCATCCTGACGGGTGATCGTCCCACGGGCCCATTACATTTGGGTCATTACGTCGGATCACTGCAAAATCGTGTGGAGCTACAGCATGCAAACCAGCAATATATCATTATTGCTGATATGCAGGCTCTAACCGACAATGCTGAGGATCCGATGAAGATTCAGAGAGGAGTTCTGGAGGTTACTTTGGATTACTTGGCCGTTGGCATTGATCCGAGCATCAGCACGATCTTTGTCCAATCGATGGTTCCGGAATTGGCCGAGCTAACCATGTACTTCCTGAACTTAGTTACGGTTGCTCGTCTGCAACGAAACCCGACCGTAAAGGAAGAGATGAAGCAAAAAGGTTTTGGGGCTAATGTTCCAGCCGGCTTCCTGATGTATCCAGTCAGTCAGGCCGCGGATATCACGGCGTTCAAAGCCAATCTCATTCCTGTCGGTGGTGATCAGTTGCCGATGATTGAACAAACATTGGAAATCGTGCGTCGATTTAACCGGGTTTACGGTCCAGTTTTAGTGGAGCCGGAGGCATTGGTTTCCCAGATCGAGCGACTTCCTGGTACAGATGGCCAGAGCAAGATGGGCAAGTCTTTGGGTAATGCCATTTACTTGTCCGATCCTGCCGACGTAATCAGCCAGAAAGTCATGGGTATGTTTACGGACCCAAACCACCTCCGTGCCAATGATCCTGGCAAGGTCGAAGGCAATCCCGTCTTTAGTTATCTGGATGCTTTCGATCCCGATAAGGATGCGCTGGAAGAAATGAAAGCGCATTACCATCGTGGCGGCCTTGGTGACGTAAAGGTGAAAAAACACCTTATTGCCGTTCTGGAGTCTTTCCTCAATCCGATACGTATTCGGAGAGAGGAATTCGCTAAGGATCCCACCGAAGTGCTTAATGTTCTTCGGCACGGGACTCAAGGTGCCCGGACGGTTGCCGCACAAACCATGAGTGAAGTGCGAAAAGCTATGGGCATCAACTACTTCTAAGAGTAAAAACGAAAGGAGGCTAGCATCATGTCTAGTATTGTCTCGACTGCCATAACAGCAGTGCAGATGATGGTCGGCGACGATGCTAGCCCTGAGCTGGTGGTCGTTTCCGACCCGGGATCTTCCGGAGCAAGGGTGTTGATTATTCGACATCCTCAGAGTGGCCATACCTACGCAGTTAAATGCGTAAAAAATGGCCGAGTCTCTCTGGTTAATGAGATTGCCAGACGCGAGATCATTAAACCATTCCTTAAAGATCATTTGCCGGAAGTTCTGATGATCAAGCAAATCGGGGAATATGAGGTTATGGTTTCTGAATGCAAGGGCGAACAAACATTGCATTCTTTAATCATCAATGCTCTTATGCCCCATGACCAGCTAAGGAAGACTTGGTGTGAGGTGGTTGTATCTTTAGTAAAGACATGGCAGCAGACTAAGCATTACCCATTTATGGATATGCTGTATCCGCGCTACCATAAGACCCGATGCCAAAGAATTATCGATGGAGTTCACTCTGTAGTGATAAACGGCATTAAGATTGCAGATTGCATATCTATGCCGGTCATCATCAACGGAGAAGAATATCCCTCGATCGATAGCCTACTTCCTCAGATAGAGGCTGTTGGTAAACCACAATTCGGCGTCACCTGCCACGGCGATCCCCAACCAAGTAATGTCATTGTTGACCGCAGCCGCTCTTGGTCACTGGTCGACTGGGAATGGTCTGGTAAGCATCATGATTGGCGAACTATGATAAGCCATCTTCACGGATGGTGGCCGACTCGATGTTCGATTTTAATGGTTGAACCGGAAATTCGGATTCAACAGAGAAAACTCAACATCAATTACTCATTATTGGTGCCCTCACACCTCGCAGAATACCAGCAGGAAGCCGCATCAGCGTACCGGGAGATGACCGATTCATCAAATGATTCGGAAGACATTAACCGATATCTAGCGACTCTCTATTTTGGTGAGCTGCGCTTCCTGCAATTCTGGGGCCGGCAAAGCTATTTGGCACCATTTCTTGCAGAGGCAATTAAAGCGGCCGCCCGTCTTACGGGATCTTCCGCACAAGGCGATTCGCCTTTCATCTTCAATCCCACAGAAAGGAGGTAGCGTATATGTATCGACAGTTCATGAAAACTCCAAGTATTGACTTCGTTACCGATGCGTTGCCACACCTACTCACTGAGACCGGTATCGAGGACAACCCTCTCAACTTTTGGATCTGCTATGGAAGTTTCGCACTTAACCAGCAGACTCCAGAAAGTGATGTGGATTTGATTTTTGTCCACCAAATTCCTTCTCTACCAATGAGGGTGCAGGCAAGATACCTCGATCATCCAGTAACAATCTACTCTCTGCCCTTGCGAGAATTTATCGCTGATGGCATCCAAAGACGCTACGGAGGTTATTTCAGCGGCAAGCTGCTTAACCCATTCGTGGCGTTCGGAGGTCTATCAGATTCGGTAAATATAGCAACAGAAACCTTGGGCGGGTTTATCGGCGGCTTTGCGGCAACGATTGCCAAAGAGCAAGGCCGGGAAATCGGAACAAGAGAGAATATCGTTGCGGATTGTATCTTGGCTTATCTGCGCTTGTGTCCTTCCTATCGGGCGTACTTTCTGCGGTACTATATTTCGCCGAATTTCGGGGAAATCTGGGATCGCATGAAAACTGTTATACCGGATGCACTGACCAAAGCCCAGGCAACGACGGCATTAACGAAGGACAGGTTCGAATACTGTTCTCCGTTTTCGCCAGAGGAATTTCATACTCAACTCGTTTCCTGTATTGCTCGGTTCTGGTCATTCGGTTCCTGTTGCCACGGTGGCAATATTAATTTTCCGGACTACTACATCCAGAAAGCCCTTAACTACATTGAAAGCAGAGGGTTGGAGGATCAGTGTTCGGAAATGCTCGACTTCCTCAAACAGAAAGCCACATAAGGAGGTGACGACAATGAAGCTCGATGAATGGCACGCTTCAAGCATTAGCCAATACCTCAAGGATCATGAGGGTAAAGCCAGACAGTTCGGCCTTATCCCATTACTGAAAAACGAAGATAAACTCAGCTCCTTTGGCGATGTAATCGAATCCTTACGACGTCTCGGGGTCTGGGCAATGCAGTTTCCCACTCCTGTTCTGACGGCGCTTCAAGGAAGCAGGGAATTCTTCGTACTGGTTGGGTTCAAGCCATCCCGATTCCACCTGGGTCATCTCACGCTTGCTCAAGAGCTGGTGTGGTATATGAACCATGGGGCAAAGCCATTCTTTATTGTATCTGGATATGAGGCAGGCACCTCACTTTCAGCCGATGAAGCAAGGGCTAAGGTTTCGGAATTCTGGCGAATCATTCGAGTCGTGCAAGGAAAGGATATTCCTGAGCCGGAACATGTGTACTCTGACAAAGAGTGCTTGCAGCTTAGGCTTTTAGAAGATCAGGTTGAGGAATGTGTGCCTACACAAAAAATTCTTCAGCTTTACGGATGGAAAAGCGACATTACGGTTGGTGCCTTACGGATTGCAACAATGAATGCCGCTGCTTTCCTATTCCCTTGCCGACTATTTCCTGACGTTCCGCTTCTTGTCTTATCTGACATTAAGCAGATAACTCATGCTGAGGTGGCTAAGATAGCTGCTCGTAAAATGGGTCTTAGGGTGCCAGCTTTCTCTTACCGAATGCTGTTGTCGAGTCTTCAAGGACCTCGCCAAAGGATGAGCATCAGGGACGAAAACTCAGCTATTTTCCTTAACGAGAGTGTTGGCACGATGGCCGTGAAGCTTCGTAAATGCTTTTCTGGTGGCCGCAAGACTGTTGACGAACAACGTCAATTAGGGGGAAATCCGTTCACTTGTTCGTTTTTCAGGATTTGCAAACTGCTGATTCCTGAAAAACAGGCTCAGGAAATGCTGATTAACTGCGTTTCCGGAAGTGTCATGTGTGGTGACTGCAAGCGGCAACGTCTTAATGAGGCGCTGTGTCGACTTGAACAGTTGTCCGAAAAAACAGTACCTACGTAAGGGGGCGGAAAGCAAAATTTTCCGCCCCCTGTTTCACAAAACCGAAAGGAGGTTTGGTAACATGTTGAATTCATTAAGGGTTAAAACATCTACAGCCGCCCTTGATGCAATCAAGGGTGAATTGGATCGGCTGTACGACCCACCTTCCATTGACGCTCAAGCATTGCGAGAAGCAATAGCAATAAGACTTCAACTTTCCGTTGACTGCGTCGCAGTTGGTAATGGTTCTACTGAGCTGATGAATATTCTGGCGAAAGTTAAAAAGAGCAGTGAGGGAGAAATAATCGTTTCGTCTCCGTCTTTCGTGCTTTATGAGCACCTTGCCAAGCTGTACAACTATCGCCTTAAAGCGACTCCGCTCAAGAACTACCATCACAACCTTGAAGAAATGCGGCGGCAAGTCGGCAACAACACGAGAATCATTTTCCTTGATAGCCCCGCTAACGTTACGGGCTGCACCATCACTGATAATGATTTTCTGTCATTTCTTGATGACCTGCCTAACGACACGGTTGTCGTTTACGACAATGTTTATGCTGAGTATCAGGATAATGGTTCAGACTCACTGATCCGCGACCTGATTCTTAAGCATTCGGCTCCCGTTTTGATCTGCCGATCGTTCTCCAAGGCTCATTGTCTATTCGGCCTCAGAATCGGTTATATGCTGGGGAGAACAGACCTTGTAGAGATGGTTCGTCATTGCGTCATGCCGTTTGGCGTTGGCTCACTCGCACAATGTGCAGCAATTGCCTCTTTGCAGGACGACGCGAACGTAAGCAGGAATGTAGAACTCAACCGCAAAGCCAGAGAGATGGCCTGCGAATCTCTTGAGAAGCTGCATATTGCTTATGTGCCGACGCAAAGCAATGCGTTGCTGATTAATTTCGGTGACAAAATTGAATCAGTCGAATCCTATCTTGCCAGCCGTGGCATTAGGGTGCGTGGACAGTCCAAATGCCGGATCACAGAACACCTTCAGGTTTTCCTGATAGACCCACCATCGATTCAGCCGTTCATTGAAGCGGTTGAAAAATACTTCAGGAGGTAAAATCATGACTCAAAAGAAGGTTATACCCGTTTGTATTGTCGGTGGCGGTTTTGGGAAAAGAGTGTTGTTGCCTGTTTGTGAACTACACCCCTGTATTCGGGTTGTTTCCCTTGTAGTAAACTGCAACATTCCCGAAGACGTCAAAAATCACATCCCGATTTTCACCGACCTCGATGTCGCATTAAGGGAGTCTCAACCGGATCTCGTGTTGATTGCCTCACCTCATGCTTTGCATGCTGACCAAGTCAATACTGTTCTCGAATCAGGTAAGCATGTACTTTGCGAAAAACCACTGGCTCTGCAGTATGAAACAGCGTCAAATCTGAGCCATAAATGTGATGAGCTGGGATTGATTGGTGCCGTTGACTATAGCTTCAGATTTATCCCTGCTCGTGCTTATTTCACCGAATTAATTCGGTCGGGAGAAATTGGAGCGATAAGGATCGCTTATCTTAGTTTCTTTCGCAACGATTTCGGTAAGTGGCCAAGCGCATGGTACTACGATCGCCATCAAGGTGGCGGTATGTTGCAAGCAACTGGATCACATCTGGTAGACTCAGCACAACTGCTGTTGGCCGACCCTGTCTCGGAATTGACTGCGACTATCATAGAGAGCAACGGCATTGATACCGGTTTTACAATCATCATGGAAACCGGAGATGGAGCCGTCTGCTGTATAGCGGTTTCGCATCAAATGCCCGGCTTAGGTAAACACTTGCTTGAAGCGCATGGAACTGATGGCAGCCTGTTATTAGGAAGCGACGGCACAATTGCGAAAGTATCTAACGGTAAAACGTTTCCGTGTCCCGTTCCCGAGTCTTATTTCATCGGATTCGGCAATGAGAAATGGGAAGATAATTCGCGATTACAGCCGACCGCTCGCCTGATCGATAAAGTAGTTTCCTCGATACTTGGATCAACCCCTCTTCAGGACATGAATTTTGCCGTCGCGGCAGCGAATCAAAAACTGCTTTGTGCGGCATGGGAGTCCCACCGCTCGCGAAGGAGGGTTGTCATCAATGAATACAAATGATCAGGGAATACTTGTCGTCGATTTCGACAGAACTGTTTTCGATTCCGACGCGCTTTATCGAGATCTGTATGAATTGTGCGAGGGGCAAGGTATTGACAGAAATCTCCTTGATCCTTCTCTTGCCTTAGTGCCTCCGGCTAATCTGCTGTTCAACTTTTTTCTGATGGTACAAAGAAGTCATGGAATTGAACCAATCAGAATCGAAAAAGTTATGGCGGATATGCAGGATTATGTCCGAGATAAAGGTTATCTGTATGTCTTCGACGATTCAAGACCTTTTCTCGGTTCTGCTATGGAGGCTGGTTGGGAGGTGGTTATCCTAACCTATGGCGATCTTGACTTCCAACACGTTAAGTTTGTCGGAAGCAGGCTCGTCGACTTTTGTCACAGTTTCACCATCACGTCCGAAGTTAAGTGGCTTCAATTAGAAATCTTGGATACTTCGCCGGTCATCTTTTTGGACGACAATCCAAAAAATATCGATGAGGTAAAAACAAGATTTCCAAGAATATTGGCCGTAGAGGTGAAAAGACCGAATAGCAAGTATCAAACCGTTCTTTCCGCAAAGGCTGATCTTGTGGTCAGTCAATTGATCTGGCCACTAAGGTTACGCGAACTGGGGTAGGAAATTCTTTCATGAATACCTACCCCTTCATTTTTTTAAAATCATAATCGCTTTTTGGGCAATTTTTGTTGTACTTACATTATGGAAATCCATCAAGCTAAAACCAAACAAGACTTTGCCTACGTCGCCTCTTTGTTTAACCCCAAGAATAATAAGTACATTTGGCCGAAGTCTTAAACGGCCAAGCAGGTTGAACAAAATTGCAGTCATACCCGACGTTATTATCTTTTGTTAGTAAACAAAAAACCAGTAGGCTGGTAATATCCGTCTATCCGACAACAAAGAAGCAACTATAGGAATGGTTATAGATCATCTGCACCAAGGCAAAGGTTTTGGCAAACAGACTATGAGCTTGATTAAAAAAGAAGCAAAAAAATTAAGCATGAAAAAATTGCGCTTAGAAGTATTCGTAGACAATAAACGAGCGGTTAATCTTTACATACAATCCGGTTTTAAGGCTACGACCAAAGTTCTGATCATGGAGAAGAAAATATAGATAACTTTAATTTATCAAGCATGAAAAAAATCATCATCTCCTCTCACGGATTTCAAAAAAATAAAACTCTGAAAAAGAAGTTGCTGGCCTTATTACCATCAGTAGCTAAAATTTGTCAGTGGCTATTATTACTACCGCCTCCGCAGAGTATAAAGAGAAAAATAAGCATGCGGTTTTAGCCAAGCAGGTACTTGAGGATATGGGCTTTAAGAAAGTGAAATTTCTTGATATTGAATTTGAAAATCCAAACAAGTTAAAAAAATTTGATGTTATCTATATCAACGGTGGCAATCCGTTTTATCTTTTACATCACCTTAAAAAAAGCGGCGCCGATAAAATAATCATTCATCTGGCCAACAAAAGAGTGATTATTGTTGAAATCAGTGGTGGCGGAGTTGTCTTGAGTCCAAACATCAATATAGTTGATTATTTTGATAAAAAAGCAAACGTCGTTAAACTGAAAGATTTGACTGCTTTAAATTTAGTTGTAATGGTTGTAATGGTAGCCTGGCCTGATTTTATTATAAAAGAAGTAAACATTAGACCAGGATTAGAAAAAGAAATTATTTTTACGCAATATTATTGGCTTTATTTTATTTATATTTCATTTCTATTTACCTTTGGTTTTTACAGATTATTTATAAAATATAGAAAAAGTGCAGGAATAGAAAAACAGCAAATATTATATCTTTTTCTTGGTGATGCTTTGTCCGCAAATTCGGCTTTTGTGACAAACCTTATAATGCCGTGGATTGGATATTTCTTTTTGAATTGGTTAGGACAGGTTTTTACAATCACAATGGTCGGGTTTGCGAGTTATGCTATTATTCGCTATCGATTGATGGATATTAGAATTGTTGCTAGGAAAATTTATATTTATTTTGGTATTGCCACTTTTACTTACGGAATGTTTTATTTAATAGCGTGGATTTACCAAAATAAACTGGGCAGTATATTCAGTACGACAGGGTATCTTGTCGGATTAATTATTGCCCCATTGTTTGTTATTGTATTTTATAGCGTTGAACGTTTATTAAAAATTACGGCCAATAAATATTTATTCGTCTCCTTATACAACTACCAGGAAACCATTAATAAACTTACGGATGAACTGAATTACTATATTGATTTGGATAAAATTATCAGCTTAATAGTGGACACGATTAAAAAGACCATGCAACTGGATAGAGCTGGCGTATTGCTCATTAATCAGCAGGTCAATCCGGTTCATTATCAAATCGCCAAAGAACCTGAAAAAATGTCGGCTCGAACTTTATTTTGGCCAGAAGCGGGCTTTTTATCTTTTGTTTAGATTAAACATTTTTCTTAATTCTAAAAAACCAACAATGAGCGATGCTGTTAAGGCAGTAAATATTAATTGTGTGAAACTAATCGAAAAAAGATTAAGCCTCTCTTTCAAAAATGGAAGATAAATCCCTAAAACAAGAAAGGTAATCGCCGTAAGCGCCCAGAGGTTGATGATTTTATTAGTAAACATTCCTAAAGAAAAAATTGATTCTTTGTCTGAGCGAGAAATAAAGGCCAGAACAATAT
Source organism: bacterium (assembly GCA_029558735.1). Taxonomy (GTDB): domain Bacteria; phylum Patescibacteriota; class Patescibacteriia; order 2-01-FULL-39-33; family 2-01-FULL-39-33; genus JAKQDP01. Next base: position 11,099 of record JAKQDP010000062.1, on the reverse strand, counting down.
GACCAAAAATCCAAGCCGAGAAAGCAAAAGTTTGAGATTGAACAAGACTTAAATTTTGAGAGCGGGCATAGAAATAAACAGAAGTTACGGCCATAAACAAGACTGCTCCTTTAATTAAAATATCCTTAATGGCGCGATTATCAATTATGCTTTCTTTCGGATTGTGCGGTGGCCGAGAATAGATATTTTTTTCTCTGGGCTCGGCGACAAAACCGGCTGAGGCCGCTAAATCCATAAATAATTCCAAAAGAATTATTTGAATTGGGGCAAAAGGCATAGGAATGCCCAAAAGGGCGGGTAGAAGAAATATTAATATCAGGGCGACTTTGACAGAGAGATAATATTTAATTCCTTTTTGTAAATTATCAAAAAACTTTCTACCTTCAAAAATACCCTGCGTAATGGTGATGTAGTTATCATCCGCCAAAACGACCTCGGCCGCCTCTTTGGCAACATCCGTACCGCGAATACCCATAGCGATACCTATATCCGCGCCCTTAAGGGCCAAAGCATCGTTGATGCCATCGCCGGTTACTGCCACTACTTCTCCGTTTTTCTGGAGCGCTTGAACTATGCGATATTTGTGTTGTGGAGTGGTTCTAGCAAAAACTGAAACGGATTTTACAGTGTTTTGCAATTCTTCGTCTGACAAGCTATCTAAATCTTTGTCGGTTAATACTTTGTCAAATTCTTTCAAAATACCAACTTCTTTGGCAATAAAGCGGGCGGTTAAAGGATGGTCGCCGGTAACCATTATTGTTCTGATACCGGCCTCGGCCGCTTTAGCAATCGTTTCTTTGACTCCTTTTCTGGGCGGGTCTTCAAAGCTTATCAAGCCTGAAAAATTCAAATCTTTTTCCAGTTTGGCAAAGTCAAGATTTTCTTCATTGAAATCTAATTTTTTATGAGCAACGGCAATAACCCTTCTACCTTTGGATGTTTGTTCGGCCAATCCTTTTTTAATATCCTCGCTTATATCACGGCACATGGTAAAAATTTCTTCAGGCGCGCCACTAACAAATAATTCGTATTTATCTCCACCCTTTCTTATTACTGATTTTGATTTTCGGCCGTTGCCTAAATTTCTTTGGCGAAATATCTCTGGCGGTATGTTCGTTATCTTCAATTCCATGGCTTTATTTTTAATCTTCTGTTCCATGGGTGATACGGAATATTGAGAAATTGCGCAAAAGGCTTTTTCTATAATTTCTTTTTCGTTACCGGGATAAAATGAAGCAATTTTCATTTGGCTTTCAGTAATAGTTCCTGTTTTATCAGTGAGAATAACTGTCGCATTGCCCAGGGTTTCGGCGGCTTTGATTCTTTTAACCAGAAAATTATTTTTAGAAAGCGTATAAGCGCCTAGCCCTAATACCATTGTAATAACAATGGGTAGCTCTTCGGGGATGGTGGCAAAAGAAAGGGAAAGGCCGGTTAAGACCATAGTTTTAAAATCTTGACCTCGCAAAATTCCTAAAACAGGAATGAGGACAGAGAAGAATACCGCCAGATAAACTAATTTCCCAGCTAGCGATTTCATCGCCAGTTGCAAAGCGGTTTTTGGCGGCTTTACTTCATTTAGGGTACTAGCGATTTTACCAAGTTTTGTCTTTTTGCCGGTAGCAAAGACTACCGCTTGTCCTTCGCCGGAAACAATCACAGTTCCGGCATAAATATCATCATTATTATTTTTCTCCTGCGGAAAAGATTCTCCGGTCAACGAAGATTCATCAATCTGCAAACCTATGCTTTGTTGGATTTTCGCGTCAGCGGCAATTTTGGTTCCAGAGATTAAAATCAAAATATCATCCGGCACGACATTTTCTGAATCAATTTCAATGATATTACCGTCCCTTAGCACTTTTGTTTTTGGCGCGGCAATTTTTTCCAAAGAAGCGATCGCCTTTTTTGCTCTAAACTCATTATAAACTTCTGCTAAAACCAGCAAAAAAATCACCACAAAAATAGTAATGGCATCTTCAAGTTTCCCCCAAATGCTGTAGAAAAAACCGACAACTAACAGAAGAAGAATCATCGGTTCCATCACTTCATGCTTGGCTATTCCAAAAAAACTGATTTTTGTCGGTTTAAAAATTTGATTGGGACCAAATTCTAAAAGCCTTTTCTGGGCTTCATTTGTAGTAAGCCCTTGATTGTTTTTTTGAGTCATATTATTTATGTTATTATCTCGTTGATTAATTCTTTAATTTTTTCTTTTGTTTCAATAAGCGCTTTCTTGCCTTTCGGGGTTATTTTGTAGTATTTCCGTTTTTTCCCTTCAATAGTTTTCTGATGGCATTTAAGATATTTTTCTTTTTCTAATGAATGGAGGATCGGGTAGAGTGTACCAGGACTAAGCTGATATCCATGCCTGCTTAATTCTTCTATTAACCAAAGGCCATAAACTGGCCGCTCAGTAGCATGATGAAGAATATGTATTTTTATAAAACCAAGGAAAAATTCGCGTATCATATTATTTTGCATTTATAATTATCGTATAGCGTTATCGGCATTCAATATAGCAAACAAAATAAACAATGTCAAATAAATAATTAAGTGGAAAGTCTATAAAAGAATTCGCCGCCAAAACTAAAATTTGTTAAAATATTAGTAGTTCGCAAAGCGAATGAAAAACTTGAAATCGTCCTTTTCGCTTCCGCTTCAAGGCGAGGCGCGCGGAAGGGGGGTGGGGGGGGAATTCCGCCCGCCGAGCCAATCGGTCGCAAAATCAGTTCGGATTTTTTCAAATACACACCGCCAATGGTGTATAATAGGTATATACTAAAGTATATACTCAAATATATATGAGAAAACTGGCAGACAAAAATACGCGTAAACTGCAAAAACTGGGTAAAACCAGCCTAGCGGTAACTATTCCCAAAGAAATCATCACCGAGCTCAAATGGCGCGAAAAGCAAAGAGTGAAAATAACCAGAATCCGCGGCGGCTTTGTGGTGAGGGATTACCGGAGCAAATAGGCCCATTCTTTGCGCTGAAAACTTGAGAAAAAACGATGGTTGAGGAGTTGAGAGAAATTTTGGGAAGGTAGGTTAAATAATTTTAATTATATTTATATCATAACCATATGAACACTATTCAAAAAATTTTAACTGGTGTCGTCGCCGTAGCTATTTTGGGCGTTTCGGCTTATCTTTTATTAAATAAGTTTGGTGATTCACAGCCAAACAATCCCTTAGACACTCCGGAAAAAATAGTTTCAGCTTATGAAGGCTTGTTAATAGAGGCGGAGCAAGCCAAAACCGCAAACGCGGATTGTAGCGATAAAAAAGGTTTGGCCAAACAGATAAAATCTCTTGAAGATGAGTTGGCAGATTTGGCGGACAGAAAACAGGACTGGCTGGACAATGTGCCCCAATTGCCCGAAGGGGAGCCAACCTCGGTTACACCCGAAGGCCGGCCGAGCTCGGAAGTGCCGGAACTGACCTCCGATGTCCCACCTCTGCCGGAACTGGGTCCGGATGTCGTGGAGGTGCTTGGCTCGGAAGTACCAGAACTGACATCGGATATCCCACCTCTGCCAGATATAAATATCCAAGTAGTAGATGATTTTGGAAGACCAGTTGAATATGTTCCGGAGTTGCCGGAATTAAATACCGGCCGGCCGGGCTCGGAAGTACCGGAACTGACATCGGATATCCCATCTCTGCCGGAAATTGATGAAATGAATATTGTGGACCCGAATGAACCGATTATAAAAATGGCAGAGCTTGAACAAAAAATAAAAAATCTTTTACAAGAATTAAAAACCCTGTGTCCGGAAGAAGAAAATAAAAAAGCCATTTCTGATAAATGCTCTGATGCCTGCCAAAGGCACAAAGACTGCGCCGCTTATACCGAAGATGTGACTGTGGCTGATTTGACCGACGCTTACAATACTTGCATGGAAGAATGTCCGACTTGGCCCAAAGAAATGATCAAATGTATCAATGCCGTTGATATCAAAACTCCCAATGATTGCGTGAGTTTTGTGCAGTGTCAGTTGCCTCAATTGTATGAAGAGAGGTATCTAGAATAAGTTATAACCTTTGGCGTATTCATAATTTATATATGACGAATATGACGACCGTCTGAACGCGTAGTTGCTCGGAGTAGTATTTTTTGTCTTTGGCGTGGTAGCGATAGTAAAGACAATTAGAAGATACCTTTTGGCAGGTTTCTATTATAGGACCTGTTTTTTTGCGGGGAAAGTGGTAAAATATAATCATAATAATCAATGTCAATAATAAATAAATAATAATAAAAATATGCAAAAATCTTTTAGTACGGAAGAAGCCAAACAAATCGGCGAACAATTGGGCATTGACTGGAGCAAATTTGATGTGGAACAATTTCGCCGAGGCCTGGAAGTGGAATTGGAGCACGGCACAATTAATGCCAAGACCAATGTGACGGGCGATGAGCCTTTGATGACCGGCAAGATCGCGCTGGCGCATTTGAACGAACTGCCGGATTATTATACCCGTTTGGCCAAAATAGAAGGAGAATAATCAAGACAATAAGAAAAAGAGTTAAATTTTATTTTAACTAATTTATGCCCACCGGCGATAACCCCACTTGTGATGCCTCCTTAAATTACGACGAAAAAATTGGAAATTAAGTCGCTCAAAAATCGATTTGTTTTTAGGCTGTCCAAGATGTTTTTATTTAAAAAAATAAAATTAACAATAATTAAATAAATAAAAACCATGAACACAAAATTGTTAAAATTTTCCACTTTAGGGGCATATGTCGTGATGGTTGTAGTCAATGCTCTGGCAATGTGGCTTCCGATTGCCGGACGAGAAACCGGGGAAATATCGGACAGCTATCCCAATTTGTTCGCGCCGCCTGGCTACGCCTTTTCTATTTGGGGGCTGATTTACACGCTTTTGGCGATTTATGTCATTTATCAACTGGGGCAGGAGAAAAATGAATCAGTGGCGCGAATTAACCGCCTGTTTGTTGCTAACGCTTTATTAAATGCCGCTTGGATATTTGCCTGGCATTATGATGTCATCTGGCTCTCGGTTCTGCTGATGGCCGGATTGTTGTATACGCTTATTCGGCTGGCTGATATCTTGCGGGTTGGCAAACTTGATAAAAAGGAGAGGTGGCTGGTGCGCTTGCCGTTTAGTGTTTATTTCGGCTGGATTACTGTAGCGACAATCGCCAATATTACCGTTTTTTTGGTTAGCATCGGCTGGAATAGGTTTGGTCTTTCCGAAGTTTTCTGGACCGTCGCCGTCCTTTTGATCGGAGCGCTGATTGGCTCATGGCGAATGTGGAAAGATCGCGCCATTGCCTATGGGCTGGTGCTTATTTGGGCTTACACAGCGATTCTTTATAAACATCTTGCTGAAAGCGGATTTGCCGGAGAATATCCGACAGTTATCGGCGCCGCGATTCTGTGTCTGGTGGTATTTGCCGGAATGATTGTATTTATCGGTATTAAAAAAAATAAATAATCTATTTATGGCAAGAAAATTGATGCCAACACCAGATTTTATATTGACCTTGATATCAAGATGAAAAAAATCATTGGCTGGGACTATGGCCAGAGACAAGGATTGGAACAAAAATTGCCCAACCCTAATCATCAGCGAATTTTCATTTTGCCCGGGATGCGCCAAAAAATTCGGCCATAACTATCTCGTCCTTTTTGCCAAAATTTAAAGTTATCCCACCAAGCCAACGCGAAAAAATGACGTCTTTCTCGAACTAAAATACGGGGAGAACGTCATTTTATATTTGACCATTTGATAAAGCCAATTTTTGAGATATAATACAAACAAATAAACTACTTGGATATGAAAAATAAACTTTTATACTGGATCCCGAAAATTCTAACCCTACTGCTGGGCGGATTTTTTATTATATTCGGCGGATATGATGACAGCCCCGGCTTGCAAGGGATCGGCCTTATTCTAATTATCGCCATTATTGTTGTTATAATCAGGGGCCAGAAGAAAAAATAACCCAGATGATTTTTGAGCATCAATCAAAAAATAAAAAAATTTTGCTTATTACTTCACTCATTATTTTAGTGTTGGGCGTTTTAATGGTTTTCTACTCAAACGTTATTTTCCAAGAAGGCAATCCTTGGCCGCAAATTAAAGGCCTGGCCCAGTTAACTTTTGGCAATCAAGATGTTGTAAAATTGGATGCTGAAGAAAATAAATATATTACTAAAAGCAATAACCAAGAGCTCATTAAGTCGTTTATGAAAGAAAAAGGTTATGATTTTACCGAACAAATGGGCTCGGGCTATTTTTTTCAAAATGATCTTGGTGATAGACTGGTTGCTGTTCATAAATTTTATTCAAGATTTTATTCTGTTTGGACAATATCTGAAACAAATAATTTAAAGGAATCCATAGAATGGATTAATTATAAAAACGAGGAATACGGTTTTGCGATGAGCTATCCAGAGTTTTCAATAAATAATTATTTTTGGGGAGCTAATTTACCAGAAGAATTTTCGCCGTTGGATTTATTGCTACCTAATCAAATTTTAAATAAAAATAATAATTTTTATCTTACTCAAAAATATAATTTAGAAATTAATCAGCAAACGGGAGAATTAATAAAAACGAAAAATACATTTATTCCCGAATACAGGGAAAATAATTTTTCCTATCCCTTGCCTTGGCATATTGTTATTTTTGATGTTGAAAATGAAACAGATTTAGATTTGCTAATTAAAAATAAATTGGGCTCTGGTTGTAATTTTAAGTCAAAAATAGCAACCAGTTTTGCAAATAATTATGGAATTGAAATAAATGGTGATGGAAAAGATTTGGGCTCTACAAATTGTCCAGTCAATTATGCGAATTATATAATTTATAGCCCGGTTGTAAAAAAAGTTGCTTTTTGGAGTATTGGACAAGAATGTAATATCGGATTAGGATTTGGCTATGATAATTGTTGGGATGGAAAAATAGCCGATTCTTTTCATTTTTATGATTACAATTTTGTTTTTAATCGCGAACAAAAAATTACAATTACCGAAAACAGCAATAATCCAGCTAATAATTTATGGACAACAACGACCAATAGTGATGGAGTAACCTACCAATATCCCAAAGAATTGCTGGCAAAATACATTAGTGTCATCAAGTGGCCGCCAGTCGTGAAAATAGAAACAGGTACCTATTCATGCAAAACTACACCGCCGGAAGTCAGCCGTATATCAGACATAACCTCAAAACGAATGGTTGATGACCGCGCCTATTGCGTGAATGTTAAACATGAAGGCGCGGCTGGCAGTGTTTATTCATCATACGCTTATACTACCGTCAAGAACAATAAGCTCATAAAAGTTAGCTTTACTCTGCAATATCCTAATTGCAATAACTACGACGATAAGCAAAATGAAGCTTGCGTCAGTGAAAGGCAAGCTTTTGATGTTGACTCGACAGTGGATAGAATTGTTCAGTCAATTAAATAAGAATAATCAATGACCTCATACAAACACACCCAAATCGGATATCTAATGATAATAGTCACCCTGGCGGTGCTAGTGTTTTTTGCTTGGGTCCAGATTACAGCCAGAGCAGAGCCTCCTTCAGTCGACTCTGGCGCAAACTTTCTTGTCACAGCGACGATGATATTGATTCTGTTTGTTTTAGCCTCCTTTATGACGCTAACAACAGCTATTGATAAAAAATATCTTCGGCTTAGGTTTGGCTACGGAATATTTAGAAAAAAGTTTCTGCTTAGTGACATAATATCAGCCAAGCAAGTAAAAAATCACTGGTATTATGGCTGGGGGATCAGATTATGTTTGGGGTCCAAAATGTGGGTTTACAATATTTCCGGTTTTGATGCAGTAGAAATAGTTATGAAAAACGAAAAAATTTATCGTCTCGGGACAAATACTCCCAACGAATTAGTAGCGGCAATCCAGCGAGCCATGCATAGCTAAAGTCTAAAGAGAAATACGACCCGGTCTAAATGACAAGCGAATAAATAGCCAATTATACCGCGCCTAGAAATCAAGGGCCGAGTCGTCAATAAACGAATTTATAAATATCTTGACTATTTAATCACTCTTTGCTATCCTAAACAAAGATTGTTTTTAAAGTTAATAATTGCTGATACTGGAATGAAAAATAAAAATAATAGCCGACAATTGACAATATTATAGTTAAGCGACGGCCAGCTAAATTGTTTGCGTTTGGGGCTAATCAGTGAAAAATAAAAATCACTTTTTATCCCCGATCAATAAACCGTACCTTGAAACCAAAACCAACCCAACCGGAGGAAAAAATGAACCACCTAATTCTTGTCCGACACGGCGACTACAGCCATACCGGCCAGCTCAATAATCGAGGAATAATTCAAATTGAGTCCCTGGCCCAAAAAATAAAAAAGTTCTCCAATGGCAACCGAGCCTTAATTCTGACTTCGCCAGCCGACCGTGCTCGGCAGAGCGCAGAAATATTGGGTCGCAATCTTAGCGCCCAATTGATAACCGAAAATATTTTGTGGTCGGATTGCGACCACATGGAAAATTTTGAGGACGCCCTGGAGCTGGTCCGCGCCCAATCGGACCAGACCGAAACCCTGATTTTGGTCACTCACTATGAATATGTGGAATCTTTTCCCGCCTATTTTGCCAGACAAGAACTAGGTGTCAATTTGCCTTGTTGGGTTATTAAGCGAGGCGAGGCCTGGGTTATTGATTGCCACCAAAAAACAATTTCCCGGCTCCAACCGCAATACGAAGGATAAACTCTAAGCCCATTGGTATTTAATTACCAATGGGCTTGTTTTTATAAAATAATCAAAAAGACTTGTTTTTTCTCCTCTTAAAGTGTGTTATAATATATTAAAATATTAACTACTAGAAAATGAACCGGTCTTGGTTTAAATTAATCTCTTTGTTCCTGGTCTTAACTGGCTTTTTGACTACCGGTTTTGGCTGTAAATTAGTGGGGGGCGAAGTTAAAGAAAAATTAACGCCGATCACCCTGGACTACTGGCGAGTTTGGGACGATGGCGACGCTTTTGATGAAATTATTGCCGAATATAAAGCGCTCCACCCCAACATCACCATTAACTACCGCAAGTTCCGTTACGAAGAATTTGAAAAAGAGTTGTTGGAGGCGCTGGCAGAAGACCGCGGTCCGGATATTTTTTCTATTCACGAAAGCTGGCTCAAAAAATATCAAAGCAAAATCGCTCCGATGCCCAAAGAAATCAGCCTGGTTTATCAAGTGACGAAGGGTAATCTGAAAAAAGAAGTGATTCCGGAATTACGCCGCACCGCCACCCCGACTCTGCGAGAAATTAAAGATAAGTTTGCCGATACAGTCTATCAAGATGCGGTTATTAACGAAAAGGTTTATGGTCTGCCGCTGGGCCTGGAAAGTTTGGTAATGTTCTATAACCGCGACATTTTAAACGCTGCCGGTGTGGCCGAGGTGCCTAAAACTTGGGAAGAGTTTATGTCGGCTGTGCAAAAAACCACTCGCTTTGACAATCAGGATAATATCACCCAAGCCGGCGCCGCTCTCGGTACTGGCAGCAACATTGACCGGAGCTTTGATATTATTTCCATTTTAATGCTGCAAAACGGCGCAACAATGATGGAGGGCAACCAAGTGGCTTTCAGCAATCAAAGCGCCGGTAAAAATTTGCCCGGTTTGGAAGCGCTTCAGTTTTATACTGACTTTGCCCTAGCTACTAAAAATGTCTATAGCTGGAACAAGGATATGCCTTATTCTTTGGACGCTTTTTTGACCGGACGTCTGGCCTTCTTTTTTGGCTATAATTATCATTTGCCAACTATTAAAGCACGCGCCCCTCGGCTCAATTTCGCGATTGCCCCAATCCCTCAGGTCAATGTCAGCGCGCCAATCAATTATGCCAGTTATTGGCTGGAAAGCGTATCGGCAAAATCAAAACACTCGGCTGAGGCATGGGATTTTATTATTTTTGCCACCACCAATGAGCGAGTCAAGTCTTATTTGGATAAAACCCAAAAACCGGCGGCGCTAAAATCATTGATCAATTCCCAACTGGAAGACGAGTATCTTTATGCCGCCTCCACCCAAACCCTGACTGCCGTCAATTGGTATGTCGGCCAAGATCCTTTAGCCGCCGAAACAGCGCTCAAAGAAATGCTGGACCAACTATCAGAGGCGATTGATGAAAAAGAATTCAAAAATATCATCAATAACGGCATCAGTAAAATTAACCAAACCCTACAATAAATGCGTCAATATTTATTTTCTTTATTGATTGTCGGCTTAATCGGCGTAGCGATCGCCACTCCGATTAGGACCTATGGTCAAACCACTCTTATTCCCCAAAGCGGCTCTTGCGCCGATCGTGGCAATTGCACGCCAATAGACTTTGTGGCTTTATTTGTCAGGGGCGCTGATATTATTGTCGGCCTAAGCGGCACCGCTTCCATTTTAATGTTTGTCTATGGTGGATTCCTAATGATTACCGCCTATGGCAATGACAGTCGAATTAAACAAGGTAAAGACGCCATCGTCGCCACGGTTATCGGCATTTTGATTGTATTATTGGCCTGGACTTTAATCAATCTGGTAATTACCGCTTTATATGGTGGTTCGCCCGAGAGCGCCTGGTATCAAATTACTAATGGGGGGGGATAAACCCCCAAAATGGACCCCCGTCTAATTTCCGCACCGATGGAGAATTTTAGATAATAAAAAAAATAAAAAAATAAAACTTAATCATAAATTAATAATTAATTAAAAACCATGAACAAGTTAAGGGGAGAAGTTGCTCTCGTGGTGATAATTTTCACCCTCCTGATTTTACCGCAAATCAGTCTGGCATCGGCTGTTAGTGATGCCACAGAGTTAATGCAGGACACATTCAGCGACAGTTTGGGGACAAGCAAGGAATTGCCTGAGGTCATCGGTGACATTGTTAAAGTTCTGCTTGGCTTTTTAGGTATTTTGGCCGTCTTATTGATTATGTGGGGCGGCTTCATTTGGATGACTGCGGCCGGCGATGACGGCAAGGTGGACAAAGCAAAAAAATTGATTGTTTCCGGCATTATCGGTATTGTAATTATTTTCTCCGCTTATGCCATTGCCAGCTTTGTCATCAATCAAATT
>JAKQDP010000061.1 GCA_029558735.1 bacterium | reverse complement strand
AGCCAAGTTTTTTGAGCGGTTTGCCAAAGCACCAGCCGCCAGTTAATACTGGAATCAAGTTCCACATCGCCGATGGATGTTAACCGTTGATACCAGTCGAAAAATGGTTCAAGTATTTTTTGTCCGCTATGCCAAGGTGGCAGTAAATTGATGATTAAAATAATGATAACAGCTGCCGCTATAATAATTAAGGCGCTTCTCGCCAATAAACGGGCCAGTATTTTTTTGTTTTTGAGGGGGATTAAAAGCCATAATAATAATATTGCTCCCAGTAGGCCGAGCCATAAATGACGCATTAAAGAGCCGGCGATGCCGATTAACCAAATCACTATCACAGCATTAGCCGCATTGTTGTTGGTTAATTTGCGAAAGGCCATCAGACTAAGAGTTAAGAGCAGACCCAGGACCAGATAAAAAGCGTGAGTGCCAGCCAGTAATCGGGAACCGCCGGTTGACAGGGGAGTGAATTCGGTCCACAATCCTTCGCCGGTCAAGAAGCCAAAAGCAATAAATAAAATAATAACCAAGCAGCTGTTAATGATGATTTTTATTATTCTTTTTAGCTGTGCTTCATTGGTTACCAAGCTGATAGTCAAAAAATACAATAAAGGATAGAAAGCGTAATTTTTAAAACTGCTAAATAACACATAAAAATCGGCGTTAATATCCATTAGGCCGCGAAAAAAATAAATAACGGTTAAAAGAATAAACAGAGCCAGCAGTTTTTCCGGCCAGTGCCAAGAAATTCGTGGCCAGCGTCGCTGACGCCAATAAGCGAGGGCGGTAGCAACAATAGTTAGACCAATGATGATATCCAGCGGATAAAGCTTGTAGGCGATCTGATTGATCATTAACGGTTCCAGGGTAAAAAATCTTTCAAAGATCATGGTTAATGAGATTATCAGCGCCAAGCCCAATAAGGGAGAGGGTAAAATAAAAATTGCCGCTATTAGAATAAAGGCAATTAGGGTGACCACGTTAACGCCAATGACCGCAAAGCTGGCCGTAAGAGCTAATAAATAACTCCAAGCCAAGATTTGGTAGATAGGGTTAGAGCGCCACAAGGACAAGTTGGGCGCTTGCTGGTGGTCTAATTGGTTCATTGGTTTTAGTCTTTACCAATTATAATATTGGTTTTCTGTTTTTGATTCAATCGGTTGGTCGCTGTGATTGGCCAGCGATTCCGAACCCGATTCAGTCGGTTCTGGCCGGTGCCGGGGGATAAATTCAAAATCTTTTGGTTCTTGATGCGGTTCGCGGCCAGTTTTATGGAATAAAGTCAAAATTTTTTGTTCCGGAAAAATGATAATAAAAGTCAGGCCAATAATTAGGCCGGCGGCCAAGCCCAGTAAACTATTTCTAAGAATTTTCGGTTGAGCCCATTTTTCCGGGGTCACCGGAGCATTGATGACTTTTATTGCCACCCGATTGCCTAGGCCGTGATAAAGTTGGTGGCGAGTAGACAAGAGATAGGTGACAGCCTGGTTGAGATTATCAGCCTGATTGCGGTTGGTGTGAAAAGTGTCAATGATAATAATGCCCTTATCTTCCTGGGTTTTGATAGTGACTGTTTTTTTCCAATTTTTTTCGCGCTGTTGGGGCGAATTGCCGAAATCATTTTGAACATTGAATTCGCTTTTTAGGACATTGTCGACAAAAGAACTGGAATAAGCGACTTCACTCAAAATTTCAGCAACATAGCCGGCAGTGCGAATAGCGGAATAATTGTCGATATTTTCCTGGTTGATGACAATCAGCAGCTTTGAACTGGATTGATATTTGGGCGGTTGAAACAGATTAACGCCCAAACTGATAATAGTTATTGCAATCGCAATTACTAGCGCCGTTTTTAAATTGTTAGAATTAAAGATTTTATTCTCGTTCATATTTGTTTAAAATTAGCCATTATTTTTTTAATAATTAAATTTCCTGACTGATTTTTAATTAATATTTTATATTAACACATAATTTTAAAAAAGTCAAGCAAATGTACAGTTAACATCAAAGGGTGACAATTTGGTAAGATAAGGGTGACACTGTTAACTCACCTAATCTCAGTCAAATATATGCCAGGATCAAAGCTTAGCGCCCCTCAGGAAATAAGGTTCCGCTGGTACCGCCAAGTCGAA
>JAKQDP010000030.1 GCA_029558735.1 bacterium | reverse complement strand
GCCGCCTCCGGGTTTCGCCCGCGCGAGCTGCGCCCTGAGGCGCGCTCGGCCATGCGGGCTCAACCAAATTCGGCCGCCCTCAAAAACGCAAGCGTTTTTGGGGCGCCCGAACTTCGCCAACGCGCAGGCGTTATCTGCCATCGCGCTATAACTTTTATGTATATTATACACCATGGCATAAAAAAGCTTTATTAATTCCAACCAACGGCGCCATATAGTTTCTTGTATGTCTTTGTCAGGCTTTTACGTATTTCACCGCATTTTCCTCGCCCGCGCCGGCCTTCCCTGGCCGGCGCGACTTAATTAAAAACCTTTTCCCAAAATTAAACTTTACTTATTCCATTTTATTTGCTATAATTGGAATAAGAAAATTCTTATTCCATTCCATTAGAATAAGGATAACGTTATTCCATTTTAAAGTTGATTGTTAGAATAAGACTTTTTTTGTTCTAACTTTTAGAATAATCGAGGACGAAATGAATAAAAACCCTTTTATTCCAAAACCCTTACCGTTAAATGTTAAATTTAGTAATAACTTAATTAAACTTATTGGCGAAGCCAATAATTCCCTCGGAAAGCTCAACGGATTGCTCACTAATATTTCCAACCCAATGTTGTTATTGACACCCTTAATAACCGCCGAAGCTGTTTCAAGCACACGCATTGAAGGAACACAAGCGACAATTGAAGATATCTATAAGCACGAAGCCGACGAAACACTAAAAGAAAATTATAACGATACAATGGAAGTATTAAATTACCGAAAAGCTTTGTATTATGCTTTAACCGAACTTAAAAAGAAACCAATCTGTGAAAACTTAATAAAACATATACATTTCATAATACTCGACTCCGTTAGAGGCGAAAACAAAAATCGTGGTAAATTTAGATCAACCCAAGTATTCATAGGCAAACAAGGCGATAGTATTGATAAAGCTGAATTTATACCACCGCCAGCACAAGAAATTCAAAATCTATTTAAAAATTTTGAAAGTTATATAAATTCTAATGAAGAAATTGATCCTCTCGTTCAAATTGGGATTGCTCATTATCAATTCGAAACAATACATCCATTTTTAGATGGCAATGGAAGAATCGGAAGGCTTTTAATACCATTGTTTTTATATGAAAAGAAAATGCTTGATTTTCCAGTTTTATATATAAGCGAATTTTTCGAAGAAAATCGATTGAAATACTACACATTACTCAATAATGTCAGAAAAAATAACGAATTAGAAGAATGGCTTGAATTTTTCTTGGCGGCAATTAAAATCCAATCAAATAAAGCTTGTGAAAAAATAATGAAAATATACGAGCTTTACAACACACTAAAAATTAAGATCGTTGAATTAAATTCACCATATTCAATAACCCTGTTAGATATAATGTTCGCAAATCCTATAATTTCATTCAAATTATTAAAACAAAAATTAAAAGCCAAAAGCAATCAAACGATATTTAATTTACTTGAGAAATTTATTGAAGAAAAACTACTAACAGAAACATCAAATCAAAAGCGTAATAAACAATATGCATTTAATGCTTTATTAAAAATTCTAAAAAACAGTATATAAACCGGGATCGCCCTTCGCCATCCTTGGCTACGGGCGGGACCGGGCGAGGAAAATGCTACACCATAACACAATCAAGCAGGAATAAATTTCAAACATCCTTTTTCTGTGTATTAAAATCTTAGTGGGCGCCTTACCAGATGCGCGACGGCAGATAACAAGCGCGTAAGCGCTACGGCGGCCCACTTCGGGGCCGCCTCCGGGTTTCGCCCGCGCGAGCTGCGCCCTGAGGCGCGCTCGGCCATGCGGGCTCAACCAAATTCGGCCGCCCTCAAAAACG
>JAKQDP010000024.1 GCA_029558735.1 bacterium | reverse complement strand
CATTTTGTTTCGGGCTCACTATCAGTCGTTGGAATTGGAGTTGGCGCTCAATAAGCGGAACATTCCTTATGTTATGCGGGGCGGTTTGCGGTTTTTTGAACAGGCGCATATCAAGGAGGTGATTGCTTTTTTAAAAATTTTAGTCAATTGTCATGATGAATTGGCCTGGCAGAGATTATTATTGTTTCAACCGGGCATTGGTTTGGTCGGCGCCCAAAAAATATATCAGCAGTTGTTGGACCGGCCGGATCTGGCGGCCATCACTAGTAGTCCGGTGCTGGGTTTGCCAATGCGGGCCCAAACTTCTTTTGGTCGATTGCAGCAATTAGTTGCTCGTATCAGCTCTGGTACCAATTATGATATTGCGGCGATAATTAAATCAATTATTGAGTCTGATTATCGCGAACAATTGAAAAATAATTATGACAATTATCAGGATCGTTTGGCTGATTTGGAGCAATTGGCGTTATTTGCCGCCAATTATGATGATTTGGCTAAATTTTTGGCCGACACCGCTCTGGGGGAGAGTTTTAAGGGTGAAAGCCTTGCCGGCTATCAAGCCGGAGCTGATGAGGCGGTCGTATTATCGACCATTCATCAAGCCAAGGGCTTAGAGTGGCCGGCAGTGTTTATTCTTGGTTTGCTTGACGGCCAATTTCCCAATACCAAAGCTTTTGAGCGACTAATCGACTTAGAAGAGGAACGGCGACTGTTTTATGTTGCTGTTACTCGGGCTCAGGATTATTTGTATTTGACTTATCCTTTATTTAGTCTGGCCACTGGCAATCTCAATCAGCCCTCGCAATTTATCAAAGAATTGCCCCAACAGGTTTACGAGCCGTGGCAAGTAGATGAAGCCGAGAGTGATGAGGTAATTTATGTCGAAGAGGAAGAAAGTGTCACTGATAATTTCTGGCGGCGGGTCAAGGCGCGGCGAGAAAATGAAAAATAAATGATTTTGGCTTATTTAAATTTAAAACAGCCGGTTTTGACAAGCCTAATGAAACTAAGGGGCGCTGTCGCAGACGGGGC
Source organism: bacterium (assembly GCA_029558735.1). Classification (GTDB taxonomy): domain Bacteria; phylum Patescibacteriota; class Patescibacteriia; order 2-01-FULL-39-33; family 2-01-FULL-39-33; genus JAKQDP01. Next base: position 240 of record JAKQDP010000024.1, on the reverse strand, counting down.
AGAGAAATTTTTTTTAATCTTGACTTTTTTGACAGTCAATGACTTATTGCCTAAGATAACAACGTCTAAAACTTCTTTGCTTTTAAAAATTTAAATATATTTTTATTCTTAAGTTTTAATCGCTATGGTTAAAAAGCATCACTTAAGATTAAATTGGCGGATTTTGAACGCGGCAGTGGTATTTTCGCTGTTGTTTTCAACTATTCAGCCGGCCTGGTCGGCTAACGGCGAAATTGAGCC
>JAKQDP010000023.1 GCA_029558735.1 bacterium | reverse complement strand
CATTTTGTTTCGGGCTCACTATCAGTCGTTGGAATTGGAGTTGGCGCTCAATAAGCGGAACATTCCTTATGTTATGCGGGGCGGTTTGCGGTTTTTTGAACAGGCGCATATCAAGGAGGTGATTGCTTTTTTAAAAATTTTGGTCAATTGTCATGATGAATTGGCCTGGCAGAGATTGCTATTGCTTCAACCGGGCATTGGTTTGGTCGGCGCCCAAAAAATATATCAGCAATTGTTGGGCCGGCCGGATTTGGCGGCCATCACTAATAATCCGGTGCTGGGTTTGCCGGCGCGGGCTCAAACTTCTTTTGACCGACTGCAGCAATTGGTTGCTCGCATCAGTTCTGGTACTAGTCATGATATTGCGGCGATGATTAAATCAATTATTGAGTCTGATTATCGCGAACAATTGAAAAATAATTATGATAATTATCAGGATCGTCTGGCTGATTTGGAGCAATTGGCGTTATTTGCCGCCAATTATGATGATTTGGCTAAATTTTTGGCTGACGCCGCCCTAGGGGAGAGCTTTAAAGGCGAAAGCCTTGCCGGTTATCAAGCCGGAGCTGAGGAGGCGGTCGTATTATCGACCATTCATCAAGCCAAGGGGTTGGAGTGGCCGGCAGTGTTTATTCTTGGTTTGCTTGACGGCCAATTTCCCAATGCTAAAGCTTTTGAGCGACTAACCGACCTAGAAGAGGAACGGCGACTGTTTTATGTTGCTGTCACTCGGGCTCAGGATTATTTGTATTTGACTTATCCCTTGTTTAGTTTGGCCACTGGCAATCTCAATCAGCCCTCGCAATTTATCAAAGAATTGCCCCAACAGGTTTACGAGCCGTGGCAAGTGGATGAAGCCGAGAGTGACGAGGTAATTTATGTCGAGGAGGAAGAGAGTGTCACTGATAATTTTTGGCGGCGGGTCAAGGCGCGGCGAGAAAATGAAAAATAAATGATTTTGGCTTATTCAAATTTAAAACAGCCGGTTTTGATAAGCCCAATAAAATCAAGCGGTGCGGTCGCAGGCTTGGCAGAGAAATTTTTTTAATCTTGACTTTTTTTGACAGTCAATGACTTATTGCCTAAGATAACAACGTCTAAAACTTCTTTGCTTTTAAAAATTTAAATATGTTTTTATTCTTAAGTTTTAATCGCTATGGTTAAAAAGCATCACTTAAGATTAAATTGGCGGATTTTGAACGCGGCAGTGGTATTTTCGCTGTTGTTTTCAACTATTCAGCCGGCCTGGTCGGCTAACGGCGAAATTGAGCC
>JAKQDP010000015.1 GCA_029558735.1 bacterium | reverse complement strand
TTGCTGACTTAAAGAAGAAGTTAAGAATTTGGAATAATTATTACAATAACTTGGAGCATTGCTCTTTAGGCGGAAAGACGCCCAATGAAATGTTGGCTTTAATTAACAATTAATATCCGCCAAATGTATGTGCTTAAAACAAACAAATAATGACCGCCCAGACCTAAATATTACGGCTAATATCCTTAAACCACTTGACTTTGGCCGACCGCTTGGCCGAATCCAATTGGACAGCCAGAGTATCCAACCGCCAGAAGCCGACCCATTGTTTTTCCGCCAAGTAAATCTCCACTGCCTTGGTTAGGTGGTCCAGCTTGGATTGATTAACCGCCAATTCCGGAAAACCATATTCCAAAGAACTGCGAGTTTTCACCTCGCAAAACAAAAGCTCATCGCCCAATTGAGCGATAAGATCCAATTCCCCGAATCGAGTATGAAAATTATAGTCAATGACTTTTGCTCCTTGTTTCTTCAAAAACTCGGCCGCCAACCGTTCACCTAGCCGGCCGATCGTCAATTTATCCCTATCCACCGCCATAGTGGCTATGATTTATTCTTCTTGGGCAGATACTTATTAAACATTTTTCGCTCCGCCGCTTGTTTTCTGGCCAACGGCACGGTTTTGGTCTGATATTTCACAATAAAATAAAACCAGACTGCCAAACCGACCAACCAAACCAAGAACCAAAAACGACCAGCCAGAAAAAAGATTTTTTCGTATCGTATGCCAGTCCAAAGCCAACCCAACAAACCCATCACTAAAAGCATCGACGCGTACTTATTGAGAATTTTCAATTGATATCTTTCTGTCGCCTTAGTTTTGGCGATTATCCAAACAATCAGGCTAGCCAAAACAAAAATCCCAAAAAAAGCCAACAGCCAATAAATCGTGGTTAGAGCAATCGCCGGCCGCAAATGAAACAGCCGGTCAAATTCAAAAAATTTAACAAGGTCTAACGGCATAATCTAAATTTGAAAATTACTTAATAAATAAAAGTCCATAATGATATGGCCCGGCCGAAAATTCTTCCAATAATTTAAAACCGGCATCGACGGCAAACTGAGTAATCTGCTTCTGGTCAGTCCGATCTTCCATTGGCGGACCAAATGGCGCGCTAATTTTAAGCCAATCCACCACTACCAATTTACCGCCCGGTTTGACTAAACGGTAAGTTTCTTTGAGGACCAGATCATCCTTGTCCGACTGAAATAAAATATTTATCAAAAACGCCACATCCAAACTCTCAGTTGGTATTTTGGTGGCGCCGATAATTTCCAAATTAGACCAAACCGTTTTGAGATTATCCAAACCTTCTTGACTGGCGCGATGACTAACCGCCTCCAATGCTGATTTTAAAATATCAGCCGCATAAACCACCCCGCTCCGCCCGACTAATTTGGCTGCCGGAATGGAAAAATATCCCAAATTACCGCAACCCAAATCACCAACACTCATTCCCTCGCTGACGCCGGATTTGCTAAAAATATCAGCATTGATCAATTCATTACCGGTTTGAGGCATATTTTTTCGCTAATTAAATATTAAGCCCTGCCCGGGGGCAGTCGTTTCATTCTTATTATAACAAAATTATAACAAAAAATCAGCCGGTCAACAACTCGGCGATCGGCTGATAGCTGCGACGGTGAATCGGACAAATACCATGAGTGGCAATCATCTGGCGATGCAGGTTGGTGCCATAGCCTTTGTGCTGATTAAAACAATAACAAGAGAATTCTCGATGATACCCAACCATGATTTGATCGCGCCAAACCTTGGCAATAATCGAAGCGGCGGCAATCGACCAAACCAGTCGGTCACCCTTAATAATCGCTTCCTGTTCTAGAGCGATGTCCGCTTTCAAATCCACCGCATCAATTAATAAATAATCAGGTTGGCCGGCTAGTTTGTCAACCGCCAATTTCATGGCCAATCTGGTCGCCTTAATAATTCCGTATTGATCAATAAATTCATTATCCACCACCCCAACGCCATAATCAAATTTATCAATTAGCCAAGCAAAAATTTTTTCTCTCTTTAACGGCGAAAGCAATTTTGAATCAGCCACCGCAGCATTCATCTCGACGTCGTCAAGCGCTTTTTTTTCGTCAAAATTTAGGCAAGCCGCCACTACCGGCCCGGCCCAACAGCCGCGACCGGCTTCATCAATACCGGCTATTTGTTTAAAACCAGCGGCGATTAAGTTTTTTTCTCTGCTTAAATTTAAAGGCGAGAGCATAGTGAGTGTTAGAATTTATAATCCGCGACAGAGGAAAATTTTTAATTTCAAAGGAATAATTGTTAAATTGTCCCCACCACAGGCGGGCAGGCGCCGCGGCGGATTGTTATATTGTTGGGTGCTAACTCTAAGTTTGGGAGTCAATAACAATTTGACAATATAGCAATATAACAATGATTCTGATTGCCGAGTTACGGATTACAATGGGCTTTTGTATTCTATATTCCGTGTTATGTACTACGTGCCTTCCCCCAATCCGGCAAAATCTTTTTTCCCTGCTTTTGAACAAGATAATTGTACACCTGCAAAGCAGCTACCGCGCCCTGGCCGGCGGCAATGACGACCTGCTTATACTGACTATCGGAACAATCGCCGGCGACAAAAACGCCGGGTCTGGAAGTTTTGCCATCTCGACTGGAAATTATTTCTCCCGACTGATTGAGCTCAACAAAATCTTTCAGCCAATCGGTCTTGGCTCGGTAGCCAATTTCGACAAATAAGCCGTCAAGCTCTAATTTCTTTTTCGCCGGTCCGTCATCAATATTTTCCAAATCAACGGATTCCAATTTATTTCGACCATTAATTTTTTCCACCCGGGCGCAACAGATAAATTCCACATTATCAATTGTCTTAACTCGATCAACCAGGGCGGGAACGGCCGTAAATTTATTTTTAAAATGAATCAGGTAGACTTTGCTTGCCAGTTTAGACAGATATTCCACCGACTCCAAAGCGGAATTGCCGCCGCCAACCACGGCTACGGTTTTGCCCTTAAATAACGGCCCATCGCAAGTGGCGCAATAAGTAACGCCCTTGCCTTGGAGTTCTTTTTCACCCGGTACTTCCAAATTGCGAGAAGTCAACCCAAATGCCAAAATCACCGCCCGGGCGGAAAATTCTTGACCCGAACCGACAGTAATGACAAAAGTATTTTCCTGAGAAATTATTTTTTCCACCTCCCGAAATTCAAATTGAGCGCCCCACTTTTGGGCCTGTTGAAACATCTTCTGAGCCAATTCAAAACCGGTCACAAAATCAAACCCCGGATAATTTTCAATCTGATCACTAATCCCCATCTGTCCACCGATATTTTTGGCTAAGACCAGAGTATTTAATTGCCGTCGCCCGGCATAAATCGCCGCGGACAAACCGGCCGGACCACCGCCAACAATAATTAAATCATAAATATTTTTTTCAGGCATGAAATATTAAATTAATGAATTGAATTTTTCCCATAAAATATCCTTGCTCTGCAACCCGGTCAACCGCTCTACTACTTGGCCGTCCTTGAAAATAATCAAAGTGGGAATAGACATTACTTCATATTTTTGGGCAATTGCCGGATTGGCATCAACATCCAGTTTGCCGATTTTGGCCTTATCATTAATCTCTTCAGCTAATTGTTCAATGATCGGCGCTTGCATTTTGCATGGTCCGCACCAATCAGCAAAAAAATCCACCAACACCGGCTGACTGCTGCCGAGCACTTCTTTGTCAAAATTATCATCAGTTAAAATAATCTCGCTCATAAATTAAAATTATTAATTAAAGCTACTTAATTATAACAAATGGCTCTAAAAATAAAATGGCCAACAATCATGCCGCCTACTTTAATAATTTATCAATACTGCCATCAGTAATGGCCTGCGAAAGACAGATCAAGGTATCTAAAGTCGGATTATGATTAGCGCCGCTTTCCAACTTGGCAAGGTTGGACAATTTTAATTGGCACAACTTTGCCAATTGTTCTTGAGACCAACCTCGCTTAATTCGCCCGGCTTTGATATTCGGCCCCAATTTTTTCATCTGCACCATAAGAGGAATTAATTAATTAACAATAATTAACTAACATCAATATATTGCTAGCTGTATATTGCTAGCAATATGTTGATAGCTATATATTGCTGGCTGTATATTACTAGCTGTATATTCACAATAACACAAATAATTTTTTTTACAAATCTTAAAGCCGGCAAAACTGCCAGCTAAAAAATAAATCAAATTGCTCGGGATAATGATTAGGTTAGGGCTGTAAAATTTCGTCCTGGCGACAATTGCCATTAATACAAATAACCACCTCATCAACATAAGAAAACTGCTTCAAGGTTTGCTCAAGCTGAGCGCGGACAGCGGTAACTGCGCAAGAACCGCCCAAATTAGCAACTTCTCCGGCCAAATAAACTTTTGCTGTTTTATTTTCTAATTTAATTTCCATCAAATAAGTCTCTGCCGGTATAGCTGAGGACCAGCCGGCTTGTTTTTCTTCTTCGCTTAGTGGCCGCAATAAACCAATAACCGCGCTAACTGTATCAGCGCCATATCTATCTTCTATTTTTCTTTCTAGGGGATAAACACTGGAACAATCCAATAAACCCGGATCTTTTTCAAGATTATTATAATATGACATAACATATACATATCCGTCAAGTCTTTTAACCAGCTGCTGATTTGCTTGTTCGCTGTTTTGTTGCTGATTCCATTTTTCTTCACTGATAATATTAACTGTGCCATCTTGAGGAGTGTTATCAACACTAATATTAATATCATTTTCTTCCTGATTTGGTCCTTGCGGTTCTTCCAAATTATCACCATTTAAATACCAAATACCAATAATGGCTAAAATTATCAATAAAAAAATTATTACTGGCGTTTTTTTGGTCTTTGTCTGCTCTAATTCTGAGAAAGAAGGCTGGGAAGAGGAGGGGGTTTCAGTTTTGCCCTTAGACTGACTTTCTAAATTTAAACCATTACCATTATTTTGGCTAAATTTAGATAAATTATTTTGATAATCTGCTTTTTGAGGATCAGTTGGCTCAGTATGAACAATATTATCAAAACCGGGTTGCTGGGCACTCGCTTGCTCCTCCTTGGATTGATGAGGAGAAAAATCTTTGTTCTCCTGATTTTTTTGCTCTTCCATATATAAGAGGTTTAATTACTTAATTGGCTTTATTGTAGGCATTATTAAAAATAAATGCAAATCATAAAAACAAGCGTTAATCTTCTATTCTTTGACTGAATCTTTTCTTAAACTATAAATATGATAAATTTTGCTAAAATTAGATAAAAAATAAAATTATTTTACCTAATATTAAACCAGAATAAGACAATGGGGCGGTGTCTTTGTTCACGTGAAATTAAGAACTGTTTTTAATAATTTAAAATATTCTAGTTTTTATGACTGCAACAAGACTTCGGACTTGGTGACAATCTTTAAATAAATAACTATTCTTTATTAATAAACTTGCTGTTTAATCCTAACCGCTTGTTAAATTATTCCAAAACTTATTTAAGCCTTACTTGTATTGATTTTTGGTTGAAATGGCAACGACAAAATCGTCATTCCATTTTTGATATTCACCAAAAAAAACGAGGTTAAATAATTCCGTATAAAATTTCATTTTTCTGCTAAATTATTGCTTTTTGAATATTTTTCAAAAATAGAAAGAAGGCCTTGATCATTCAATTCAAGATATTTTATAGCTGATTTTTCTCCACGCCACGGAATACCGCAAAAAGAAAATAGGCCGTGATCAGTTCAATGACGCTATAAAGCAGTCTCAATTCCAAGGCTTTGTGATAAATCTCATCTTTTGAATTATAATATCTTAAATTAGCTATAAAATTATAATTCGTTTTAATCCAAAAATCTCTTTTTTCTGACTCCACCGCTTTTTGCGTAGGCGAAATTTCTTCAATTTTAGCTTTTAGACTTTCTAATAGTTTTTCCGAGTCGTACTCTATTTTTCCTTTCTTAAGCCACTCTAAAAACATTCCGCCAAAATTATTTACCGAAACTTCACTTTTATCCTTTAATTAGTTTATAAAATCAATATCAAAAAAATAAATATCAGCAAATCGATTTTCAATTGTTGCAAAAATCGATTTAATTTCTTCGAAATTTTTATCAATAACCACAATTAAATCAATATCACTTGCTGGAGTAAGGGATGTTGCGGTTGTACCTGTAGAAAAAACGCCCTTCACTCTTGATGATATTTTTAATTTATCAAGGAGTTCTTTGAGGGATGGATATTGCATATTTATTTCAAAAAGCTCATTAATAGAAATAATTAAAACTATTTTGCCGAGCTTTTTTAAGACCGCCAGCGACCCCTGGGGCCTTTTTGAGCCCTTGAGACGCTCTTTCCTTCCAGAATGCGGATAAGTAATTAATGGTGGACCTTAAGGGAGTTGAACCCTTGACCTCTTCCATGCCATGGAAGCGCTCTAGCCAACTGAGCTAAAGGCCCAAAACAGTTAACTTATATTATTTTATCTTATCTATAAATAATATTCAAGCGGCTTATTCACAAAATTAATCCAATTTAAATTCCTTTTTTAAACTGACCCCCATTATATAATTATATCATATTTTAATACTTTTGTCAATATAAAATCATATTTTTTGTTTAAATTTAGATAAAAAATAAAAACGATTTTGCTAAAATTAAACAAAAAAACATTAATCAACAGCAGTGCAATAGAGAAATGTCTAGACATGTCTAGACATTTGTCCACATAAATCACAATTTATCCACTAATCAGTATTGACAAAATTAAATAAAAATATCATAAAATATAAAATAATTAATTTAAAATTAAATTGTTTGTTTTGTTGTTTTTCAAATATAGCCAAAGAAATGATAACCAAAACTAGATATTTAACCAACTTATAATTTTTTACTAGTTATGACTAAAAATAGAAGACCCAAAAAGTATAAGAATTGCTATCTTTAACTCAAAAATAAAAAGGCCGGAATCCTCCAAAGAGAATTCCGGCCGGGAAAACTAGATCTGAGTTTTGGCCTCAAACCTTTTTTTCCAATCAGCGACCAATCGCGCAGACCGTCGCTGGAGATGTTCCAAATGATTGAAGATGGACATGGCCTGCTTGGCCGTAACATCGCCATCTTCGAATTTTTCTATCATTTTCTTACAGATGGAGGAATTCCTTTTGCTGCTGGCTCTATACTGATTGCTCAGAGCCAACTTTATTTCGGAAATTCCCCATTTTTTCTTCTTACCCGACAGGGCCTCCTTCAACTGAGCCGGTTCAACGGCGTACTGCTCGGCCGCCTTGGCAACAGTCAGGCCACCCTCAGTGACAGCCAAAACCGCCCGCTGAAGACGCTGCCGATTCAGCTTGGACTGAACACTGTTAATATATTTGCGGGCCAGGGCTGCCGGCAACCCCAGTAGTTCGCCGATCCTTTTCTTGGCTACTCCTCGGTCAAGAAGGAGAAGCACCGTATGCTCGGTGTCTTCTTGGGTCGGAGGCAGAGCCCCGCCCACATTGGCCCGGTAGGCCCGCGCTACCAGTTCCGATTCGTCGGAAATGGAGATAATTCGGGCCTTAATCTCTACCTGACTGTTAAGCTCGGCTGCTTCAATCCGATGACGACCGTCAATCACCGCCATGTCTGGCGTGATCTCGATCGGGTTAAGAACCACGCCCGCTTCAATTAGCTCGGCCAAATAGAGAACGTGGTTCTGATCCAATTCCTGTCGGACGAACAAGTTCTTGTTCAGGTCACTAATCAAGACCGAAACAAGCTCTTCTCGCTCACTTCTCCGTGCTGCTGCTGTCATACCTTCTCTCCTCGTCAGTCGGATTCAAATACCGACCCTGTTGTGCTCGCCAACCGGCGCGTTTCTTTATCAAACCCTCGAGGACCACATAGGTCCCCAACTCGGGCCAGTCTCTTTCCTGCCAAACTTTTGGCTCCAAGGAAAAGGTAACCAGACCCACATCCTTCAAACGAGCCACTGCATACGGCCCGTGTTTACCCGCCTCAATCAATTTCACCACTATGGCTTCATACCTCTTTTTCATTGTCCACCTCCTTTTTTGTGGACAACACTTTTTGAGAGGCGAGATCAGAAAGACAGGTTCCCAGCCGAAAAACATCATTAACCATCAATTCTGGCCAATTCTGTTCGGCTGAAAATTCTCCGGCTTCAATAATATCTAGCAACCGACGAATCAGTTGCCAGACGCTGGCGTCTTTATTTTCTTCGACTAGCTTTTTCTCCAGCTCGCTCTTTCTCTGTTCTAATTCCACCCTCCTTTTTTTCCATACTTCCCACATTTTTTCTTTCTTTTCCTGGCTCATTCCTTCCTTTCCTTGAAGAACCAGGTAAAGAGAGTTTGATTTTTTGTAACCGAGTAGTTGGCAAGCTTCTTGACCAGACAACAGGCCAAAACCGATAAGCTCGGCAAAATTCCGCCTTATTTGGGGCAATCTTTCAAATTCGATTACCCGATAACCGAGCAACTGGAGAAAACAGGTCAATTTTATTAATATTTCCCCGATTGGCAGAATTTTTTGGTTAAACCAGCGGGTAACCGTTGAAATGGTTACCCCACAAAAGCCTACCAGGGGCATTTTGGCCTCCGGACTGCCTCTTGTCCCTTTAGGAGCAATGAAGCTGAGTGTTTCAATATAATGATCAAAACACTCCTCCAGGTGACCCCGGAAAATTTCTTTTCCCACCTTTCTTCACCTTTCTTTGTTTGAGTTTTGTCAAAGACCAATAGATAGAACACCTATCCTTCAGTTTAAATTTCTATCACAATTTTTAAATTTTGTCAAGATTTGATAATTGAGTAATATTAGTGCCCCCACCAGGAATCGAACCTAGATCTAGCCCTTAGGAGAGGCTTGTTCTATCCATTGAACTATAGGGGCAAACATTTTTTCACGCCAATCAATTGCCGCCAGTTAAATCCGACCAAAAAATAATCAACTCCTAATCTTAAAATCAGCTGAGACCGCTAATTGATTTTTAATAAATTTTATTGTAAAATATGATTGTGCCAACTAACTCATCTTAGCAAAAAAAATATGCAAATTCAATGGTTCGGTCAATCATTTTTTAAACTCCAAGCAAAAAATAATGGGGAAGAGGTGATTATCGCCATTGACCCTTATGATGACAGCTATGGTCTCAGGGTGCCAAAATTCTCAGCTGACATTGTGGCTGTTTCTCACAATCATCCCGACCATAACAATCTTGACGCCATCAAGGGCGAGTCATTTATTATTAACGGTCCGGGCGAATATGAAACTAAAAATATTTTTGTTTATGGTATTCCGTCTTGGCATGACGACCAACAGGGCCGGGAACGGGGGAATAACACTATTTACCGACTAACGGTCGAAGATATGAACATTATCCATTTGGGCGACTTGGGACATACGCTCGATGACGAACAACTGGAAAAAATGAATGGTGTTGACGTCTTAATGATTCCAGTCGGTGGAGCAGTGACCATTGACGCCAAAAAAGCTAACGATATTATCGCAGAAATAGAGCCGCGAATCGTCATTCCGATGCATTACCAAATTCCCGGCCTCAAATTGAAACTTGACCCTTTGGAAACATTCCTAAAAATTTCCGGTTTACCAACAGAAAAAGCCGACAAATTAAAAATCAACAAAAAAGATTTGCCCCAGGAAGAAACTAAAATCGTCATCTTGAATCCCTAAAATTAAAAACGGCAAATCAAATCCGCCTTGGGCGGATAGAAAAGCATAAAATTACAAATCAAATCCGCCTTGGGCGGATAGAAATTAGAAATTTTTATCAATCCCATGCCCCCCACTAAAAAAAAGATTGTTCGAAAAAAAGCTGTTCGAAGAAAAACCGCTCCTAAAAAAACCGGCCATCAAACGACCCGAACCAAAAACCGCCAACTCGACAACGACAGCTTGACTGCCGAGCTTAATCAATCAATAGCGACAACCGAAATGTTTCCCGACCAAACAACCAAGCAAACTCACTACATTGCTGTTGATGCCGATAATGACGACCTGACTAAGAAAAATCGGCTGGTTTGGCTGATTGTGGCAATAATCGGCTTAATGATAACTGGTTTCTGGTTTTCTACTCTGCGCCAAAATATCGCCCAAACCGCCAGCGCTGGCGATTTAAAAGAAATCGCCGACCAGGTGAGCCAGAACATCAATGAAATAAAAAATATTTTTTCCGAGGTTAAGGCAACCAGCCAAGAAACGGTCAGCCAATACCAAGATCTCCAGCAGCTTGAGCAACTGAAAACCAATACTTTAAAAGAAATCGAATTGAATTTGGATAGCGCTGCTTGGCCGGAGAATATTGAAAAATCTTTGAACCTCTCTCTGAAATCACCCTCCGGTTGGACCCGCAAAAATGATGGCCAGTCAATCGTAATCGCCAGCTATGATGACCCGAACAATCTGCCCGAATCATTGGGGCAACTAATGATTACTAAGCGAGAAAATCCCACCAAAACCACCCTCACTGATTGGACCGATAAAAATCTTAACGCCGACTATTCCTTTGATAAAGAAATTTTCATTGACTTCCAGCCGGCGCTTAAATACCACCGAACCAACGCCACCACCACTGAAATCTCTTATTCTATTTTCACCGAAAAAAATGGCGACCTGTATGAACTCAATGTTTACACCAGAAATGGCCACGCCTATTTAGCCATTCTGGAAAAAATAATTTCTACTCTTAAATTTCTTCAATAATTATGCCCAAAAAAACCAGCGGAAAAAACAACCAGCCGAGCGTTTCACCGGCGCCGAAACAAAATAATCCGACACCGATCGAAACTGCCGCAACTGATTCCAATCAAATAATCGAGCCCGGCATATCCAACCAGGTTATCAGTGAGGAAGTCCAGCAAAGCTATCTGGATTATGCTATGTCAGTTATTATTTCTCGCGCCTTGCCCGATGTTCGTGACGGCTTAAAACCTGTCCATCGTCGCGTTCTGTATGCGATGTGGAATATCGGCTTGAAAGCCAACGCCAAATTCCGCAAATCCGCCAATGTGGTCGGCGAAGTAATGGCCAAATATCATCCCCACGGCGACGCCGCTATTTATGATACCTTAGTCCGGATGGCTCAGGATTTTTCTTTGCGTTACCCCTTGGTCAACGGCCAAGGCAACTTCGGCTCTATGGACGGCGACGGAGCGGCCGCGATGCGTTATACCGAAGCCAAGCTGAAAAACATTGCCGAAGAAATGCTTTTGGATATTGAAAAAAATACCGTCAATTTTGTACCCAATTATGACGGCGCCCATCAAGAACCGCAGGTCTTGCCGGCTCGATTGCCTAATCTGCTGATTAATGGCACCCAAGGCATCGCCGTCGGTATGGCGACTAATATTCCGCCCCACAATCTTGGCGAAGTAATTGATGCTGCCAGCCACCTAATTGACAATCCCGACTGCACAATTGACGACCTGATGAAATTTATCAAAGGACCGGATTTTCCAACCGGCGGCATTATTTACAATCACCAAGACATCAAACAAGCTTATGCTTCCGGCAAAGGCGGCATTGTCTGCCGCGCCAAAACTGACATTGAAGAAACCCGAAGCGGCGGATTTAGAATCATCGTCAGAGAAGTGGTTTATCAAACCAATAAAGCGACCCTGTTGGAAAAAATCGCCGAATTAGTCAAAGACAAAAAAATTGAAGGCATCAGAGACTTGCGTGACGAATCCAATAAAGAAGGCGTCCGAATCGTTATTGAACTGAAAAAAGACACCTATCCCAAAAAAATTCTCAATCAATTATTCAAGCACACCGCCCTGCAATCAACTTTTCATCTTAATGTTTTAGCGCTGGTTGACGGCATTCAACCGCGAGTCTTGACCCTGAAGGCGGTGCTGGAAGAATATATTAAACATCGTCAAGAAGTGGTTACTCGCCGCACCCAATTCGAGCTTGACCGCGCTAAAGACCGCGCCCACATCTTGGAAGGCTTAGTGCTGGCTTTGGCCAAAATCGACCAGGTAATCGACACCATCAAAAGATCAAAGGACAAAGAACAGGCTAAAGAGAACCTGATGAAAAAATTCAAGTTGAGTGAGCGACAGGCAATTGCCATTTTGGAAATGAGACTCCAACAACTGGCCAACTTGGAACGACTCAAAGTCGAAACCGAGCTGAAAGAAAAACAAAAATTAATCAAAGAATTAGAGGGGATTTTGAAATCACCGGCCAAGATTAAAGGGATTATTAAAACTGAAATGACTGAGCTAAAAAATCGCTTTGACGAGCCACGGCGGACTCAAGTCATTGCCCATGGCGTGGACAGCTTCAAAATGGAAGATTTAGTACCGGATGAGGAAGCGATTGTCATGGTGACCAATGACGGCTACATCAAGCGCCTGCCACCGGACACCTTTAAAAAACAAAGTCGCGGCGGCAAAGGCGTTATTGGCTTGACCACCAAAGAAGAAGACGGCGTTGAGCATTTCTTCATTACCTCCACTCACGCCGACGTTTATTTTTTCACCAGCCGCGGCCGCATTTTTCGACTCAAGAGTTATGATATCCCTCAAGCCTCACGGACTGCCAAGGGCCAGGCGCTGGTCAACTTCCTCCAATTGGCGCCTAATGAAAAAGTCTCCGCCATTCTTCCCTCGACTAAAATTGAAAATGACAAATTCTTGGTAATGGTCACTAATCGCGGCACCATCAAGAAAACACCAATGGAAGATTTTGCTAAAGTCAGAAACTCGGGACTGATTGCCATCAAACTCAAAGAGGGCGACAACTTAGAATGGGTTATTCCGTCCAATGGCACGGAGAATATTATTTTGGTAACCGCCAAAGGCCAAGCGATTCGATTTAAGGAAGCGGCTGTCCGCTCAATGGGACGAGCGGCTTCGGGCGTCCGTGGTATCAAATTAAGAACTGGCGATATGGTGGTCGGAATGGGTATTTTTGATCCCAAGTTGGACAAGACCGCCAAGCTACTCGTGATTATGGATAAAGGTTTTGGCAAACAAACCAAGCTTAACGCCTACAAAGTCCAAGGCCGCGGCGGCAGTGGTATTAAAACCGCCAAAATAACTTCCAAGACCGGTAATATTATCGCCGGCCACGTAGTCTATGGCGATGAAAACGATCTGATTGTCATTTCCCATAATGGCCAAGTTATTCGCTTGGCTGCTAAAGATGTCAATGTCCTCGGCCGTGACACCCAAGGCGTGCGCGTGATGCGCTTTAAGGCCGACAATGATACGGTGGCGAATGTTACTTTGATCTAAATGGCTTATGACATATAGTTCGGCGTAATAGATGACATACGGGTAACAATCCAAATCATAAAAACAGTAATTGTCAAATTGTCATATTGTTAAATTGCTTTTGCGCGCCAATAAAACTAAAACCAAACAATTTAACAATATAGCAATATAACAATTTAAAATTACCATGCTTAAAGCAGTCATATTTGATTTTGACGGCGTCTTGGCCGATACAATGAGCTATCATGTTCTCGCTTGGCAACAAACTTTCGCCCAGCAGAAAATAAAAATCAGCCGGCAGGAGGTTCTATTGACTGAAGGTATGCCATCGCGGGCCATGGTCCAGTTTTTCTCGACCCACGGCGGCAAAAAATTATCCCCCCTTACTAAACGGAAACTCGGCGCGGAAAAAAGAAGAATAATCAATGATAATTTTAAACTGAAAATCTATAAAGAAATTTATCCGCTAATTGACCTTTTAAAAAAACAGGGTTTGAAATTGGCAGTCGTCACCGGTAGCGATAAAAAATTCGTCCAACCAATTATCCAAAAAGAATTTTTTCAAATCTTTCAAGTGGTCATTAGCGGCGACGATGTCAGATACAGCAAACCATCTCCCGCGCCCTATCGCCTGGCCTTAAAGAAACTTAATGTCAAGTCAAGCGAAGCGCTAGTGATTGAAAACTCCCCCTTGGGAATTAAGAGCGCCAAGAGCGCCAAGATAAAAACCTTTGCCCTGGCCACCACCCTCAATAAAAAATACTTAAAACAGGCCGATAAAATATTTTCTGACCATAAAGAATTGTTAAAGTATTTGAAAAGCAATCCTTAAGGAATAGTGGTTCGATATTTTATTAAATCCACCTTTGGCGAAAAAAATTAGAAATTTTTCATAATCTCCCATGCTCACCTATCTTTTATTGCTCATTGGTTTTATCTTTCTGATTAAGGGCGCTGACCTATTAATTGACGGCGCCTCCTCAATCGCCAAGAAATTTAAATTGTCTGATCTATTTATCGGCCTGACGATTGTCGCTTTCGGCACCTCAGCGCCGGAATTGACCATCAATATTATTGCCAATTTTCGTGGCTCAGCCGATATTGCCATCGGCAATATTATTGGCGCCTGTATTGCCAACATCTTACTAATTGCCGGCATTGCCGCTATGATTTCTCCGATTAGAATTAAAAACGGCACCGCCTGGAAAGAAATACCGCTAGCCCTAATGGTGATGATTTTGCTGTTCTTCTTAGCTAATGACGGCTTACTGGGCGGTGATAAGCTCTCGCTGTTATCGAGATTTGACGGAATTATTCTGCTGATATTTTTTGCCGTATTTATGTATTACACCTTCGGCATCAATAAGATTAAAGGCGAAGAAAATCTAAGCTATGAAAAATTCAAAATGCCGATTTCTCTGACTTATGTATTATTGGGCGTCATTGGTTTGGGTTTGGGCGGCCATTGGGTGGTTAGCAGCGCCATCACCATTGCCAGAAGCTTGGGGCTAAGCGAAACAATTATCGGATTAACCATTATCTCCATCGGCACCACTCTGCCGGAAATGACCGCTTCGGTCATGGCGGTGATTAAAAAAAGCGCCGATATCGCCATTGGCAACATTATTGGCTCAGTGATTTTTAACACTTCATTTATTCTCGGCCTGAGCGCCCTAATCAAACCGCTATCGTTCAATCCCTCGCTTAATCTCGACTTGGCCATCACCTTACTGGCAATTTCTCTAATGTTTTATTTTGTCTTAACCGGCAAAAAAGAACGACACATTGTCCGCCGAGAGGGCGCCGGTTTATTTGGCGCTTATCTGATTTATATTTTATTCCTATTATGGCGAGGCTGAACTTAATAAACCGGAAAAATATTTAAATCTAAAAATCACAAATTCAAATTTGAATTTGTGATTTATTTGTTATTCCACCTACCAGTTTACCTGCCACAGACAAGCCAAGAGGGGCGATTCTAAATTTATAATTTGATTATTTTTCCTCTTCAATAATCCGCCAGCCGGATTTTTTTAATTGCCAATTGTGCCACATCAACCAAACATTTATCACGCCCAAAAAAATCATTAGCGCCAAAAAATATTTTTCCAGTTGCGACCAATTAGTGTGAGAAGCGATTTCTTCTGCCGCGCCCTTAACTTCGCCGACCAACTGCAAATCACTTTGTTGACGGGGCAAAATCCGATAGCCGGTTTTTGTTTCCGAAACTATGCCAATAACCGATAATAAATCACCTTCGTCGATTTGGGAAATATCAATTCCCGTATTTTTATTAATATAAATTTTTGTCTCACCGGTACCATCGTCTATATAAATATTGCTGCCGTTTTTTTCCAAGACCGTACCGCTTAATTTTATCAAAAAGCCTTCGCAAGACTCACCGATTTCTGAAATTTCCAATTGATGTGGCTCTGGACATTCCTGCCGCTCCAAAACCTTGATATCTGCCGCCGAGACAGTCTTGATCCGGCGTTCACCGCCAGCCTCGGATATTTCGCCAATCACTTCCACATAATCGCCGACTGCCAATTGGGGAAAATCTTTTTTATAAGAATAAACTTGAATACCCGACCCGGCCAAATAAAAAATCTGACTACCCAAAACACCCGGCTCCACTGCCACCACGCCCCTGGTGCATACCTGGTCACCAACCGCCAGCTCTCTGATTGATTCCAATTCAATGTCTATCAACCCCTTGGCGCTTTGGCCAGACCTAGTTCCGCTTATGGCCGGCGCCGAAATAATAAGGTTATCGGCTTGGGGGGTAGGCCGCTCGCTCCAAAACCAATCACCACCTGATAACGAATAACTCCGGCCCTCTTTGGCGTCCTCATAATCAATCTCATCTTGTAATAATCCATCCGGTGAAAAAATCCTAACCGCATCAAAATCATTATTAAGTGACAACTTAGTTTCAGTCCGCGGTAAAAGCAAATATTTACCGGCTTTAATTTTTCCGTCTTTTATTTGATGGGGCCGGCTGCCTCCTTCGTCATCATCAATCTGCCAGCCGGCTAAATCAATATCCTCTTTGTTGGGATTGTATAATTCAATAAACTCTCCAACCGTATCCGAACCGACCGGATTGGGCAAAATCTCATTTATCTTAATGGGTAAAAATATTTCTTTTTCAATTATTGGTCCGACGGCCGCATCATTATCTTCAAGCGCTTCGGATTCATCTACAGACAATAAAATATTTTCTTCGCCGGGCGTCGCCAATATAGTCCACTGCCAATTGCCATCATCATCGCGGCTATATGATTTATCATCATCAGCTTTATCCTTATAAATCACCTCATCGGCCAATCGGCCGTCAGCAAAAAACAACTTGACGCTGTCGCCACCGATATTATTCAAAGCCAGGCCGGACTGAAAACGATAAATAGCCAATAACTCCAGCGGCGCCAATAGACAATCCTCATAATAATCACAATCAATCACATATTGACGACGACTATTATCCTGTAGAATCCAACCGGTAATATCAACTTCTTTATTATCAATATTTTTAAGCTCAATGAATTCAGCTGTTTCGTCGTCGGCCGGATTGGGCAATAATTCATTTATTATTATCCGTCCGGTTGCCGACTGATGACCCAGCGGCCGAATAACTTCAGCCTCCACTGCCTCGGTTTGCTCTTTAAGCGGCAAGATTATTATATTGGACAAACCGCGGGTCGCTTGGATGGTCAAAGAAAAATCGTTCTTATCAATATCAGTATCATAACCATTGAGATTGCGAGCGATTGTCTCGCCGGTTTTTGCCCGAGGAGCGTTGTCGGCAATATTTTCATCAGCCCAATTACCATAACTGACTCGATCAATTAATACCCCCTGATTGCTTTTAATAATCAATAAGTCACCGTCATTATTCAATTTGCTGGCCGACAAATCAAAAGCTATAATTTGCCCCGGCTGAATAACACCCATCAAAGACAAAACCTTTCCCTTACCATCCTCAATATTCCAGCCGGACAAATCAATGGAAAAATCGCTATTATTATAAAGCTCAATCCATTCCGACTGACCAACTAGAGGATCGGGCATAAATTCATTGATGACAATATCTGAAACGCCAGCCGACCAATTGGCTGGCTGGCTGTCATTAATATTTTCGTCAATGTCATCCACTGGTTGTTCATCTGTCGGCTGCTCATCAGATGGTGGCATACCAAGCCGGCTATTATCGGCCGCCGGAGTGCCGCCGACAGTAAAACCGGTTTGCCAATTATTGCTATCAGCCGGCAATAAAGAATTGATTCTTTCCATAGTCGCTTTGGCTGAATTGTCGCCAGCCGGCCAACCGCCAGAAACAAAAACCCCATCAACAACATTACCCTCTCCATCATAAAGCGACAAAAACTCGCCGCTATTGGACAAGGCGCCGGTGTAAAGCTGATTGGCGGTAATCGCCGCCACACTGTCGTCGTCGGTTCGCTCCAATAAAAAATAACCTTGGGCGGGAATAACGCCGACTAATTCAATATCCGGCGCGCCGTCAGCAGCCGTCAAATGCCAACCGGTCAAATCAATGGACTGGCCAGTGTTGTTCTTAAGCTCAAGCCACTCGTCGTCAGTGGAAATTAAAGTGCCCATCCAGGCGATTTCATTAATGACAACACTCGGATCAGCGGCGGCCACAGTCGAAAAAATAGACAAAAAAATCCCTATCAGCAAGAAAGGGATTGCGATGATTTTCTTCATGGCTAATAATTTTATTAATAATGAAGAAATTTTATTATATTTATTATACACTACTAATTGACAACAAGCTATATTTCTTGTATTTTTAAAAAATAAGAACCTATTTTTATTAGCCGAGACTTTATTAACGAAATAATCAGCCGGAGTGGTGAAACTGGTAGACACGCTTGCCTTAGGAGCAAGTGCCTTCGGGCTTGGAGGTTCGAGTCCTCTCTCCGGCACCA
>JAKQDP010000075.1 GCA_029558735.1 bacterium | reverse complement strand
GTTAAGGAACTTTATTCGTCAACCTTGATTTTGAATTTGGCTCTGTATATGGTGTTGATTTTTGAGCCGGTTTTTTTGTACACCATTTTTATCACCGTTCAACCGCTGAGTGTCACTTTAGAAATTATTTTGTATTTTTATTTGGCGGTTTATGTTTTGTATTTTTTGGTCTTGCCTTGGGGCGCCAAATTTGCTCAGCGTTTTGGCTATGAACATTCAATTGCGGTCGGCTCGTTTTTTACCGCCTTATTTTATTTTTGTTTTTGGGGAATTAGGGGCAACTGGTGGCTGATGCCGATAGCGGTGATTTTTTATGTTTTGTCCAAGACATTTTATTGGCCGGCTTATCATTGCAACTTTGCCAAATTTTCTATTGATGGCGAACAGGGCCGGGAAGTAAGCAATTTGATGGCTTTACAATCGGCGGTAATCATTGCCGGCCCGATTATTGGCGGTTTGGTGTTGAAATTTTTTGGGTTTTCGGTGTTGTTTGTTTTAGTGACGATTATTATTTTAGTTTCTAATATTCCGATGTTGGTTACCAAGGAGCAAGCTGAGGGTACGCCTTTTTCTTATTGGGGCGCATATCGGCGATTGTTTCAGCGAAGCAATCGTCGTCGGTTTCTGTCCTTGTGGGGATTTGGCGAGGAATTGATTTTGATGGTTATTTGGCCGATTTTTATTTTTATTGTGGTTAAAGATTTTTTTGGTTTGGGACTGATTAGCGCCGCGTCCACCCTGGTAATGACGGCCGTTTATCTGTATATCGGCCGCTTGGCCGACCACCAAGACCGGCGAGTTGTTTTGAGATTGGGCACGGTGTTGTATTTTTTTTCTTGGTTGTTTCGGCTGATTGTTCGGAGCGTTTTCGGCGTGTTTGTAGTTGACGCTTATTCTAAAATCGCCAAACAAACCAATAGCATCCCCCTAATTGCCGCCACCTATGAAGACGCTCAAGACAATTCGGTTATTAAGAGGATTGTTTTTTTTGAGATGTCGTTGGTGGTTGGCAAAATCATTGCAATTGTAGCTGGCCTAGTCCTGGTCAATCTTTTTGCTCCGGGTTGGAACGCTTTATTTATTTTAGCCGGTTTGATGAGTATATTGTATCTGGGCTATCGGTAATTGAGTTTTGCTCACATGCTATGGGTTCCTCCCCTTTTAGAAGGTAGATGATCATTACCTTACTCCGTGACGAATTTGAAAATTAAATCATTGGAAATTCATTGTAAATTTTAAATTGAAAATTGAAAATTATTTTCTCATGTCTGATTCGCGTTTAAAATTTCTTGACGGCTTAAGAGGCGTCGCTATCGTGTTGATGGTTTTTAATCACACGGCCCGGTGGCTGTTTGGTGGCGACCCGCTCTTGGGCAATACCATTATTTATTTTACGGTCAGCCTGTCCGCGCCGATTTTTTTGTTTTTAGTCGGTTTTTGCTTGGAATTGTCCTTTATGGCCGCCCGAAAAAATCTAACCAAGCGGCAATTAATAAGCAAATATCTGGGCCGGGGGTTAGTTATTATTTTATTAGGCTATCTGTTTAATTTTTTGGTTTTTGCCGATGATTCTATTTTGGCCGGCAAAGTGCTCCACTGCATCGGCGCCGCCATTATTTTGGCTATCCCGTTTCTTTATTGGAGTGAGAGAGAAGGGGGCCGTTTGGTGATATTAGCTTTAGCGCTGTTATTGTTGTTCGGCTTCGGCTTGGTTTTTCCAATTTTTTCCGCCTGGGTCGAGGCCAGTGACATCATCGGGAAGATATTTTTTTCCGATTTTTCGCTGGTGCCTTGGTTTGGTTTGGTATTGTTGGGTCTGATTTGGGGCCGCGCTTTTATTGTTTCTGTTGATAAGCAAAAATTTTTTTCCGTGGTAGCGACCATTGGCTGGCTGTTGGTCGGTTTATTTTTCTTCGGCCGGATATTTTTTATTTTTGGGCTGCCGGTTTGGGTTGGCAATTATAATTTAAACGGCCATTGGGTTCCCGGTCCGATGACCTGGCTGTGGGTAATCGGCGGGGTATTGTTGATTTTTCGTTGGGCTTATTCTTGGTGGGAACAGAAAAATAAGCCCGCCGCCGGGCTGGTAATCTTGGGACAAACCTCTTTGATGCTTTATTTTTTGCATCATTTGGTCGGCTTAAGCTTATTGTCGCAACATTGGCAGTGGCGTTTTGGCAATTGGTCTTATTGGTGGTTTAATCTGTTGTTCATTATTCTGTTGGTCGGAGCGGGCCGGGTTTGGTTGGCTTTTAAGTATTTTTTAAAAAAATATTATCAAAAACAATGGTTAATTTGGAACAAATAAAAACTTTTTGCCGGCAATATCATATTGTGCCCGCCAAAAGCCGCGGCCAAAATTTTTTGCTTGACCGCAATATTATCCAGAAGATAGTGGCGGCCGCTAATTTGTCGCCGGCGGACACGGTTTTGGAGGTTGGGCCGGGCTTGGGCGGATTAACTGATTTTTTGGCCAAGCGAGCCGGCCAAGTGATTGCTGTGGAGCTGGATAAGAAAATCATTCTTTTTTTGCAGGCCAAACTGGCTGATTGGGCCAATGTCCGTCTGATTGAGGCCGATATTTTAAAACTTAATTTAAGCCAGTGGGGATTGAGTAATTTTGGCTATAAAGTCGTGGCTAATTTGCCTTACAATATCACTGCCAAATTTCTTCGTAATTTTTTGGCTAATTCGCCCAAACCCCAAGAGATGATTTTAATGGTCCAAAAAGAGGTGGCCCAGCGATTGACCGCTTCACCCGGTCAGTTGAGTGTTTTGGGACTAGCCGCCCAGTTTTATGGTCAGCCGGAAATTTTGTTTGCGGTTGGCAAAAATTGTTTTTGGCCCAAGCCGGCAGTGGATTCGGCGGTGATTAAAATAACAATCAATAGAGAGTTGCCCCAGATTGAAGAGAAATTGTTTTTTCGGACGGTTAAAATTGGCTTCAGCGCCAAGCGCAAACAGCTGCATAATAATTTGGCGGCTGGTTTTGATTTGTCCGATCAAGCGGTCAAAAAATTATTGTCCGACTTGGGGTTAGATGAAAAAATCCGCGCCCAGGACTTATCGTTGGATGATTGGCTAAAATTGGCAGGGAAATTAGCGGGGAAGTTTAAAATTTAAAATATGTTAATTGCTAAATCCGCCCAGGGCGGATTGCTATATCATTAAATATCAGCGTATTTCGAGTTCCGAGTTACGGATTATGGATTACGAGTTACGATTTTCGTTACCCATTACTGGTTACCGGTTATTTCCTAACTTTCCAACTTTATAGACTTTATAGGCTCTCGACTTTTTAGACTTATTTATGGTCTAACATAATAGTCTTGATTTATTTTTTGTGTTATAATAAATAAAAGATTTATCCACACCGTTCTTATGGAAGGCGGACAATTTGATAACAATCAGTTTAATCAGTTGATTAATAACAATCAGCCATCAACCGGTGGAGATGGTTTTAACAACTTTAGCCAAAATAGCAATGGCCACAACCGAACCAAAAGGGAAAAAGCAACTTCTTTAGCAATTTTATTGGTAGCGGTAGTGGTTGTTTTTTTTGCTTATTTTCAGTTGGCCAGTAATTTGAATCAGCCATTTTTAAAGTTTTTTGACACGGCCGGTAGCGTTGATAGTGATGAGACTTGTCCTGATGGCAATTGCCAGCCGGATGATACCCAGTCTTTATTGGTTGATACTGATGGCGATGGCCTGTCGGATTATGAGGAATTGTCTATTTATAAAACCAGTCCGTATTTGGAAGACAGCGATAGCGACGGGATGAGCGACAAATATGAAGCGGAAATGGGGTATGACCCAAATTGTGCCGGCACAGAACCTTGTTTTGCCTCCGACGTTTCCGGTGACGACCAAGCTGGCGAAGCGCCGATTTTTTCCGGCACCATGCCCAGTCCCGAAATGACCGAGCTTAATGTGGCAACAATTAGAGAGGTTTTTATCACCTCCGGTATGCCTCGGGAAGAAGTGGACCAATTGACCGATGAAGAGATTTTGCTTTTATATAACCGATTAGCGACACAAACGCCAGTTGAGCAAACCACGGAATCAGGTTCGGCTGAGCAGGTTGATTTGGACATTGATATTAATTCAATGGCGGATTTGCAGAATTTGACCGGCGCTCAGATTCGGGCGTTGTTAATTAACCAAGGTATGCCGGAAAGCGATTTGGCGACTATCAGCGATGAAGATTTAAAAACTATGTTTTTGGATAAATTAAAAGAGCAGGCCAATAATTAATTTTGATTAGTAAAGATAAATTTTCAAATGAATAGGTTTTCCATAAAAACAATAATTAAATTAGGGTCACTGAGCCTTATTTTTGTTGCGTTATTTTTTTCTTTATCAAGAAGTACGAATGCTAGTATTGGCGGACAAGTTTCATCTGGTATTAGTGGTGGGGGAATCGACATGTCTGGCAAAGCTACTTCCTTACAGGCTGCTGCAGAAACTTGTAGTAAGTTTATGTCGGGGATGCCATTAGCGGAGGAACCATCGCTATCTTTAGCGCTCTGTATTGACGAAATTCTTTCAACTAGTGTTAAAGCTAGCCAAGCTGAAATATTCAGTTTTGCCGAAAATTTTCTGCGCAAGCAAGCCATGGAAGAGATTTGGGATAAAGCGAAGGAAGTAGCCAAGCAGGCAATTGCCGGTCTTTTTAAAACCGGTTGGCGGCAGTTTTCTCAGCAGTTGGCTTATGATACGGCCACTTGGATCGCTTCCGGTGGCAAGGGTCAACAGCCGTTATTTGTCACTGAAGGTTGGGACAACTATCTTAAGCAGACGGCTGACGAGGCCATTGGCGCTTTTATTGATGAAGTTTACAGTAGTGACGAAAAATGGGGGTGGGGGGTGGATTTGTGCGAGCCGGATTTTTCGGTCAAGCTTTTGATAAAAACCGGCGTGGATCCGCGGGCGCCCCGGAAGCCGCGTTGCACTTTTTCCGAGATGACTAAAAATTGGCGCTCCGCCTTGGAAAATCCTGATTTTGCCTATGAATATGTGACAGCGTTGCGGCCCGGGGAAAATGATTTGTCGTCGTTTTTGATTATTAACGCCGGTTTGGGTCAAAAAGTTAACGAAGAAATCAAAAAAGCCGAAAACAAATTACTTAGTAATCAGGGCTGGAAGGATTTGGAGACTCTGTCCGGCTGGGTTTTAACTCCGGGGACGTCGATTCGAATGGCTCAGGATGAGTCTTATAGAAGAGCAGTTGACGCGGGCATAACGCCGGAATATACGGGCACGATTTGGGATGTGGTTCAGACTTTTTTGGATACCTTGACTGCTAAATTGCTTAATAATTTAAAGAAAGGTTATTTTTCGGATGGCAGCTCATCGTCCGGCAGTGGTTTTAATTTGAATAATTTAGCCGGCTTGACTGGTTTGTCCAGTTTGTTCAATCCCGAAGCTCAGCCCAGTAGCGAGGGCCGGCAAGGCGCCGAGGGTCGATTTGCCAACTTGGTTAATTTTCAGTATGCTGTTGGCAACAATTACAGTATTTTGCTCCAATTGGCGCAATGTGGCGACAGTCAGCGGACCAATCCCGGTCCGACCGATTGCGTTATTGACGAACAGCTGTCCCAAGCTATCAAGGAAAAGACTTTGGTCAAGGATTTGCCCGAATCAATCAAAAATCGTCAATTTGCTCCCAAAGTGACTGACACAAAAAGTATTCAGACGGTTTTTTCTTTACGAAATATCATTATTTTACGGAAATATCGGATTGTGCCGGTTGGCTGGGAAATAGCGGCCAAATATATTAGTCAGTATTCCAATAATACTTACACCCTGGGTGATTTAATGGATGCTTTTGACGGCAGTGGCGCTGAAGGTGAGTTGAAAGGCTTGGCTGGCTTAGTTGATCCTCATTGGGTCTTAAAAGCGCCGGAAGTGTTTTGCCGCCGAGTCGGCTATGGTCCGGAAAAGGCCACAGCCGATATTAATAGTGCCGATATTAATCGTGACAGCGGTTATTGCGCTGACGAACAGCAATGCTTAAGGGAGGAAGCCGAAACCGGCAAGTGCTTGGCTTATGGTTATTGTACTGATGAAAGAATGATTTGGAATTTTGGCACTCAGACCTGCAACGCCCGGTATAATTCTTGCCAATCTTTCCAAGACCGGCAAGGCGGGACAGCGTCTTATTTGGCCAACTCCTTGGATTATAGCCACTGCAATATTGATAGCGTTGGTTGTCGGTGGTATAGCGCTTTGTTTAATCCGGTTAGTCGCGATTGGCAACATGGGGCGGAAGAATTGGTTTGGTCGCCGGTTACTGTTGATACGCCCGTGACTGTGTTGGATAACTCGGCTTGGCGAGTGCCCCAATGGATGAGCACCAGCACTAATAATCGGATTATTTTGGGTTCCCCCTGTACCCAAGAGGGTGGCTGTTCTTTTGTCGGCGCCAGCTGTAATATTCCGGTTGACGGTTATAAGTGTCGGGCGACAGTTTCCGGCGGCTGCGTTGAAGGCGATAATGTTTTGGCTGGTAGTAATGCTGATTTTGCCAATTGTACCAGTTGGGATGCCGCCAACTGGGATGAGGGTTATCAAAGTGTCAACAATGGCCATTCTTGCGCTCTGGGCGCAGGCAATCCCAATAACGCCCTGAAATCTTTTTCTTTAAATAATACGACAGAAATAATTTCCAGTTTGACCGAAATAAAGGTGGAAGCGGAAGAAAAATATACCTTTTCTTTCCATGCCCAAGGTAGTGGCAGTGGCTCAGTCACGGCGCTGGTCTATTATCGGGATGTCTATAATAAAGAATTTTCTCGCGGGCTTAATTTGAAATTGAGTGATTTAGGGACTGGCTGGCAGACTTACACTGTGGATAATATTGAAATTGGCAATACAGATAAAGTAGAAATCAAAATTATTACCAATCCCGGCACAAGTGGGACAGTTTATTTTGATAATTTTAGTTTACAAAAAATTAAAGGCAATTGTCTGACTACTGAGGCGGTTTGGCTGACTAGCGGTAAGTTACAGCCCAACAACAGCCAAGAGATTTATTTTGACCGCGATGTCCAAGCTTGCGCCAGTCAGGATGCCGGCTGCAGCCAGTTTATTCGGCTGAAAGAGGGGGAGGGCAGCAACTTGATTTTTAACAGCGGTTTTGAGATTGATCAGGAATCTGACGGATGGCCTGATGCTTGGGGTGATGACGGCTCTTTAAGTACGGGCGTTTGTCAGGCTATGGAATTAAGTGAGCAAATTGTTCATAGTGGTAAATATTCTCTTAAGTTGGAGGCGGGACCATACTCCAGTTCTAATCCAACTTATTGCGTCGTTAAGAATATTATACCGGTTGAACTTCGGCCTAAAGACGTTGGCCGCTATATTTTGTCGGGTTGGATTTATTCCGACAACCCGGCTGAGGGCAAGTTTAAACTGCAAGTCTATGTTAATCAATCCGCTATTTCGACTGATGTTTATGGTAAAGATAATCCGGGTCAATGGAAGCGAGTTTATGTCCCGATTGATTTAAAAACCGGAGAAGAAATATCGGTTATTCGATTGGTCATTGAACAAGGCAATAATTATTCCGGTTCCAGCGCCGCTTACTTTGATGATATTAAATTGGAAAAGGTGCTTTATAACACAGCTTATCCGACCGAATATACGCCATTTGATCCATCGGGTCAGCCGGCCAATCAGTTGGCCTATCTTAAAAAAGCGCCGGATTATTATAATTGTTATGATAGTAATCTTAGCGCCGCCGGCATTCAATGGCCGGTTAATCAGGAAGGTTTGGATTATATTTTTGCCAATCGTCAAGCCGAGTGCGTTGATTATTCCGGGCCCTGTCTTAAGAGTGAGGTGGGCTGTGAATTGTACACGCCGACAAACGGCGATCCAGGCGTGCCAGGAGTGGCCAGTTCGGCCGATATTTGTCCGGCCGAGTGTTTGGGTTATCAAAGTTATTTGCAGGAAGAGACCGACTTCACTAGCGGGCGTTATGTCCAATTCATTGCTAATGAGCGGCCCAAATATTGCTCGGCCAAATATGCCGGCTGTGACGAATTTACCAATTTGGACGAAGCGGCCAAAGGCGGCGAAGGGCGGGAGTATTACAGCCAGTTGCGCGCCTGTCAAAAACCGGCGCCGGCCGGTCCTAATGACGCCGGGACTTATTATACTTGGGAGGGCGATGATACCACTGGCTATCAGCTCAAAGTTTATCAGTTCAAAAAGAGTCAATCGGGCAGCTTGTCGTCAGAGGCGCCTTGCACCAATTTGATTTATTCGGCTGAAGCTAATGGAGCTAATCGTTGCGCCGATCCAGCCGTTAATGACGCCGCCTTAGTTGACTTGCTTGGCTCTACCGGCTACAGCAATCTCAATATTTATCTCAATTATTTACGCAATAATGATCCGACTAGTAGCACTGTTCTAAATCAGCCGATTGTAGATGAGCTTCATAAATTTGGCTTATGTGTGAGACAAGAAGCCTCAGGTTATTATTATTTTGACCCGACTAATCCGAGTAACAATATCGCCATTATGGCCAATCCGGATTGCCGCGAATTTTATAATCAGGCTGGCGAATCAGATTGGCGGTTAATGTCCAAAACCGTGTCCATTTCTGATGATTGTCATCCTTATCGTCGCACTATGACTCAGCCGGATGAGGTAACTGCCGAGGCGGATTGCAGAAATAGGGGTGGTTATTGGAATGATTATAGCGAGTGTATTTATATGGCAATTCCCAATCAGGGTCAGCCGTGTCCGAGCCAATTCGTCGGTTGTCGTCAATATTCGGGTAATCGAGGCAATAATATCAGGAATGTGCTGTTCAACGATTTTGAAAATGGTGTCGATAATTGGCAAAATGGCACCTTAAGCCCTGCCGCCAATAATCCGGGCGGCTCGTCATTGAAGAATAACAGCAACCAATTGTCCCGTCAGGTATATATTGGCAAGGGTAAAACTTATCTTTTGAGCTTTTGGGCCAAGGGCGATCAGGTTTTTAAGCTGGGAGATATTAAATTTTCTGGTACTTCAAATCCTGATTATTATTTTGCCACGACTGATGAAGTGAGTATTGGCCCAGATTGGCAACGCTATGAGTTGGGGCCGGTGGTTGTTGACTGGGGAGAGGGTGATGGCTATTTTGAGCAGGCACTCCAAATTAACATTCCCAACGGCGAGACGATTTATCTCGATAATGTGTTGCTCAAGGAAATCAAAGAGAATTTTTATCTGATTGAAAATTCTTGGTTTACGCCCTTTGCTTGCGATAATATATTACAAAAGCCTTATGGTACTGGCACTTCGGCTGCTGATGCGACCAGGGAAGACAAGGGTGAAATGTTGGGTTGTAGCGTTTATACTGATCGGGCCGGTCAAACTTGGCATTTGAAATCATTTGACAAATTATGCCGATTGGGCGCGGTTGGCTGTGAGGCGCTTATTGATACTTATAACACCGATGATTGGCGCGGAAAAACCTATCATCCGGATGATAAATCAGCCGTGATCGTACCGGCGGATAGAATTGTTTATTTGGTTAATGACAGCAAGTATAATTGTTTGGCCGATAACAAGGGTTGTACCGCTTATGGTTTGCCCCAAATCACTGCTTTTGACGAAGTGGTGGGTTATGAAACCGTCTATTTAAAAAACGACCCCAATCGCTATGACCGCGACTTGTGTTGGCACAATGAATTGTGGTGTGAGGAATATTTAAATCCGAACATGCGCAGCACTTCTTATTTCAAAAATCCGGGCAATAAAATTTGTGAATACAAAGAAGCCAGCAATATCTGGGTGGTGCAAGGAACCAATCGGGAATGCGACGGAGTGTCTATTTTGCAGACCATCGGAGCGACTCAGCCGCGGGGTTGGCATAATCCTTATCAGGCTTATTATGAGCATTTCCAGACGGTGATCAATTATGGAGGAACAACAGATTTTGAGAGCTATGCCGATGGAGAGGTCAGAGGGTCGTTGGAAATTGATGAAGATTATCAGGGTTGGGTCGGCGCTTGTCCCGCCGCTCAGAGCGGTTGTAGCGAGTTTATTGACCCGGTGGCGGCGATTTATAAAAATGAAATCATCAATCCCGACTTGACTCGGCGGGAAGACACCAATAATGATGGCAAGGTTGATAAAAAAGACACGCCTGATGGCTGGGGGGTTTATCAGTGCCAAAAGGACGGACAACTGGTTCCCTGTACTTACCACCAAACCTTGACTTTAAAAACTAACACTTTATACACGATTTCTTCGCCCAATAATGTTTTCTCGGGCCTTCAGCTTACTCTACTTAGTTCCAATAACAGCGCCTATAATGATTCAATTATTCTTTCTCCGGACGCCAGCTTGAATAAGCAGACACTTGCTAAAGACGGAGGCGATGGGAATACTACATACGGTTATAACGATTTAGTTGATGTTGCTAAGTTGCATTATCCAGCAGAAGACAAGTATGGCAGCGCCAGATTTTTCTTGCCGTCAAAGGATCGGCCCACCTTTAATGTTCTTTTGTCGGTTAATGTTGTTGATAACGACGGAGGGAAATTGGTCCGGTTGACTGAAACGGGAGTTTATTACGCCCTAACCCAGGCAGTCGACCGCTCCAGTTGTAATGGCTTGGTTGACTACAATAACGGATGCGTCCTGTTTAATGACCGCAGTAGTATTAATTATGGCGCTCTTGGCTCGTTTGCTTGGCTTTCTGGGCCCAGTAGTTCTGGTTGGGCGCAATTTGAACAAGACGGCGGACGCAATGTTGACCATTTGACCATTGATGCTGACCAGACTTATTGGAATCAGCGCAAGGCTCAGGCGCCTCAAACGCCGGTTTTCAGCGATAAAACAAGAATTAAAGATAGTGATACGATTCTGAAAGTTAAGCCCGATCGAGAATGCGCCTCCTGGTTGTATTGCAATAGCTATAGCAAAAGCGGCGTCGGTGACAGCTCTGGGATGGGTTTTGACTCCACCAAAGATCAATGCTTGGGCTTTGGTTTGTGCGATGAAATAAACGAAAAAGGCGAGTGTGTCAATATGGTTGTGGACAATTCTTCGCTTGAACCATTGATGTATGAATCGCAACATAGCTATAAGACCGGCTACTCGGTAGTAGGCAAGGATTTTGGCGAAGGAAAGAAAATTGACGGTTATTATCCGTTCTTCCGGATGATTCAAGAAGGCGGAGCGGCTAGTATCGGCAATGGCGATTTTGGCAGTGTTTATGGCGCTAAAGGCAATCCTTTGGGTTGGAGCTTGGTGGCCAGTATTGATGGCAAGGGCTGGGAAGATTATAAATTCAAAGTGGAAAC
Organism: bacterium; assembly: GCA_029558735.1. Lineage (GTDB taxonomy): Bacteria > Patescibacteriota > Patescibacteriia > 2-01-FULL-39-33 > 2-01-FULL-39-33 > JAKQDP01. The sequence continues at coordinate 19,237 of JAKQDP010000075.1, read as the reverse complement.
TGATCGTCGGTATCGTTTGGAGGGCGCCAGTTATTTACGGCTCAATTCTGTCTATTCGGCCGAATCAGAAACAGTTGATGTCGACCCGAATACGAAATATATTTTAGCCGGTTGGATTAACACGCTTGATTTGCGGCCGAATAAAACTGTGATTGGGGATAAGACTACTATAGGCGCCAAAGCGCAAATTATGGTTAGAGAATACGATAAGGAGGGAAGGATTATTACTAATGATACGGAATGTAATAGCAGTCCGCAGTGCCGATTTTTATCAACTAATTCAGCCAGTCTTAATTATGGCTGGCAAGTGTGGGACTTTTTGACCATTGACGCCAGCTTGCCCTGGCAGAAGGTTTTTCGGTTTTTCTCAACCTCAAACAATACTTACACCCTGTCGGTGCGTTTAATCAATTGGTTGGACGAAGATAATAATAATGAGTGCGATGACTTGGATCAGAACAATACTTGTGATATTGCCGGGTCGTCATTGTTTGACAATATCGACATTAAGCCGGCTTTACGGGCGTCAAATGACGAAGTGATTACTCGCGAATGCCGGCTGTATCCGCGGAGCGATTCTTTGTCCTGTAAATATACTTTGGACGGTCGGGTGTATAATGGTTGGAATGGCTATTGTTTGACCAGAGACATTGGCAATCCTCAAAATTGTCTCCAGTGGTGGCCGGTTGATTTGTTGGCCGGAGAAACTCTGGATGAAATTTCCAGCGGTTATCAGGATCGGACTCCGCTTTATTATTGTATTAAGAGCGAGGAAATCCAAAAAGATCTTTCTTTCAGAATTGGAGAGAAAGATGACGGTGACTTCTTAAGCAATATTTTTAGTCAGTTGGGTAATATTCTTTTCGGTCAATTTAACTTATCCTCTCTTGTAGGCGGGTCGGGAAGTAAAATAGAATATCAGCAGTTGGAGGTTAGTGAGGCTGATAGTATTTTCTTTCGTGAACCTAATGTAGCGGAATTTTGTCCTACTTGTGTTAGTCTGGGAATGGATAGTACGGCTCTGGCAGGTTATTTTATTACCGGCACAATGCGACCAAATGCGGCTTTTGTTGGTGGCGGTGGAGTCTCATTTAATATTGCTGGTGGAACACCTGGAGTGATCTTTTTTATGCCTTCGACTCAGCCTGGTTTGTTAGCTACTGCTTTACAAAATCTTATTGAAAAGCTTACCGCGGTTATAAATAGTTTTGATAGCTTGGCAGGTGACCCACAAATTGGAGGAGGGGCCGGCGGGCTGGTGAATGATCTTATAAGTAGTATTAGCAGTAATAGCCATCAGGACAGTCGTTGGGGCGGCTGGGGCTATATTATTCCCACCTTTATGGCGGAGGGGATGCCTTTGAGCATTGGTTTGCCGGTTGGTTGGCCAGTGGCCTCTAATATGGTGACTGGAACTTTGACGCAAATTCCGTTGGGGTCGTTATTAGAAGTATCTGGGGAATTTTTTGCTGGTTTTAATGCCCACGGGATGAGAGTAATCACTGACCAAGATTCCAGTCTGGCCAAAAAATTTACCGACCCCAATCCGGATATAGCCGGGGATATTATAGGGGTCGCTTATATAACTGGCGGCGGCAGTTTAGATTTATTTAGTTATCAACAGTTAAAAACCAAAATGACTGTGCGGCATTGCACTGAAGTGGTTCAGGTAGTGACACCCTCAGGCAAAAATAAAGCCTGGAATTCCAGGGTGGTTCCCGGCTCGTCGTTTACTTTAGAGAACAACAATCCAGACACAATCGGAGATAGTTGCAGCGGAATATTAAGTACATTAATAGACTTTTTTAATGTTGATCTTGAAGGTATAATTAACCAAGAGCAAAATGAAGAGAGTCAAATTGACATTAATGTTAGTGCGGAGATGGCAGAAGTAGGCGCTAATGTTTGGGAGGATAAAATCAGTTATGGCGCTGATTATCAGCCGTTTGGGTCAATTGTGGCGCCGGCCGATTCCATTGATAATCCGCTTTTCTGGGATAGCCGTCAACAAGTCGGTAAAGACTCCACCAATGATGGCAAGCAGCCGCTTTATTATGAAGCGCCGCGGACGGTTAATTATTCTCCTCCCTATCAGGCAAGGTTTGGTTTGGCTCATGACAAAGAGGATATTAAACAATTATTTGCCCAAAGCTATGGTCACTGGGAATGGGAGTGGACGGGCGGAGATAGCAACTCCGGTCAGGGTGCTTATAAAAAAATATTCGGCAAGGAGTGGACAGTACCGCCTACTAGGTGTCAAAATAATGTCCGGATTGCCGGTTCCAATGCTTATTGTTATATTGAGCCATATATCAATAATGTTGACTTTAGCACCGGTGATAAGACGGCTGAGAATGTTTGGCTCAATCGAAGCGGCGCTGTTAAGCTGAGTTTTAATATTTATGTTGACCAGGACCAACTGCCGCTTAATTCTTACGCGGTTGATTGGGGTGATGAAACAGTTTCGGACGTTTCCGGCGTGGCAGTGCGCGACCGAGTTAGCGAAGACTATCCTTTTGAATTGTATCATTATTATAATTACGGTGATTTGGTGGAAAAAGACAAAAATTCGAATTTTATTTTTTGCGGTAATGGTGACAAGGATTATGTGACCGCCGGCTACTCGGCATTTGATATTAATAATAATGGCCTAGTCGATAATCTGGTGCCGTCCGGCTATTGTATTGTCAAAGTTAATATTTCGGTTCGTGATAATTGGCGGATTTATAAGCGCACCAGCGATCCCAATCGGCCCGAAGATAAAACCATTCAAAACACTTATGGCTGGGTGGTGGTTAAGCGGTAAGGGTGGTCAATTGGCGATAGACCGGCCGGGACCAGAGACGGAGTAAAAAAAATAATTAGTCAATGAAATTATTTTCTCTCAAAAATAAAAAGCTGATTGTAACGGCACTCGTGGTCGTAGTGTTAGGGTTGGTTATCGGCCAGGCGGCCTGGGGGGCTGATGGTGGGACTGGAAACCAAGCCCCAAGCAAGTTAACCGAGGTATTGGCTAATATATTTTTTTATATATCCGCCGCTTTAGGTTGGCTTTTAACGTTTGTTCTCGGCGTATTATTAAAGGTTGCCAAATATAATGATTTTTTGAATCAGGCGGCAGTCACCCAGGGCTGGATTATTGTCCGCGATATTTGTAATAATTTTTTTATTGTGGTTTTGTTGGTGATTGCTGTGGGCACGGCTTTGGGGGTGCCAAATTATCATTACAAAAATTTGTTACCCAAACTATTAGTAATGGCCGTATTGATTAATTTTTCCAAGATGTTTGCCGGTATAATGATTGATTTTGCCCAAGTGGTGATGCTGAGCTTTGCCAATCCTTTGGCTGAAGCAGACGGCCAGGCGATTATTTTGGCAGCGATGAATTTACCGGCCGCTTATAATGCTGGAGATATTGCTATCAGTATGACTGGGAAGGAATACAATATTTTTAATGTTCTTGTGGCAATGTTGTTTGCTTTGATTGTTTCGGTGGTGGCGCTGGTAGTGATAGTGGTCATTATGATTGTGCTCGTGTATCGGATTGTAATGTTGTGGTTTTTGGTGATTTTGTCACCGGCCGCGTTTTTTTTGAGCACTTTTCCCAAAGGCCAGCAATACTCTGGCCAGTGGTGGTCAATGATGGCTAAATATTTGGTGGTTGGGCCGGTAATGGTGTTTTTCTTGTATTTATCTTTATTTACTATGGCTAACATAGTTGACAAAAGAGACAGCATTGCGGCGATGAGTGATGAAACTGAAGTACCAGGTCTTCAAGCAATCCCTGGTCAGCCGGAGACATCAGTTAATGGAGAAAAACGCGAATTAAGTTTTTCTGATTTAGGTTCAGAACAGGGAGTTTTTAATTTTGCTATTATTATCGGTTTATTAGTCGGTTCTTTGGTCATGGGCCAGCAAGCCGGTGTCGCCGGCAGTAAATGGGCAGGCAAGGGCATTGGGGCCTTGCAGAAAATGGGCAAGGGGGCGGCCATGTTGCCAGCTCGTAAGGCCTGGAATGTCACTAAGGGCGCCGGCCAATTGGCTGCTGGAGTTGGCAAAGGCATAGATTATGCTTCGGGAGGAAAGTTTAGCGAGGTTGGCAGAGGGATAAAGAAAATGGGAGGTGGCGCTGCCACGGGAGCAGTGATTGGAACGGCATTAGGGGGTCCTGTTTTTGGTACGGCTGTTGGTACGGTAGTCGGTGGATTAGCCGGTCCAGGTGTGTCATGGGGTATAAATAAATTATCCGGTTTTTTAAAATCAAATCGAAAAAGAGCGCTGGATTCTTTGGAGGGCAAGTATACGGATAGAGATGGCACGGAATATAGAATGAAGGAAATTGACGGCAAAAAATATCGTCTTGATGAAAATGGTAGATTTATGGATTCAAAAGATAAGGACTATGAATATCATGAAGTGGATGGTAAATATTATCGCAAAAATAAGAGTGGTGAATTTGTTGATGATGGGGGCAAGGTAGTGGAGATGTCAAAGGCGGAAATTGAAGAGAAAAATATCGGAGCCAATATTAATGAGTCGAAAGAACCTAGAGGGAAATTGATGAGAGATTATTTGGCCGGTTATTATTCTTCACCGGTTGGCAAAGCCAGTGCTGCCAAAGATATGGCGGAGTCAGAAAGGATTGAAAAAATATCTAAAGATTTTATGTCTTATGGCAAAGGGATGTTGGCCAGCTTGTTGAAAAATGAGAAAAATAAAGACAAGCAAAAGGCCATTGCCATCGCCATGGCAATGAAAGACGCTTTTGAAGACAGGGATCAAGTGAAAAAAGCCAAGGAGTCATTAGAAGGTAATAGTGTGTTATTGAAGAAATTCAACGATGCAGTAGATAAGAAATTTGCCCACTTAAATTATGATTTGGATACTGTGGCCGGCCGAGCAAAGTTTGCCAAGCGTAAAATAGACGGCACATTTGATGTGTTAAATGCCGATGCCTATAAAGATGATAATGTGATTAAGGCCTTGCAGGAAGCGCTTACTCCGGAGGAATTTATGAATCATATGAAAAAAATTGGCAAAATGTCATCCAAGCATGCCGCCAGATTGGAATCGGGTTTTGCGGCGGCAATTAAGAAAGAAGAAAGAGTTGTTGATGCTAAGGGGATGCTTACTCCGATTCGTCAGTCAATGATTAATTTGACTAATAATTTAGCAAAAGCTTTCAATGAGGAAGATATTAAGAAACGCCGCGATGATGTCAGAAGGGGCATAGAAAACAAATTTAGAAGGATGTCCGCTAACGATTTGATAAAATTGGATATGGATGTTTTTGATAAAGACAAAAATAGAACGGTTTTGGGAGATCAATCGGATAGGTTCACTACTATAGTTGAGGCATCCGCTGCCAGTATTGGAAGTAGAACTATGGCTAATTTGGAAAAGAACCAGGAAGCGAGTGAAGAATTGATAGCAACACTCCATCGGGTTCGCACTGGCACGGCAACTGGCGAAGGCGCTGGAATTTAAAATCAATCAATGATTTTTCGATAATTCAATAAAATATTTGGCATTAAAAAATCGGATGGCGGATAATTTTATTCAAAAAATAAACAAACTTCCCCTTGATGTTCAAGATATTCTTTTGGTTGAATATGGTCGGAAAATAGAAGAGGAGATTATTAATAATCATCAAATTAATGATGATGAGCTTATAATCGAGGAATTGGTCAATCAGCTTTTTTTACATGAACTTAAGCCAGCAAGGTTAGCAATAGAGTTAGAAAAGCGATTTCAATTAAATTCAGAAGCGGCGAAAAAAGTGGCATTAGATATTTTGGGCCGGCGATTATTGGCGGCAGATGATTATTTTAAGGGGGAGATTGCTAAAGAGATTAAAAGATTGGGTGGTCGGTCAGAAGACTATCTTAATGATGTCCGTAAAATTAAAGAAGAAATCAAAAGGGAAAAATCAGGCCAAGAAGCAGATGAACCCGATGTAGTTGTTCCGTCAGTTAAAGATGAGTATCTGTTTAATTTTGAATTCAAGGAGTTGCCTCCTGAACAGGAAAAATCAAGCAGTATTCAGGTATTTCGCCAAGGATTGATTTATTTTTTGGACCAAGTGTCTTCGGAGCTGGCGGAATTATTGGATGATTATAACAAACGGTTGATATTATTAATTGACGATGATATGAAGTTTAAGACCAATTTGGAACAGGCGCTTTATGAAAACAAAGATATATTAACTGATAAAAATATTTCTGTTTCCGGTCAGAGTTTTGAGCCAACAATCGGCAATTGGCTTAAGGATTTTATTAGCGTAAACGGCAGCGGTATTTTTACTAATGTTGTTTTATCGCAATATTTGGCTAATTCTCCCAATACTAGAAATTTGTCAGTTGAAGAAAAGAGGATTTTATCCAAATTATTAATTTTATATCGCAATCTGAAATTTTTCCCGCAGACTTTGGAAAATCTGCCGCCGGAAAAATGGGGCATTATTCCGATTGAGACAGTTAGCAGTCAGTCGTCCGGCCTAGGCCGCCAAGCGGCAGCGCCGGCCGGACAGGAAAATAATTGGGACTTGGCGCCACTGACTGAGTTGGAGCGCAAAGCGCTGGCGGAAGAAAAAGAAAAACGCTAAATTTGTTATTAAATTTAATTTAAAGGGACAATAGATGGATTATAATAGTCTAAAAAAATTTAATCAGTTGCCGCCGGCGCTGAAAGCCAGATTTTCTACGCCGGAGACAATAGCGACAATTGATGAATTGGAACAAAAATATCGCCTAAAATTGGCGATGGTTTTTATTGCTTTGGTGGTTAATGATTTGGACTCAAGCGATTTGGAAAATTATTTATTGGGCGCTTTAGGGGTTGCGCCGGAAGCGGCCAAAGATATCAGCCGGGTTTTGTTGTCTTTATTGGCCAACACGGCTAAGTCGCAATTGGCAACGGAAATGGCACCTAAGCCGGCTTTTGATTTGCCGGCGACTGGACCAGCGCTGACAGACAATCAAAAGTCCCCCAGCTTGACTTTTTCCACCGCTGATGAAGCGGAGGTCAATTATTATCGGCCACTAGTTAATGATTATAAACAAGACAGTTATGAAGCGTTAGCCCAAGCGCTGGTGGCAGAAAGCGGTTATCGAATTGGTGATGCGGTATTGGCCAAGCGATTGGAAAATATTGTTACGGCTCGGCTTAAGCAGGTGCGCGATGATATTGAAACTTTGGAAGTTTTACAGCGCAATACTAAGGTGGGGGGCATGGGCCTGGCTGAAGAACAAGCCCAAGTATTATTGAGATTAATCAAGAATCAGTTGACCAATAATCAACTAAGGCCGACAGCGGCGTCGAAATTGGATTTTACCGCGTCTAAGCCGTTGGCGCCAAGTGGTCCCAGATTGAGTCTGAAAGAAAAGGCCCAAAAAGAGCAGGCGGCAGCGATTGATTTTGATTTGAGCAAATTGAAATCATTTGATCAGCCCGTTGCTTCGCCTGAGTCGGTTGGCCAGGTTGATCAGACAGTTGCCCCCACGACCGATAAACCAAATTCACCACTACCAACCAAAAGAGAATTATTGCCGGAAATCAGGGAAGAAGACGGCTTGCCGGTATTAAAGTTGCCCGGTGATGATGATTTGATGGTTAAGTCGCAACAAATTGCTTTTGGCGCTAAGCCACCGATTGTTCCGGTTCGGCCGCCGCTAGCGGCAACGCAGCAAGCGCCCTTATCGCCGGAACCGCCGATGTTTGAACCAGTGCCCCGGCCAGCCGGGCAAATTAAAGTATCAGCGCCGCCGCTCTTAAAGAAGACGGCCGATCGCAAACCGTCGTTAGATGGTGTGAAAATCGCCCCTAAATTAGTCGGGCCAATTGAAGAGCTTTCCGGCATGACCCTGATTGATTTTCGTCGCTTGGGCGCTGATCCACGAGGCATGACCAATGAAATAAAAGAAAAAATCAACTTGCTGGCCGAGGATTCTTATGGTAAAAAATTGGCGGGAGTGGAGGCTTGGCATCAAAGCGAGGTTAATAAATTTTATCGTTTGTTGGGTCAGGCCAGTATGCTGGAGGGCAAAAGTATTGAGACGATTATCAGCGAGCGGCTTGCCGCCGGCAAGCCGACCTTGTCACTAGAAGAATTCAACGCCGTGATGGAATTAAACAAGGAGCTCAGGTATTAAATAATAAAATTGCGAAACCGTTACATTGTTAAATTGTTAACTTTTTGGATGATTGATGATAAGATAACAATATGACAATATAAAAATTTAACATCGGAATCAATGGATCAAATTATCGTTCCCCAATTTTTGGATGTAGAAGACAAGATTATCGGCCCGATCACTGTCCGTCAATTTATTGAGCTGATGGTGGCCGGTTTATTAATTTTTATTTTTTATAAAATTTTCGATTTCTCTTTATTCGCTGTTTCCGGTTTGCTCACTTTGGGCATAGCTTTGGTAGTGGCTTTTATTAAGATTAACGGTCAGCCGTTTCATTTTTTCTTGCTTAATTTTTTTGCGACCCTCAAAAGTCCCAAATTGAAAGTTTGGCGTAAACAATATTCTGACAGTGAATTAATCAGAATCAGAGATGATAATGAAATTAAAAAAAGACTACCCAAGACGATTATTCGTCAGCCGGTCACTTCCTCGCGGTTGTCCGAGCTCTCCCTGATTGTGGATACGGGCGGCGTCTATCGCGGTGAACAGGAGACTAATAATATTTTTTAATTTTTATGGCCGATCGACAAGCGACAAAAAAAACCCCTTCAACTCAGAAATATTTGAATATTGCCGAAATCCGGGATGATTGCGTGGTGATGAAAGATGGCACCTTGCGGGCGGTGATTATTGTTTCCAGTATTAATTTTGCCTTAAAATCGGAAGATGAGCAAAATGCCATTTTTGCCGCTTATATTTCTTTTTTAAATTCCTTGGAAGCTCCTTTGCAGATCGTCATTCAGTCGCGCCAACTTGATTTGGACGACTATCTGGAAAAAATAAAAGCCTCGGAACGGACACAGACCAATGAATTATTAAGACTGCAAACGGCCGAATATTTGCAGTATGTCTCCGAGTTGGTGGAATTGGGCGATATTATGGCTAAGCGTTTTTATGTGGTGGTGTCGTTTGACCCGGTCTCCAATAAAAAGCGCAGTTTTTGGCGGCGAACCGGTGACGCTTTATCGCCGACAAAAATTATCAACTTAAAACAAAAAGAATTCGCCAAGCGACACAAGGATTTGTTTATCCGGATTGATAGAGTGTTGTCCGGTTTGGCTAGCATGGGCCTGCGGGCCTCGGTTTTGGATACCCAGTCCTTAATTGAACTTTATTATAATACCTATAATCCGGAAGTGTCTAAAAATGAAAAAATGGTTGATATTAATAAATTGAATTTAGAGGAATAAATATAATTTCATGTTTGAACCAAAAGATTTAAATCAAAAATCAGCCGCCTCAGCCGTGCCTGATAATCAGCCGAAATTGACCGGGGAACAGATTAAAGAGCTCAAGGTCAAGGAATTGGAACAATCAAAAAAAAGCATTGAAGAAGAAAGAATTTATCGGCGAGGCGTAGTGTCGGTACGGGACCTGATTGCGCCGGTCGCCTTGGAAGTGTTCAATTCTTATATTAAATTGGGCGGTTTGTTTGCCCGGACAATTTTTGTTATTGAATATCCGCGCTATATCAACGTGGGCTGGTTTGCGCCGATTGTCAATATGGACATCACTGCTGATATTGGGCTGTATTTTTATCCGATTCCTTCATCGGTCATTTTGAAGCAGTTGAAAAAGAAAGTCGGCAATACGCAAGCTCAATTAATGTCTGACGCGGAAAAGGGGGCGCCTCGTGATCCGCTTAGGGAGACGGCGTTGCGGGATATGGAAAAATTGCGTGATGACCTGACTCAGGGGGTGGAGCATTTTTTTCAAGTTTCTGTTTATATCACTTTTTATGCCAAGCGCTTGGAAGAATTGGATCGTATCTCGGAGAGATTGGAGAATATTTTGGGTTCGACCCTGGTTTTTTCCAGGCGGGTATTTTATCAAGCCGAACAGGGATTTAATTCCACTCTTCCCTTGCTGTCTGATGAACTGGAGGTGTTGCTTAATGTCAACAGTTCGCCGGCTGCCAGCTCATTTCCTTTTGTTTCTTCCGATTTGACTTCTGATGACGGTATTCTTTACGGTATTAATCGTCACAACAACAGCTTGATTTTATTTGATCGTTTTTCTCTCCAAAATGCCAATACGGTGGTGTTTGCCACTTCCGGCGCCGGTAAATCTTATGCTATTAAGCTGGAAGTATTAAGACATTTAATGTTCGGGACGGAAATTATAATCATTGATCCGGAGCGAGAATACAAACATTTGTGCGACGCGGTGGGGGGGACCTATATTGATATTTCTCTTAATTCAGAGAGCAAAATCAATCCCTTTGACTTACCTCGATCCATCGGCGACGACTCCAAGCCGGCCGATATTATTAGAAGCGCCGTTATTACCGTCAAGGGGCTGGTGCGGTTGATGATTGGCGATATCACTCCCGAGGAGGACTCCTTGGTTGATCGGGCATTACTGGAGACTTATGCCAAGAAAGATATTACTCCTGATGTTGATTTGTCCCGAACAGAGCCGCCGGTTTTGGAGGATTTGCAGGAAATTTTAGAGGGAATGGAGGGAGCGGAGGGGATTGCTTTACGGTTGAAAAAGTATACGGCTGGCACCTTTTCCGGCTTGCTCAACAATCAGACCAATGTAGAAATGAGAAATCAATTGGTAGTATTCAGCGTTCGCGACTTGGAAGATGAATTGAAGCCTATTTCCATTTATACTATTATTAATTATATTTGGAATGTGGTTAGAAGCGAGTTAAAAAAGAGAATTTTGGTGGTTGATGAGGCCTGGTGGCTGATGCAACGCGAAGATAGCGCTAAATTTATTTTTGCTTTAGTTAAACGTTGCCGGAAATATTATTTGGGAGTGACCACGATTACTCAAGATGTTAATGATTTCTTGACTTCCGCTTATGGTCAAGCCATTGTTAATAATTCGTCATTGCAATTATTAATGAAGCAAACACCATCGGCGATTGATTTGGTTCAGAAAACTTTTATGTTGACGGAAGGTGAGAAATATTTGCTTTTGGAATGCGGCGTAGGTGAGGGTATATTTTTTGCTGGCGCCAAACATGCCGCCATCAAAGTGGTTGCTTCTTATTCTGAAGATCAACTAATCACTTCCGACCCTCGGCAATTGTTGGAAATTGAACAATCCAAAAAAGAATTTGAGGAAGCCTTGGCCGGCGGCCAGACCGGTTGGTAATTCTATAAATAATATATGGCTCTATGAATACTAGAAAAAAAATTATAATCGCCTTTATTTTGATCGGCTTGGTTGTTTTGTTGGCAGTTGGATTAATCTGGTGGCTACTTCGGCCTGAGCCGGCAGGTTTGCCGGAAACGCCGTTAGCTGATGTTAATCAGCCCCGGCAGGAAATTTTGGATCAAATCGCCCAATTGCCAATGCCGAGCACGGAGAGACTGGAAGCGGAACAACAATACCCGCTGGATTTGAAACAGCAAGCTTTTCTTTTTGCCGAACGTTATGGTAGCTATTCCAACCAGGGCGGCTATAAAAATTTGGCTGACTTAAAAAGTTTGATGACCAGTAAAATGATTAATCAGGTGGATGATTTTACGACAGAAACTCGTCTGAGCAGTGGTGATTATGAAGGTTATGATACACGCGCTTTGGCCAGTGAGTTTTTGGAATTTTCCGAAACACGGGCCAAGGTTTCGGTGAGCACTCAAAGATTCCATTATCAGGGTGATTCGGCTAATCCGGAAATTTTTTATCAGGATTTGACTCTGTATTTGGTTAAAGCAGGAAATGATTGGAAAATCGATGAAGCCTATTGGGAGAAATAGTTTGTCGATTTGGTGGCAAACAGTTGTTGACTGGTTGTTTCCTAAACAGTGTTTGGGATGCAGTCTGGAGGGTGATTGGCTGTGTCCGGCTTGTCGGTTAAGACTGAAGACGAAAAATATTTGTCAGTGTCCGCTGTGTCGTCGTCGTAATTTGACGGGTGCGGTATGTGAGAATTGTCGGACCAAATCAACCTTGGCTGGTTTGTGGGTGGTAGCGGATTATGATAATAAGCTGGTCCAAAAAATAATTCAAGCTATAAAATATCGGTTTATAGTTGATTTAGCCGGTGAATTTGATAGTTTGATTGCTGACTATTTTTTGCGTTTTCCGGCTTGGTCTGAGGATTTTGTGTTGGTGCCGATACCTTTGGCCAGAAAAAGGTTTTTGGCTCGCGGTTTTAACCAGGCGGAACTTATTTGTCTATCGGTACAAAGGAATTTTAAAAATCAAATTGAGTATTTGCTCAAGCGGGATATTTTTTTATCGCCGCAGGTGGAATTGGATAGTCGGCGGCGGCAAGAAAATATTTCCGGTAATTTCTCTTTGGCCGGCCAGGTGGATAACCATATGTTGGATCGGCGGTTAGTATTGGTGGATGATGTATATACTACCGGCGCCACCATGCAAGAATGCGCCAAAGTGTTGCACGGGGCTGGTTTTAAGGAGATTTGGGGCTTGGTTATAGCCAGAAATTAAGGGTTTACAAATTAATCCAAAGGTGTTAAAATAGGAAAGCGATTTTTATATAAGTTGTTTTTTAAAATTATTGTAGAATTATAATCGGAGAAGGAAAATAATCAGGGAGAGGTGGCAGAGTGGTCGAATGCGTCAGTCTTGAAAACTGAAGTCCCTTTATGGGGACCGTGGGTTCGAATCCCACCCTCTCCGAACGAATGAAATGAATGAGGATAGAGGGATAAGGAGTGATTTAGGGCCTGAAAGATACTTTTATAAATTCTATGGAGAGATGGCTGATCCGCCCACGGCGGACCCGCCTTGGGCGGGGTGGCAATATAGAAAAACGATTTTTGATAAGTTTTTATTGAAAGATACTTTATAAATTCTATGGAGAGATGGCTGAGCGGGTTGGATGCGATTCTATGAGCATTCAACGGGCGATAAAAAATCGCCCCGGCAGACGCTTAGCACGACTTTTTGTTCGAGGCTTTGCCGAGAAAAATGGAGAGATGGCTGAGCGGCTGAAAGCGGCAGGTTGCTAACCTGTTATACGTCTTTTTGGGCGTATCGAGGGTTCGAATCCCTCTCTCTCCGAACGAATGAAATAAGTGAGGAGAGAGAGGGATTCGAACCTGTCTGCCGGCAGGCAGGCGGGTGGTGAAAGCAAGGAGTCCGAGGGAACGAGGACGACGAAGCGAAACCCTAAGCCAATCCGACCCACGGGAGGATAGGCGACCACCTTAGACAGAGTAAATCGCCAAGTTTCCGTTGGCGATTTACGCGAGATAGCCTCTCTCCGAACGCAGTGAGGAGAGAGATTCGAACATCAAACGATATTCAATTTTAAAGAATAATATTAAAAAATATGCCACAGGAAAATAACCAAAAATTATCAGAGGTAATTTTTTCTTGGCGAGTGCCGGAGTATTTCCGCTACAACCGGGGAATTTGGTGGTATATTATTTCAATCTTGGTACTGGCCGGAGTAATAACTTGGTCGATTATTGATAAGAATTATTTATTGGCAGTTATTGGTTTATTGTTCTATTTGGTGGTGGTGATTTATAATTTGCGCGAGCCGGAGTTGATTGATTTTATTATTACTCCTGATGGCCTTAAATTTGGCCGTAATTTTTATTCTTACGAGGTGTTTGAGAATTTTTTTATCATTTATGAAGACCAGGGCATAAAAAATATTTACTTTGATTTTAAGAACCCTTTTCGGGGTCGGCTGGTAATCTCTTTGGACGATCAGGAAGTTATTGCCATTAGAGAGTTTTTGTTACAGTTTTTGGAGGAGGATTTGGAGAGAAAAAGCGAGCCGTTGTCCCAACAGCTCGGACGTTGGTTGAAGTTTTAATAAAATTTTTGTGGCTATAGCTCAGCTGGATAGAGCGTCGGCTTGCGGAGCCGAAGGTCGCAGGTTCAAATCCTGCTAGCCACGCCTTTGACGGTTTTGGGATAAAGAAAAAAATAGACTCTCTTATGCTTACCTTAAACTCACCGGTTTCTGAATTGGAACGAGTCGGCAGGGTCTTGAGTGGAAAATTAAAAAAAATAGGAATTGAGACCATTGAGGATCTCATTTTTTATTATCCTTTTCGTTATGAGGATTACAGCCGACTGGGGCTTATCGCTGAATTACGAGCCGGCGAGGTAGTGACTATTCGAGGCCGAGTCAATTTAATAAAGAATAGTCGCAGTCCGCGGAAGCGCAAGAATATTACTGAGGCGATAGTTGAAGACGATTCCGGCCAAATTAAGGCCGTCTGGTTCAATCAGCCTTGGATTGCTCGGAACATCAGGGCTGGTGATGAGATTTATTTATCTGGCAAGGTGGCCGGCGATTTGTTTAATATCTATTTCAATTCGCCCAATTACGAAAGGGTTTCCACTTTCGCCGCCAATACCGCTCGGTTGGTGCCGGTTTATTCGCTTACCGAAGGCGTGACCAATAAACAATTGCGCTTTCTCATTAAAGCAGTAATTAATTTGACCGATCAGATCGTTGATTATTTGCCTGAGCCGCTCAAATCAGCTGAAAAATTAGCTGATTTGAATTGGGCTGTTAAAACCATTCATTTTCCGGCGGATAAAGACTCTTTAAGCAAGGCGAAACGAAGATTGTCATTTGATGAATTGTTTTTTCCTCAATTGTGGGCCCAACTAATCAGGCGGAAATTGAAAAACAAACAAGCGCCAATTATTAGATTTCAACAGAAAAAAACTCAACAATTCATTGCTAATCTAAGCTTTACCCTGACTGAAGACCAGAAGAAGGCAGCCTGGCAGATTATTACTGATATTGGCAAGCCAGAACCAATGAATCGGTTGCTTAATGGTGATGTTGGTTCGGGCAAAACAGTGGTGGCGGCTTTGGCGGCTTTTAATGTGGTGTTAAATGGTTATCAAGTGGTGTTTATGGCGCCAACAGAAATTTTGGCTCGTCAACATTTTTTAACTCTGCGTCGTTGGTCGGGTTTTAATAAATCAAAATTGGCTTTAATTACCAGGAGCCAACACTTAATCGGTGATAACAATTTAACCAAGAAAAATTTTTGGTCGGAAATTAAAAATGGTCGGGCGGAGATTATTATCGGTACCCACGCTTTGATTCAGCCGGAAGCGGATTTTTCCCGAGTAGGATTGGTCGTAGTTGATGAACAACATCGCTTTGGAGTGCAACAACGACAGGTCCTAAAAGAAAAATCCACCAGTGGACCGCATTTTTTATCACTCTCCGCTACACCTATTCCTCGGACTTTAGCGTTGGCGGCTTATGGTGATTTGGATATTTCTGTTATCCGTCAACTGCCCAAAGAGCGGAAAAAGGTTATTACTAAAATTGTGCCTCCCGATAAACGACAATTGGCTTATGAATTTATCAGAAAGCAGATTGATGGCGGTCGTCAGGTTTTTGTGGTTTGTCCCTTGATTGATTTGTCCGACAGATTGGGGGTTCGGTCGGTTAATAGTGAATTTGAAAAATTGGATAAAGAAATTTTTCCCGATTTATCCATTGGCTTGATTCATGGTCGGTTAAAATCGTCGGAAAAAGATAGGGCGATGGCTGATTTTTCGGCTGGTCGAATCAAGCTGTTGGTGTCTACTGCGGTAGTGGAAGTGGGGGTGGATGTCCCTAATGCTAGTGTGATGATGATTGAGGGAGCAGAGCGTTTTGGTTTGGCGCAATTACATCAGTTTCGCGGTCGAGTTGGACGCAGTCAGTATCAGTCTTATTGTTTTATATTTTCTGATAGCGCCAGTCAAGAATCACTGGCGCGACTTAATATGTTGACTAATTGTTACGATGGCTTTTCCTTAGCCCAAAAAGATTTAGCTTTGAGGGGAGCGGGAAAAATTTATGGATTGGAACAGTCCGGTTTTTCCGGTTTTAAAATCGCTGATTTTAGCGACCCGGTTTTAATCAGTCAGGCCAGGTCAGCAGCGCAGAAGTTTTTGAATGATTATAAATTAAAAGATTTTCCGGCGCTTAATTGGCGGTTGGCGAATTATGGTTTTGTCGATCATTTGGAGTGATTTTTTGATGTGGTTTTATTTGACTAATTAATATTAATTTAGTACAATAATAATACGTTAATGATGAGTTTAATTATTCAAGAAGGGGGGCGATAAAATTTAGACAATAAACTCATCATAAATTGGCAAGAGTGTCAAAAAAGGGGAGAATACGGATGCCTAGGAAGGAAGAGCAATTTATTTGTGTGGACTGTGGAGAGCCTATTGACCTTGAGCGAGTCAAGGCGCTCACCAGTCTGAATCTGGTGGTGGAGACGTGTTCCGTCTGCCAAAAGAAGAGAGAAACAGAAGCTGCCCAGTGGGCTTTTGTTGCCCACAGTCCTAAATGGCGGCCTATTCGCCTCGTTAGAAAAAAACCGATTTATTACTGAGGCCAGCAGTCTGAAAGGGTTTGATTTTTACAATCGGACCCTTTTTTAAATTTTTTAGATCAGACTCTTGACAAAAATTTGGAATTAATTTATATTAATTATGATTGCGCTGATTGCAACGCAAGAGAGGAGGCTACCATGCCGATGATATTTCCATTGGGGGATGGTCGCCTTAGTCAGATTGAGACGATTCTCAAACACTGTAAAGGAGGCCACATTACCGAACAAGAGGCGGAAAAAGCGATTTATGTAATTGTTAGAGGCGAATCGATTCGACCGCCGGTTTCGGTAATAAAACCGCCACTAGTGGGGGATGAGTTTGGGACAATCTGTCCCAATTAGCAACTGCCCGTTTCTCCAGCGAGGGAAACGGGCTTTTTTATCTTCTGTTTTTTTAGAGACGGGACCTGCCCCGTCTCTACTAATTTATAAACTGGTAATTTAAAAATATTTCTCCTCCCTCTTACGAAGGGGGATAATAATTAATTCCTCCCCCTTACGAAGGGGGAGGTTAGGAGGGGGTTAGTAGGGGGCTTAAGAATGTATTAATTAATATTTATTTTTTGAAAATTATTTTTAACCCGTCAGTTAAAGTATCAATTTCTATGAGATTTTTTTTATTTTTAGCGCCGCTTTGGAGCGGGACAATAATTTTTTTAAAATTTAGTTTTTGCGCTTCTTGGATCATTTGGCTGATATTAGTGACCGGCCGCAATTCGCCGGACAGTCCCACTTCGCCGATAGCCACCGCATCATTGGCAAGCGGACTATCCAGAAATGAAGAGGCAATCGCCAGGCAAATCGCCAAGTCAGTGGCGGTATTTTTGGTTTTAAAACCGCCAGCCAGATTAAGATAAATGTCTTGATTGACCAGATTGAGTTTGGTTTTTTTGCCAATCACCGCAGTGAGCATCTGCAGACGGTTCAAGTCAATGCCGGCGGCTTTGCGCTGAGGATAGCCGAATGTAGTTTTGCTGGTTAGCGCTTGGACTTCCACCACAAACGGCCGGCTGCCTTCAAAGACCATGGCGGTCATCACACCCGGATGTTTTGTTTTGCCATAATCGCCCAGAAATATTTGGCTGGGATTGGCAATTTCTTTAAGGCCGCTATCGGCCATTTCAAATACGCCGACTTCGCCGATGGAGCCAAAGCGGTTTTTGACGCTTCTTAATATTTTGAAATGGTTTTTATTGTCATTTTCCAAGTAAAGAACCGTGTCTACCAGATGTTCCAAGGTTTTGGGGCCGGCGACATAGCCCTCTTTGGTCACATGGCCGATGATAATAATCGGGATGTTGGCGGTTTTGGCCAGTTCCAACAGTTTGACAGTGACCGCAGTGATTTGATTGGCGCTGCCGAAAGATAAGCCCGTTTCCAGAGTGTTGGCGGTCTGGATAGAATCGACGATTAAGAGCGGCGGCTTGATTGCTTTGGCAGTGGCAATGATTTTTTCAATATTGTTCTGGCCCAAAAATTGGAAATTGGCCAGGTTGATATTGAGGCGCTGGGCGCGGAGCTTGACTTGTTGGCCCGATTCCTCGCCCGAGGCATAAAGAGTATTGGGAATTTGGCCGGCGATTTGCAGGGCGAGAGTGGATTTGCCGATACCCGGGTCGCCACCAAAGAGAATCAGCGAGCCGGCGACAATGCCACCGCCTAAGACACGGTCGAATTCTGCTAGGCCGGTCGTTAGGCGTGCTTGTCCCTGATTGGGCAACTGGTCCAATTTTATCGGTTGGTCGGGCGGGAGATTGTTTTTATCCTTATTGGAGTTGGCGATTTCTTGATTGATGGTGCCCCACTTGCCGCATTCTAAACAGCGCCCCTGCCATTTGGAGTATTGGGCGCCGCATGCGGAGCAGGAGTAGATTAGATTATTTTTAGACATATTTAATTTGAAATTGTTGGTTTGCCCTTGAATATTATTGTCCATTCTCCCTCATTAGCTCTATTTCTAATGACGGTCACTGGGTATTGATATAGAGTCCCGTCGTTTCCAGTGTAAGTAAATGTACCATCATTAAAATAAGTGACATCATAATTACGACCTAATATTGGTTTTTCTTCCACCGTTTCTGTGGTATAACCAGTTAAATTACTTAAAATTGTTGATTCAGCAAAATTATCAATTAATTCGTTACTTGAGTTACTACCGGGACCATAAAATACAAACGTATTTGCATCAGTGTAATCGCCATAAACTATTGTACTACCATAAGAATCTTGAGCAATATTACCAATTCTGGCAACTCCAGATATGGCAGTTGGATTTATATCTGACCTTTCATTAAATGTTACTATACCTCTTTCTTCTAACATTTGTTGAATTGTTTCACCATCACTATTGCTTATAGATAACTGGCTTACAGCATCACCCAGTATATCACCTGTATTTGCCGAAGCGCCCATTATTACCCATAGCCAAGTAAATTTTGGATATTTTTCTATTATTTCTAAGAGGTTTTCATTTGTTGTATCTCTTGCAACGCCTTCAAGGAAATCTTCATTATCTCCTCTAGTGTTGGTTGCTATATCTCTGATTTTATATTCAATATCTTTAATTGCCATGCTTTGGCCTATATTGGGAGTTTTTATTACTACTAAATTCGGATTAACCAAATATAAAATCGTATAAGACAAAAATACTAAGACCAGACCAATCAGCGCGGAAAATATTTTTTCTTTAGCATTACTAATAACCGCGCTATTGCCTCGCGAGGTCAGCCATTTTAAGCCGCC
>JAKQDP010000043.1 GCA_029558735.1 bacterium | reverse complement strand
CCAAACATTAGACAAGTTCAAGCCGGCCCTATACGGCATAATTATTTTTGCCTGGCTGTTTATTATTTATCAGCCATTGGTTATTGAGCGCGCTTCATTTAGCGAGCGCTTGGAAATAAAATCAGCCCAAGAGCGTATCAGCTTAATGTCAGAGGCGAAAAATATTAGTCAAAACAATTGGCTGTTGGGCGTCGGCTTGGGCAATTATACTGTTGCTGCTTGTCGCCAATATCCCTTGCGGTCGGCTTTTGACTGCCAGCCGGTGCATAATCTGTATTGGTTGATTTTTGCCGAATTGGGTTTAATTGGATTATTATTGGCCTTAGTTTTTATTGGTTTGTCTATTGGGCAAATTAGTCGCCAACAGCAAAAATCTTGGCCATTATTTTGGCTGATTCTCCTATTGGCGCTGTCTGTTTTTGATCATTATCTCTGGACCAGTTATGTGGGATTAATGGTGTTTTGGCTGATTATGGCATTGGTGTTAATAGAGGATGATAATATTTAAAATTAGCCATTTTTTAATATTTTTAAAATGTCTTGACAATTTAGGCGTTTTTTTATAAAATAGTTTAGTAACCGTTAGCACTCATTTGTCTTGAGTGCTAATCTATCTAAATAATTAATAAATAACAGACTAATATGAGCATTAAACCAATTGGCGACCGGGTTCTGGTCAAACCGGTAGCTGAAGAAGAAGTGACCAAATCAGGGATTGTTTTGCCTGACACAATTGATAAAGAAAAGAAAGCCGAAGGCGAATTGGTCGCTGTCGGCGCCGGGGAAAAAGTTTCCCAGCTGGGATTGGTAGCCGGTCAGAAAGTGTTGTTTGGCAAATATGCCGGCGAGGAGATAAAAGTCGGTGATGACGAGTATAAGATACTGAGTCATGATGAGATTTTGGCTATTATTGAATAAAAGAATAAATTACAAATTTAAAATTTCAACTTTCAAAATTTTTTTATTTGAACTCTAATTTAAAATTAAAAATTTAAATCTATGGCTAAGCAAATTCTATTTCAGGAGGAAGCAAGAAAAAAATTAAAATCCGGTGTTGACCAATTGGCCAATGCGGTCAAAGTCACTTTAGGTCCCAAGGGCCGCAATGTGGTTTTGGACAAAGGTTATGGCGCGCCGCAGATTGTCAACGATGGCGTCACTATTGCTAAAGAGATTGAATTGGCAGATAAATTTGAGAATATGGGCGCGGAACTGATTAAGGAAGTGGCGTCCAAGACCAATGATGTGGCTGGTGATGGCACGACCACGGCGACGGTATTGGCTCAAGCGATTGTCAGTGAGGGACTAAAAAATGTGGCCGCCGGCGCTAATCCGATTGTTATTCGTCAGGGCATCGACAAAGGAGTCAGGGCGTTAGTGACCGAGCTAAAGAATAATTCCAAAGAGATTTCCACCAAAGAAGAGAAACAGCAAGTCGCTTCTATTTCCGCCAATGACAGTGAAGTCGGTAAGATTATTGCTGAAGCCTTGGAGGAAGTGGGTAATGAGGGGGTGATCACCGTTGAAGAGGGTCAGAGCTTTGGTATTGAGAAAGAGATTGTCAAGGGGATGCAGTTTGATAAGGGTTATGTTTCACCATATATGATTACCAATACCGAGCGGATGGAAGCCGAGTATGATGAGCCCGCTATTCTTATTACTGATAAGAAGATTTCCAGCTTGCAAGAGATTTTGCCGCTTTTGGAAAAATTGGCTCAAAGTGGCAGAAAAGATTTAGTGATTATTGCTGATGATGTGGAGGGTGAAGCTTTGGCGACATTCGTGGTCAACAAATTGCGCGGCACTTTTAATGTATTGGCTATCAAGGCCCCGGGTTTTGGCGACCGGCGCAAGGAAATGCTGACTGATATTGCGGTCTTGACCGGCGGCAAGGTGATTACCGAAGAAGTCGGCCTAAAATTGGAAAATGTGGATATTGGCGCTTTGGGCTATGCTTCCAAAGTGATTGCCACCAAGGAAAATACCACTATTGTCGGCGGCAAGGGTGATAAAGACGCCTTGGAACAACGCATAAGTTTTATTAGAAAACAAATTGAAGCTTCTGATTCTGATTTTGACAAAGAAAAATTAAGAGAGCGGTTGGCTAAATTGGCCGGCGGCGTGGCAGTTGTCAAAGTGGGCGCGGCCACCGAGACTGAAATGAAAGAGAAAAAATTACGCATTGAAGATGCTTTGGCAGCTACCAAAGCGGCTATTGAAGAAGGTATTGTGCCCGGCGGTGGCGTGGCTTTGGTGCGCGCGGCCAAAGCGCTCAATAATGTGGAAGTTTCCGGTGATGAGAAAATCGGCGTTAATATCTTGATGCAAGCCATTGAAGAGCCCCTGCGGCAAATCGCCGAGAACTCCGGACAGAAAGGTGATGTAGTGGTAGAAGAAGTCAAAAAGCGCGATGGCAATATCGGTTACAATGCTTTGACTCATGATTACGAGGATTTGGTGGAAAAAGGCATTATCGACCCGACCAAGGTGACTAGAAGCGCCTTGCAAAATGCGGCTTCAGTCGCGGCCATGCTCCTAACCACAGAGGCGGCAGTCACCGACCTGCCGGAGAAGGAAGGCCATGACCATGGTATGAACCCGGGTATGGGCATGGGCGGCGGCATGGGCATGATGTAAAATATTTAATTGCGAATGTCGTCGAATAATACAAAATTTTCTATAGATAAAAAATCAATCCTGAATATTCGGGATTGATTTTTTATATTCTTCTAGTAAAATATTCAGCTTTGAGTATTTCCCTTTTAAATAATTCCGGCATTCCCCTGAAAGGATTTTTATCGGCTCCCTGGGTCTTATAAAAAGAAAAAGCTTTTAATTTTATCTTGGAATTAATTTTTATTTTAACATCCGGTTTAGAATATTTTATTTTTTTCTTATAATGATTTCCTCTTTTTCTGTTTTTGACTGCTTCTTCAAACCCCGGAGATATTTTGGGAGATATGGTAGCTGTGTAGAAGCTGATTTTGAGCTTTCTGCAGATTTTTTTTGATATTTTTGATATGGCAATGTGATCGCGATGGCCGGATAATCCAAATTTATCAAAGCTAATTATCAAGTCAGGATTTAGTTTGTCAGCAATTTTTAAGGCTCTATTAAAGATTTCTTTTTTGTATAGGTTTAATTCGCCGTCCGGAAATTTGAAAGTAAATAAGTTGTTTACTTTCAAATATTTTGCCACCATCTCTATTTCTTTTTTTCTTGCATTCATCAATTCTTTTTTTGTCATCTTGTGGGGTAGATATAGGGTTCCCCTTTCTCCCAGTGAGGCGCAGACTATGCTAGTTTTTCCACCGAGTCTCTGGTTTTTGTAGATCGTTCCCCCAGCAATAAAAGTCTCATCATCTGGGTGGGGAATGATGAGTAAAATATTTTTTCCAATTATCTCTTGCTCTTCCATTGTCCGGTATTTTATGTTTATTATTTTTTTGCAATAAGCTGGATCATGTGTTTTTTGTCTGACTGTAGCTGTTTTATTGTTTTAAATCCAGCTCGCGACATTCTTTTTGTCATATCAACGGGCGAGCTCTTTAGAGAAATCATTACTTCGATAAAATCTCCGGATTTGAATTTTTTATGATCAAGCGTAAAATCTTTTAACACTGTTACTCCGCCATGAATTCCATCTTTATCCATGACAAATGTACTGTGTAGGTTTTCAACTGGCATGCCGTAATCCTCAAATGCCAGAATAAGCATAAGAGCGCACTCTTTGACGCTATAACATTTTAAGTGTTTGTCGGACGAGACTCGGCGATCAAAGTCTATAATCAATAAATCTCCTGGATCCATCAATTGGTATGTTTTTTTGAGCCACTGATCTCCTTCCTTTGGATAAAAATTACCGAAGGTGTTGCCCAAAAATAATAACGCTTTTGGTCTGGTGGATTTTATTTTTTTAATAAAGCTAATATCAGCAAAACTCTTTTTTATAAGAGAATATTTAACATTGCTCAGTTTGCTAAAATTATTTTTCATCATTGATAGTATTCCTTTGCCGATGTCAATATTAATATATCTAAATCGCTGACCGCTTTTGAATACGTCATTAAGCGATGATCCATCGAAACCGCCAAATTCAACAATGGTGTAATCTTTCAATAGATTGGCCAAGTAATTCTTATTTTGCTTGATAATTAAAGCGCTATCAGAACTCAACCAATAGGATTTGCTTTCTGTCAGTCTATTGAAAGCAGCAACTCCCTTGGGATTAGAGAATAGATATTCGTAGGGAATGATTAACTGGGGCTTTATTTTTTTTGCCTGTTTTTTAAGGATAGCCGGGAAGTAATTTTCTTTTTTTATTGTTTTAGACATATTTTGTTTCACTGATTTTTGATAGTTTAATATGATATTGCTTAACGGTTTTAGCCACTTCTTTATCAAGAAATATTTTTAGATACTCTTTTTGCAGATTTTTTATCCAATCCTTTCCGGTGATAAGCTGTTGAGTATTTTTTGTGCCATAGCGTGATTTGAATACCTCATACAAGGCTGATCCGGGGACAGGGGTCAGTATTGATATTTGTAGCTTACAAAATTGTTGTCCGTTGATTCTTTTGTTTTTCCAATATTTTATAAAATTGACTGTTTTTTCTATAGTTTCTTTTGTCTCGCCCGGTATTCCCAAGACTAAAGAGATGTGGGCGGTTATTTTATTTTTATAGAGTAACCGCATCGCCCGGTCTATATCTTTTACGGTGAATGTTTTATCAAGTACCCTGATTAAGTTCTCATTATAGCTTTCGATTCCCAAAAATACTTCTCGGCAGTTTATTTTTTTGAGGCTTTTTATTGATTGAGTGGTGATGTAGTTGGCTGCGGTAGAGATTCTTAATTCGGGTAGTTTGTTTTTACCCGTGCTTCTAGCCAGCGCTTCAAGGCGTTTATCAGTTATCATCAAATCACCGAGTACCACTTTTTCTAGCTGATATTTTTTTTGAATTTTTATAATATCCTTGATTGTTTCTTGCGGAGTTTTGCTTAATTTTATTTTGAGATCAGTTTTTATTTTATCGCTAGAGCAGTGGAAGCAATTGACTTTTTTGGGACAGCCGTAGTATTGACTCACCATGGCTAGCATTCTTTTTTCTTTATTTTG
>JAKQDP010000042.1 GCA_029558735.1 bacterium | reverse complement strand
GCCGCTTTTACCTGGATACCCCCAGATTTTTTTAAAGCGTGAATGATCATTTCTTTTTCCATTATAGCCAATTTCTCATCCAGATTAATATCATTACCATTGGAAAAAATATCGATCTTAGGTGTCTGCCCTGTTAGGGCACCCGGTAAATGATTAGGTTCAATTATATCTTTTTCTGCCAGAACTGATGCTTGTTCAATAACATTTTTTAATTCGCGGATATTTCCCGGCCAGGCATATCCAATTAACAGCTGTAAAGCTTCCGACGACAAGGTAACATTTTTTTCCTGCTTGCTAAGAAAGAAACTTGCCAGAAGAGGAATATCTTCTCTTCTGTCTCGAAGCGGCGGCAGGACGATGGAAAATACATTTATTCGGAAATATAAATCTTCACGAAACTTTCCTTTTTTAATCAACTTTGGCAAATCTTTATTTGTTGCCGCGATAAACCGGACATCCACACGGATAGAGACATTGCCGCCGACTCTTTCAAATTCTTTTTCCTGCAGCACGCGTAAGAGTTTTGCCTGTGTAGCCATCGGCATATCGCCTATTTCATCTAAAAATATTGTTCCGCCGTCAGCCAGCTCAAACTTTCCCTTCTTCTGAGCGACCGCGCCGGTAAATGAACCTTTTTCATGGCCAAACAATTCGCTTTCCAGCAGGCCTTCCGGTATAGCCACACAATTTATTTTAATAAACGGCTTGCCCACTCTTGCGCTTTGCTCATATATGCTTTGCGCGATAAGTTCCTTGCCTGTGCCGCTTTCTCCGTAAATGAGCACGGTGGAATCAGTAGGCGCGACTTTTGTTATCTGCTTGAAAATATTGCGCATTGCCGGACTTGAACCTATAACATTCGGGAACAATTCTCGCGCTTCAACCAGTGTTAGTATATTAGCTACATTGTCGAATACTTTTTCAATTTCTTTCACATCGTCCATTACATGTTTTTTATTTTCCGCGACTTTGTCTCTAAAAAGAGGTGTATTTTTTGTTTTTTCAATGAACCGCATCATTGGTTTCAAAATATTGCGGACAATTAATAAGCTTACCAGGAAAGTTAAAACTCCGATAACTGCGATTAAACCAGGTAAACCTAAAAAAGATACGTTGCCGTGCCTGGGAACATAATTAGACAACTGACATGTAAGAATAATACCAATAATCGATAATCCCGTAAAAATAAGCGGAATCAAGATATATAAATTTATATAATATTGTTTCTGTTTCATTTTTTTATCTTGTGGCTAACTTTGTTAAATCCCACATAGGCATAAAAATCGCCAAAGCAAAGAAACCGACAACAGCGGCTAAACCCACAATTAATATCGGGCCAATGGCGTCAGACATTCCTTTAACCGCGTATTCAACTTCGTCGTCATAATGCTTTGAAATCTCGCGCAGCATTTCATCAAGGTTACCGGATTCTTCACCGATGGCAATCATATCCACAACCATCGGAGTAAAATATTTTGATGATTTAAGAGGCGCGGATATACCCGCCCCTTCTTCAATGCGTTCCCGCAGATTCTCAAAAGCGCGCGCTATCGCTTCGTTACCGATTGTTTCAGATAAAATGGAAAGAGATTGCATGACGGGAACACCGCTTGTCTGCAATATGGCAAAAATACTGGCAAATCGAGACAACGCCGCTTTTTTAAAAACTTTACCTATAATCGGAATTTCCAAGAAAATCGAATCGCGCACAAATTTTCCCTGCGGCGTTTTAAAATAAACGGCGAGCGCGAAAATAATTATGACTAGAAAACCAAGAATCAAATACCAGTAATTAACCAAAAAAGCGTGCAGTAGTACGGCAATTTGGGTAGGCAGCGGCAAAGTTAGCCCTGATTTACTGAACAGTGCGACAAATTTCGGTACAACAAAAGTAAGAAGAATAACAAAAGCAAAACTCAAAGCAATAACAACTATCATCGGGTATCTGAGAGCTGATTTTATATCCGATTTAACTTTATGCTCATGCTCAATAATGTAAATTAATCTATCTAAAACGTTGGGCAGATTACCGCTCAGTTCTCCCGCTCTGATCATCGCGCAATACAGGGGGGAAAATATGCGGGGAAACTTCTGCAGCGCTTCGGAAAGGGTCGCGCCCCCCCTGATATCCACAACGATTTTTCCTATCGTGTCTTTCA
>JAKQDP010000027.1 GCA_029558735.1 bacterium | reverse complement strand
GACTGATCACTTTTACTGTTTAATAAGGGTTTGCGGTTTCTTATATGCGTGGTATATGTTTCCTTGGACTGCGGCGGAAAGAGAGGAAAGCTGATTCAGTTAAATTTCAAAGGAACCAGTTGTTCGTGCCAGTTCTTTCTTGACTTTAAGTAATTACTCATGTTATAATTGTAGTTATAACAAAGGTTGGTGCATGACGATGGCTTCGTTCGAAAAATTATATACTAAAAGGCTTAATTTTGTTGATAATATAGTTTTAAGCCTTCACTGCGTAACGGATAAAATGCCTCTTTATAACATTGATGAGGATGATATTGTAAAGGCTTACAAGGGCGGAAAACTGTATCTCGAAAAGTGTGAACAACCAAACAAATTGGCTTTAAGTCGGTATGACGGTAAAAACAAAGAAACGATAGTTTTGATCGTAACTTTAAACGAAGGATACGCAAAGGTGGTGACGTTATGGGTGCAAAAAGGAAGGTTATGAAATGTGGCTGCGGCGGAAGTTTTGAAGAAAAAATACAGGAAATACAGGGAATTAAATGTAATGTTATGGTTTGTGGTTCTTGCCGTGAGATTGTTTTTACTATCGAACAATCGAAGATTTTTCATAAAATGAAGCAAATTCAGGATGAACTCGCTAAAGAGAATAAAAAAATCAGCAGGGTCGGTAATTCAATGGGAATAACGCTGCCGGCGAAATTAAAGGAACTCGGTTACGATATAGGTAAATCGCTGGATATCCGCATTCTAGATTCGAAACATCTGGTTATCGAGCTTTTTACTTAAGGTCAGGTCCATAAAAATTGCCGGATTTTAATGAGCCTGATTAAATTGGCCTGGTCTTCGTCTTGCCACTTTTTCTTTAAATTCCAGAATTTTTCGAGAGCGGCGTGATACTTGGGGTATTTTTCGGGTTGCCTTGTTAATTCATAATGGCTAACGGTTTTTCCATCGCTCTCGTATATTGGCTTTAATTGCTCTTCCATCGAAGGCCTTTCTCCCTCTTTTAAGTCGTCTAGCGGATCATGGCGCTGAAGCCTTATTTTTACCCACCAGCGGTATAGATATCGAATTTCTTTCGCAGCGTCACGGTGCCTCTGATCTTCTTTCCAGTCGACAATTTCAAAGGGCCGCTCTCTTTCGACAAAGTCAACGAGAATTTGAAAGCTGGCGTGCAGCAACAAATCATCGCGATTTGCCCACCCCTTTTCAAGCGTGCTTATTTTTAGAATTTTCATGCGTCCTCATCTTTTTCTATTTCTTCAACAAATTCAAGCATATATGTTTTTAATTCCGCTATCTCTTTTTCGGTGATAGACGGCTTAATGTTTGGATTAACGTCGTTTTTAACGGCCTGAATACATTTGTCGATATCGTTTTTCAACTCGTCATAACTGAAACCGCCTATTGTTTCGAGGCTGTCGCAAAATATCTTGAAGTACCAGTCCGAACGCTTTTGGGGTCGTCCGCAGCCGTCTTTAGATGTTCCAAATGTGTACCAGACGCTGTTCGTCCATCTGCTATAAGCCATATTAACCCTCTAACTGTAATTTTTTAACCGCCCAGGCCTGCATATGGTTTTTCAGATTCTTCATCTCTCGGTATTTTGCGATCACCTCGAGGTCGATCGTTACGGTCTTTGCAAGCTCGGTTTCGAATAATTCGAGGATCTGCGCTTTTGACATAACTATGGTTTCGATGCCGTGCTCAATGCTTTTCTTGCCGTTAACGCCGCCGGTGCGCGCGGCCCACTTCGCCGCCTGGCCGGACTTGCGGACCGAGAGCGGCAGCCGGTAAATACGCTTGCGCTGCTCCGGATCCATGTTCGCCGGAATCACAAGATCACGTCGCTTGAAATTTTTATAGAATTGGCCGGCAAAAGTTTTAATATGCTTTATGCCGTTATCATCGAGGTTATCCGTAAAATTGGTCGCTATAATGTCGCCGGCAGGATCGAAGTCGACTATCGAAAAAATTATAAACTCTTTCGCCAGGTCAATGCCGGCATCGGAAAGTTCTTTAACGAAATATTCTACGCTAAGATATGAAGACTGGCCGCCAACTGCTATTGTCGTAATATCGAAATTACGGTTGACTTCCTGCAGAAGATCGGTGTAAGAAGTTTTTTCGGCGAATAGTATGACGTGCGCATACTTGCCGCCGATCCAGCGGTTGCCCTTGTCGTCGTCGTCGAAACCGAAGTCGCGGTATTTGAAAAGGCCTGATTTGACCATCAGGACGAACATATTTGAAACAATGTTGTAGGCGTCACCCTTCTTGTTGGCCCCTACGCGGTCCATCGTGTCTTTTATATAATACCAGAACGAACGAAGATTGCCTATGTCAAAAGGCTTTTCGCCCGCTTTT
This sequence comes from bacterium, assembly GCA_029558735.1. Classification (GTDB taxonomy): domain Bacteria; phylum Patescibacteriota; class Patescibacteriia; order 2-01-FULL-39-33; family 2-01-FULL-39-33; genus JAKQDP01. The sequence goes on along the minus strand of JAKQDP010000027.1, from coordinate 4,169 downwards.
ATATATTCGTATGTTTGCCAGATAACGTTTTTGATAAAAAGCGATTTGTTTATGTTCTTGGCGCTTTTGCCGAATTCTTTTATCAGCTCGGCGTTCGGCATCTTCAGGATCGGCTTTTTATAATGCTTTATACCGAGCTTTTTCAGGATCTCTTCGGAATCGAGGCCGGCCAGGCTCCTGGCATAAGTTATCAGGCGGGAATTGTAACCGGATTCAGGATTCATCGGGGCCGCTCCGCTGTTGAAAGGTCCGCTATGGCCTTCTTTACGAGCTCCAATAATTGCTGGTCATTGATGGCGGAAGTGTCCACGCCCTTTGATTCGAGCCATTTTTTGAAGTGATAGCGCGATTGAAGTTTCGCAAATTCATCAAAAAGCGCGTCGGGCGGCTCGACCGTGTTTTCCGATATCCAGCGGTCTATGGCCCATTTTGGAAAGCGCAGCAGCGTTCCAAGCTTCGTGTATGGTATTTCGTTGTTCGATACTTTTTTATAGATCGTGGCTTCGGTTATGTCGAGATATTTGGCCAGTTCTTTTATGGTCATAACTTCGGAAGACATAATAACCCCTTTAACTAAGCGGCTTTTTTGGGATGCAATTTCTTATGGCTTTTAGCTAAGAATTCGGATTGATCTTTTTTGAACTGTTCCGCTTCGGAATTTGCCAGCTCGGTAAAAGATCGTATGTCATATTTGCATTCTTTTAATATCTCGGCTCTTGCCTTGCGGATTTCTTTTACTATCGCATCTTTCATAATTATTTGTCCTCCCCCATAAATAATTCGGGTGTTGTTAAAACGGGTATATGAATCTTGTGTTTCAGGTTGTAATCCTGAATTTTTCTTAAATTTTGCCCGTTCGCTATATGGTTACAGTTCCACGTGATCAGATAATCCATTTTGTGAAGGCAGGCCGCCGCAATGTGTACCGCGTCGGCACGGGCATCTTGTGGAAGCTTCAACATGCGAACATATACTTCAGCAAGTTCATTATCATTTTCAGACACCTGGATGAGTTTGAAAGGAAGGATCGCAAGCCGTCTTGCCTCGGCTACTTCTGGATCCCCTCTTTTTATCTCTATCAGAACCATTGTCGATATATATAGATCAAAAAAATCGGTGGCATAGCTCCAGAATTTTTTCGTTAATATTTGCCTTTCGTGTGTTTTAGGTATCTTACTTGGCTTGGCCGTATAATAACTCGGAATTGTGGATTCAATGTAAATTTTTCGCATATACCCTCATTATACCATAAAATATCTTAAAAATCATTAGGTTTACATAAATGCTGTTATCGGGTCTCTTCAAAAACATAAAACTCAACTTTGACACCGATTCACGGAATATTCGAAAAATATTTTCGGCTCTTCTATATCAGCCCCGAAATATATTTCAGGTTTTACAAGCCTTTTCACGCCCGCGGCCGGCTGCCGAACGAGGGTTGAAAATGGCCTGCAATCTCATGTTTTCAAAAAAACTCAGGTTTAATGATATTTTTCGGCAAATTCTATTAAAGCCTGGCTTATAATATCCTGTTGTTTGAATTGAGGATGCTTTTCAATAAAGTCCGTTATTTTTTTTATAGCGCTTTCATATAACTTGTAGGTTTTTAATATTAGATTGCCGTGCAGCGCCCGGGCATTTATCTTTAATTCCGGTATTTCTATTACGTTTTTTTGTTTTTTCTCATACCAGTCAATAACTTCGGCCATTTTGCTTTTCATGTTTAATATTTCTTCAAAGGCTTTGAAGTTATTCGGATTTTTAAAAAGTTGGAGTTCTTTGCTCTCAACAAAAGTTACACTTTCGTTTAACCCTTTATTTTCCTGAGCTCCAACTTTAGTATTACTTTTGTTTAATACCGGATCGGCTTCTTTTAAAACTTTAGTTGGTTTTTTATCGGATCCTTGTTTTTTGGCTTTTCCAACTAAAGTTGTACTTTTGTTGGATTTAATCTTTCCAACTTTAGTATTACTTTTGTTAACTGCCGTCTTTCCTTCTTTAACTAAAGTTGTACTTTTGTTTAAAACTTTGCTTCCGGGCTTTTTAACAGAAGTTATACTTTTGTTGGTTGTTTTCATAAGTTCAACTCCAAAATAATTTTAAGAATTTCTGATTTTGCTTTTCCAACTAAAGTTATACTTCCGTTGGATTCGGTTTTAAACTTTAGTATTACTTTTGTTTAATATTTGCTGCGGGCTTTAAACAGAAGTTATACTTTTGTTATGGCAATTATATGACCGGCTTCATTAATTATCGGCCTTTTTTGTTTTGACTTTAAACTGCTTCGGCAGCGCCGGCATAAATGCTGCAATTATTATATAGTTCTTCGACCGCTTCGACTTCCGGAACAAATAACGGGTTATAGTTTTTCAGCATGGCCACTGTCTGCTTGGCTTTGACCAGCAGCGCATCGAAATTTTCTTTAAGCAGATCCTGTAAATACTTGATTTTGCTTAAGAAAATTTCCTGGGCATTCTCGATCCCCTTCAAGGTCTGCTGCGTTAATGTTTTCTGCTCTTCAACTTCACGTTGCCTTTGCTCGTGGTTGATCTCATCCTGGGTTCTGATGTCAAAAGGAAAGCCGGGATTGTCAAGTTTATGATAAATGCTCATTTGGCCAAATAACGCAGAATGGGAATAATTCTTTATATTCAAAATGGGGCGGTATTTGGCGTTTTTCATATTGGCTGGTGTTTTGTTAAATATTATGGAGCGGCAGTAGTCATCGATAATAATGGGATCGATGCCTTTGGCTTTAGCCTTATGTATAAACCGGTGTATGGTTGCTTGTTCGTACTGGCTATATTTTTTAAACTCCGGAAGTTGCTCCATGGCCTTAATATATTTTTTATCTAAAACAGGTTTGATTGTTTTAACAATAGTTGATTCGTTCATTCGTTCGTTTGAAGTCGGTCTGTCTTGATCATATAGAATGAATGAATTTTTAGTTAAATTTTCAGTACTGTTATTAACATCTTTATCTTCTTTAGATGCCTCTTTAGATATATATATTGGTGGAGCTACGGTAGCGCTCTGGGTCGCGTTGCCAGGTTGCTGACTTGGTACTGGTGGTTTTTCGAGGAATGTTATTTGCGGGAATAATCCGGCCTGGGTTATGTTTATAACCCCATGGTTTTTAAGCCGGTTGATTATTCTTTGAATCGGTTTGAAAGTTGAGTAAGATTTAGATAGAAGTTTTAAGAGTCCATCTTTAACCGTTCCGGTTAAAAGCAGAAAATTTTTGTTTTCATAGGTAAGCTTTCGTAAGGCACAAAAAACTTTAAACTCTGAATAAGAAAAATCGAAAAGATTTTCGATGTTTGGAACCGTAAAAAAGGAATTTACCCTGGAAATGGTTAAAGTACTCAATTTGGTTTCCCCCAAAATTTTTTTTGAGGGCCAACACTTTTCGCTTGACAATTTCTGTTTATTCATGTAAAATAAGTTAAAAATGAATAAACAAAGGCTATTATAAAAAAATAACCTGTGGTGGGTTTTTATAGTTTTGTGTTAGCCCTAATAATAAATAACTCATGTTGTCGCATGGGTTATTTTTTATTTTTTATATGGATATGATTTTATAACAAATTTTTTAAAAAAGCAAGCAAATTATTTTCCTAGTTAACTCCAGGCCGCCCTGTGCCGGCGAAACTTTGTCGCCGGCCGGAAGAGCGGCCGGCAGTTAAGATAATCGCGGGCAGCAGCCAGCTGCTGCCCGCGGAACCTTCGCCGCGGGGCGGCCGGGTTTGTCCAAGACAAAAATTCTAATCAAGACAGAACCTTTTTTCTATTTCCAAAAAAAATAACAAATTTCGAGGCCGAGAGCGGAGCCACAACGAACGCAAAAAACTAAAAGGTAGTTTGGGTCGTTCAAGGTTTCGAAGGCCCCTTAAAACGCGTTATACGCATTCGAAATTTCTAATTTTGAATTTCATGGATTTTAATGGATCAGAATCGGTCCTTTTGGGGCGGGCGGTGCGAGGTGCAACCGAGCGCGCCCGCGCACTTAGACAGAACGGCTGGCAGAAAGCCGCCGCCGTTAGCGCCCACGGATGGCGCGCGACGATAAACCCGCCTTATGTAAAAGCGAGCCGCACGACGCGGCGAGCGTCTGAGCCCGGCCGTAAGGCCGGGCGAAAGTTTACATAAGGCCCGGGTTATCGGCGAGG
>JAKQDP010000001.1 GCA_029558735.1 bacterium | reverse complement strand
GATTGTTTCTTGCGGAGTTTTGCTTAATTTTATTTTGAGATCAGTTTTTATTTTATCGCTAGAGCAGTGGAAGCAATTGACTTTTTTGGGACAGCCGTAGTATTGACTCACCATGGCTAGCATTCTTTTTTCTTTATTTTGATTTTGATAGTGGAATAATCGGTCAAGAGATTTAATCAGGTTATAGTTTAGCGTTACCGCCATGTTTACTATCGGTTTTTCGTAGTCAAGGCCTTTCTCTTTTAAGAATGAATAGTCAGAGAAGTTTTGTCCGTCTATGAAATTATAAACCCCGCTTAGAATAACGGTCAGTCCTTTTTGCTTTAATTTCTTGTATAGCTTCAGACCGTTATTGTAGTTTGCATAACCTAGAAATAGATAAATACATTCAGTATTTTCTTTATTGATATTTTTAATTATATCATAATAATTTTCATAATAATCAAACAATTGAACATTTTTCTTTTCTTGTTTAAGCTTAGAAGCATAGAAAAGCGCTGACAGGTTGGGGATTAGATCAGTGCTTTGGGGGAGATTTAATTTGTTGTTGAAATATCCCTTATCGACATTGGGAGTGATTACATAGATTTTTTTGTCCATAATGTTTTTTATTTTTTGTCCCGATTTCGCTTGTCTGGTGGTTAGCCGGCCAAGCTCGTCAGTCCGCCTCGGGCGGAGATCGGCCGGATGTTATGGTACATCCGGAAACCCTGGCTTATTCGGTCTTTTATTCGCCAGCTTCCCCTTGCTTTTTAGAGCGGTCTGACGGGGATTCCGCTCTGCTTGCCAAGTTGACCGTCACACTCGATCATTAAGTGGCAGGCTCGGACCAGAGCTCCTCGACGCTTTTTAGGGCGGCCAGATTCTGGTTCTTAAACCGATTATCTTTGGTGATATCGGCGCCAAACCAGTCCGGAGGAGTGAAAGCTTCGGCTGTCTCTACATCTGGAAATTCTACCTCGGCCGTATAAAGGCCCCCAAGATTTCCAAAGTAGAAGTCAACCTCGGCTATTAGTCCGTCTTTGAGTGCGATGAGAAGGCGATCTTTTATGATTCGCCGATGGAGTGTCAAAGGCCAGAGAACTTCGAATTGCTCTGGGCTGATTTCCATCTCAGTTTCTTCACGCGCCAGGCCTTGCCCGCTTTTGACGGTCAGGCAGTAGCTCGTGCTGTCATCGCATCCATTTTCGCTTCGAGTTTTTGTTCGGATCTTTCTTATGCGAATCTCCTTTCCACTTTCTTCAACAGAGATGTATCCCTGTTGGATGGTTTTCGTTCCCACATGGCAGTAAAACAGTGTTTCATCGCTGACATATTCTACTAGATATTTCTTTTCGATTTCCTTCATGAGGTTCCCCTTCGTTTTGGTTTGGCTTTTTTTGTTTTAAGGTTCCAGTTCCGATTTCGCTTGCCCGAAATTATTCGTCCAAGCTCGTCAGTCCGCCCCTGTCTACCGCTATGCAGATCGAGCAGAGATCGGGTGAGCAGTTTTAGGACTTGCTCAGGTCTTGGATTTTGGAGGCTGGTAGCACCTCCCGCGGTCTCGTGCCGGCTTATCTTTTTGCCGGTGGTTTCCGCTCACGCTTAGCTGTCGCTAAGCGGCTGCTGATAGGAGCAGCGAGTCAATGGTGGCGAGTACTTGGCTTTTGACCGCCTCGATGCCGGCGTTTCCGGGGATAAAGGTCCAGCCGGGGTGGTCGGACCAGGCCGCTTGGGTGTGGCCTTCGAGCGCCTGGGCTTCATCGAGTGGTTCAAACCGGTTTTGATTGCCGGTTTTGCCGTACAGCTCTGGCCGGGCTGTCGCCAGGGATTCCAGGTGGAGCACTCGGGCGTATCTTTGTTGCGCCTCTGTTTGGTCCACTTGGTAGAGCCGGCAGAACTCGTCCACCCCGCCCGGGGTGTAAGCGGCGCCGTCCAGCAGGCCGCGATCGCAGACCAGTAGCCGCGCCCCGCAGTTTTGGGCGACAAGCTCGTAGGCTTGCTCCAAGGACTGCTGAGTTTTGGCTACTGCCGCTTGGAAGGCGCTTTGCCAGTCGGCTGACCAGGGCAAGTCGCGGCCGGGGACAGGGAAGCCGCCAGAGAGGAGGATGGTGGCCACTTCCGGCACCACCAGGACATCATCGTAGCGCTCTTTTATGGCTTGGAGGCATGTGGATTTGCCGGCACAGGGGCCACCGGTCAGGACGATCTTCTCAATGCTGTTTTTTTTCTGCATTTATCTGCTTCCTTTTTTTTTGGTTTTTAAAGTTCAGTTCCGATTTCTGCCTTTTGGCTTCATCAGCCCGAGTACACACTCGAGGATCGGCCGGATGTTATGGTACATCCGGAAACCCTGGCTTATTCGGTCTTTTATTCGCCAGCTTCCCCTTGCTTTTATAGAGCGGTCGGACGGGGACCCCGCTCGTATGATTGACTCTGCTCTCACACAAAGTTTTGTCAATCATCTGTTACCAAGGATGCTCCTCACTAATTCGGACTCCCTTGCGAGGACCGATAGTGATGAGGAATTCGTCTTCCTCGAAGATCCCCGTAATGGAATCTCCCGGCTTTGTTAAGCCGGCATCCTTCAGTAACTCTCTGGCCCATTTTTTTCTTCTTTGAAAGTAGGATATCCTCTTGTTTAGGTTTATATGCCATTGTTCCAGTCGGCCTATGTTGGCTATAAAAGTTTTGCCGCATTTTTGACACCCCATTTTGACTTGGCCGTTGCTAAGCTCTTCAATTTCAACTGCTATCCCATTACAACGATTGCACACTCTTGTTGTCTCCTGCATGGCGGTTCTCCTTGTGGCTTGGTTTGTATTGTAAGGTTCTTTCCCGATTTCGCTTGTCCGGTGGTTGGCCGGCCAAGCTCATCAGCCCGCCTCAGGCGGAGATCGGGGTGGAGAGAGAGGGTTTTAAGCTCTCCCTCCGAGGGGTGAGACAGTTTTACGACTTATCCGGGTCGGTTTTTAATGTGCCATTCGTTTTTTTCCTCCAGTTCTTTCATTTCCTCTTGTATTTTCATTATGTTGAGGTGTGCCTCCCACAGCTTTTCCTGAAGCTGGGCGCGTTTCTTGGCGTAGCAGGCCGGGCAAACATCATCGGAGTGGGCGCAGGTGCAGTGCAGGTGCTTGGCGCGTCTATTTTGGGGGATTTCATCAGTAGCTAATTGTGGCATTGCATTTCTCCTGGCGTTTTTGTTTTTTTGTAAGGTTCTTTCCCGATTTCGCTTGTCCGGTGGTTAGCCGGCCAAGCTCATCAGCCCGCTTCTAGCGGAGATCGGGGTGGAGAGAGAGGGTTTTAAGCTCTCCCTCCGTCGGCATTACTTTTGGTCGATGGGTTCCCTCCTTTCTTTCGCCTCTTGGAGGCATTTTTCGCAGTGGTGGTGTTCGGGTACTCCGTGTTTGCAGTGGAACATATCTGTTCCTCCTTTCTTTTCTTTTTTTCAAAAAACCACCAATTTTTCGCGAGGTGGTTTTGTTTTCAAGGTGCTCTGCCTAAGTCAGCTTGTTGGCAACCTGGCTTGGGTAGAGGACTTTGACGCTTGGTTTTTATGTTGTTAAAACCAGTATAGCACAGCTAAAAAAATTTGTCAAGTATTTTGACATTTGATTTATAAAAAACCAATAAAAATGAGGTTTTTTTGCTCTTTTTTTAGTTTTTAATTTTAAAAATTTTTCTTTATTTTTACTAATTTTTTAATTAATTTTTAGCTTCTTGACAAGAATGGTGGAAAAAGCTACAATTATAGTATAAATATTGTCATAAAAACCGACATTTAATTTACATAATTTAAAAAATAACTAAATTTAGCCAATATGCTATTAGAACAATACCTTCAAAACATTGGACTTAGTGATAAACAAGCCAAGATTTATTTAGCTGGTTTACAATTAGGCCCAGCTTCGCTCCAAGAGTTAACTAAAACCTCTGGTCTTAAGCGTACTACTGGTTATGAAGTTATTGATGAATTAATCGCTCAAAACCTGTTTACTGTCAGCCAGAAAGGCAAGCGCAAAGTGTTTACCGCCCAGGAGCCGGACAACTTGCTGTTGTTTTTAAAACAGCGGGAAAATATTTTAAGCCAGATTATGCCGGACCTGGAAGCGCTCAAAAACACCAGCGCCAAAAAGCCGGCGATTCGTATTTATGACGGCATCAGTGGCATCAAGCAGGTTTATCAGGATATGATAAAGAAACCGGGTGAAATTTTGGCTTTAGCGGCGCCCCGCCAGATGATTGCCAAAACCATTTTGAATTATCTGACCAACGAGTGGAAGCCGCTAAGACTCAAGGTCGGCATCACAATGCGGCGGGTCAACATAAACGAGAGTGGCGAAGTGACCCGCGATTTCACCCACAGCGAATTTCCCCGTAAATTAGAGATAGTTAAATATTTGCCTGCCGAGCATTATCCGTTTTCTGTCGGTATTTATATTTATCGCCAGAAAGTCGCTTTCGTATCTTTTGCTGAAGATGAACTCACTGCCATTATGGTCCGCAGTCCGCAAGTCAATCGGACAATGAAAATGATTTTTGAGATGTATTGGAAGTAATAAATTCTTTGTAAAATTAATAGTTGACCCCATTTGCCGGCTGTGCTAAGGTACACCCAGCCAGGAAGAAAGCAGGAGGTATTGTCGTGTCGCATTTACTCAAAAAGCTATTTGACTTTTTTCGCTCTAGAAAGTGCATCTGCCCGACAGAGTGCGATTGCCATAATCCGCCGCCCGATGATTGGGACAGCCTAAGCGGCATCTATCATATCAGCAACTCTTGTCCGGTGCACAATCTTTATCCCGAGCTAAATCCGTCGTGCCCGATTCACGGCTGGGAAGATTAGCGCCTTGTCACTTGCTAGATTTTGTCTGCCGCCCGCGAACCGTTATGTTTGCCGGCGGCTTTTTTGATTGTCGAGCTTCAATGTAGTATAATTTAAGTTAAGAATTAATTCCTTTTTGGAAATAAATTAATAATTTAATAATTATTTAAACAATCAAGAGGAAGACATTTAGTTGAAATATCGTCCCAATTTTCTTGATCTTGGTTTTTTTAGCTCAATGACTTGGACAAAAATAAATGATAATATTTAAATAACAACAAAATTTATGAACAGGTTATTCTTTTTATTAATATTAGTGGCAATTTTGATTTCCGGTTGCGGTCCCAAGGCGGCCATTGTCAATATTGAACAAGAAGATATTTCCGACTGCCTTGGTTTATGCGAGCAAGTGGAGACGGTTTGTCCGAATTTTTTATCTTCTGAAAATTGCCAATCTCAATGTGGCAGTTGGGATCAGACGACTAAAGAAACGATTCGTCAAGCCGCTAATTGTCAGGAGTTGTCGGCTATTCCGGAAGTGGTGTCCGCATTATTGCCGGAAATTAATGAGCCAGAATTAGAAGAGCCGGCAAGCGAGTGCGAAGCTGCTTGCAACAATTATGTCAATCAATGTTTGACTTTGGTGCCCAATGCCAGTCAAGCGTTATTTCAGGACGGATTGACTTCCTGTTTGGAGCAATGCGTTGGCTGGGAAGAGACAAAAGTCAGGTGCATTAAGCAGTCGGCCAATTGCGAATCAATGACTAATGTTTGCGGTCTATAACAAACGAAAAATATGGATAAAAAATTACTGTTAGGATTGGGAGGAATTGCTTGTGTCGGCGCGATTGGCGCGGGGATACTGGTTTATAATTCATCTTTTTCTGATAAAGGTAATCGTCAAGTTAATCAGGAAGAAATCGGCCAGGGAATTGATGAGGAAACCAAAGCCAAATTGGAGGCGCTTTATTTTGAAGAATTGAAAGATCAGGAACGTTATACTTTTTGTATCGGCCGAGAAAAAATTTCTGGCACTTATACCAATGCGGTTATGGGGAATGAAAGCGGCGAGATTGATTATATTTCGGAAGAAATCAATGTCATTGATAAGGAAAGTCAAAAAATGTATATTTTAGGCCGGACCATTGATTATCAATATAGCGGAGAAGGAATAATGGAAAATTCTGCCGGCAGCGGCATTATTGAAACTAAAGAAACCGGCAGCTTAACGGAGTATTACAAAAAAAATGAGGCGCCAGTCAGAATTGATTATTATGCCCAAACGATTTTTCCGGCGCCGGATAGAAAAGTCAAAGACTGGGTTTATGTTAATGTAAAAATGATCGGTACGGTGATGGGTTTTACCGATGAGAGAAAAGAGACCAGTAAAGAAGACGCCAAAACTTTTTGTTCGCCTTTCAGTCTGGCCGGCCGTCCTTTGGAAAATGGCGCCTTCATCACTCCCGATTATTTTTCTTTTAGCAAGAGGTGCGAGGCGCCTTCATTGGCGCCTGGCGTCAATTTCAGCGGTGATTTTGAATTTACTTGCGACAATATTGATTACACTCAAGGGATAAGCTTGCTTGAAGAATACAAATCCAAAGAAGTGATTGACCCATATTATATTGATACTGAAGGGATTTTTGATTCTTCCAATGAGCCGGAAGAAAGAAGGGAAGTCAATGATGCGTCAGCTTCCAATATAGACGAAGATGGTATTGATATTGATTCTTCGTCTGGCGGTTCCGGCATCAGAATTGATTCTGATTCAGCCAGCGCGCCGACCCAGGAAGATTTAAAAAAGCAACTGGAAGATTTAAGGGGCGAGATTCAGGCTAACCAAAGCGGGGAGTAGTTGAAGATTAAATAATAGAGATATTTCAATTATTAAAAATTTGAAATTAAAAATTAAAATTAATATTATATTATGTCTTTAAAAAACAAAGTGGCGATTGTCACTGGCGCTGGCCAGGGCATTGGTCGGGGCATTGCTTTGGCTTTAGCTAAAGCTAAATATCAGGTGGTTGTTTCTGATATTGATGCCAATAATTGTCGGAAAGTGGCTAAGGAGTTGTCAGTTTTAGGCGCCAAGTCTTTGGCAGTCAAGTGCGATGTGTCTGATAAAGCAGAGGTGGTTAAATTATTTAAACAGACGATGAAGCAATTCGGTCGATTAGATATTTTGGTCAACAACGCCGGCATCTTTCCTTTTGTCGCTTTTGAGCAGATGACTGAAGCCGATTGGGACAAGGTGATTGATGTTAATCTCAAAAGTGTTTTTTTGTGTTCGCAAGAAGCGGCCAAAGTAATGGCTACTGGCGGTCGGATAATTAATACTTCTTCCATTGCCTCGGTTGTCGGCTTTGCCGGTTTGGTCCATTATTGCGCTTCCAAGGGTGGGGTTAGTGGTATGATTAGAGC
>JAKQDP010000069.1 GCA_029558735.1 bacterium | reverse complement strand
AGGAAAAAAAATGAAAGAAAATTTTGAAAGCCTGTTCACGGCGCGCGAAGCGGCTCAATATCTTGGCCTCGCAAAAATCACACTGGACATCTGGCGATCAAAGGGAAAACCGCCAGCTTACGTCAAAATACATCGGAGCGTCAGGTATAGGCGCGAAGATTTAGACGCCTTCATTTTAGAACGCCGCGTAACACCGGAATAGCGGGGGGGGGAGAAGCCATGAATTTCGAAATTGAACCGTTTCAAATAGGAAAATTTCCAATAACCAAAACACGCGCGCCTTCTCTTAAAGAGACGTCCGGCAAGCCTGATGTTTTGGAAGCCGCTTTAAAGTATTTCGAGAATGGACTTGCGCCAATTCCGATAGCACCGGACAGCAAGAAGCCGCTTACTAAATGGAAGGCATGGCAAACACGCAGGCCGACTGAAGAGGAAATTATAACTTCATTCAGCCGATTCCCGGACGCGGACATTGGCATTATCGCCGGTGAACTTTATGATCTGTTTGTCATGGATTGTGACTCCGAAGAAGCATATCAAGCTGTTCAGGCTTTATTACCTGAAAACCTTGTCATGCCAGTTGTCAAGACGCCGCGCGGCTATCACTTATATTTTTTATTTCCGAAAGGCGAAAAACTTACAGTCGGGGTAAATATTATGCCAGGCGTGGATTATCGCGGCGAAGGCGGTTACGTGATAGCTCCGCCGTCAAAAAAAGGCACTTATAAGTGGATAGTTGACCTCAATACAGAACGGCCTGCCTTGCCGCCTGCTATTATAAATAAATTTATTAATAGCAATGTATATATGAAGTGCGCTTCTCAAAGCGATAAAAAAGAGGTCACACAAGTCACACAAGTCACACAAGTCACAAATTTATTTAAAGAAGGTAGAAGAGATAATGATTTATTTCATACCATTAACTGCCTGATAAGGGGGGGTTGTGATCCTGAGTTTGCATCGCAAGTGGGTGAAATACTTGCAGAAAACTCAAATCCTCCTTTTCCTAAAAGTGAAATAAAAGCAAAAATTCAAAGCGCAATAAAGCGCGATTATTGCCGTAGTGAAAACATCGCGGGCGATTTTCGGGCGTGGATTGAAGTCACATCTGGTCACTTTTTAGTCACAGATTATCTCAGGGAGTCACAAAGGTCACAAAAAGAAGCTCATGCCGTTATTGTAGAGGCCGGGCGGCTTTGTAAGGCCGGAATCATTGAAAAATACGGTGATAGGCGTGGAAGCTATCGGAAGGTCGAGAATGAAGCGGAGCCGGTTAATTTTCTAGATGCACCGGTCGATGAGTTTTCTCTTCATATTCCGCTTGGAGTGCATGACTTTACAAAGCTGTATGCCGGAAATATTGCCGTTATTGCTGGCACTAAGTCAACAGGAAAAACAGCTTTGCTATTAAACATAGTTAAGGAAAATCAGCACAGGCACGAGATTATCTATCTTAACTCCGAAATGGGAGATATTGAATTCAGAAAACGCCTAGAACTTTTTGATGATGTTAGCTTGCACGATTGGAAGTTTAAACCATACCACAGAGCCGGGAACTTCTCAGATTTAGTTACGGCGGAAAAGAAAATATTTATTATTGATTTTCTGGAAGTGACTGAGGATTTTTGGAAGGTCGCTAAGCAGATTCAAGAGATACATAATAAACTAAAAGAAGGAATTGCCATAATCGCGCTTCAAAAAAGCGCAGGAAAGCCACTAGGGCGCGGCGGTGACTTCAGTATGGAAAAAGCTAGACTATATTTAACGCTTGATTTTTTACCTGAGGAAAAACGAAACCGCCTAAAAATAGTCGACGCGAAATCATGGCGGACTGATTTAAATCCGCGCGGAATGTTTATCGATTATAAGCTTGTGCATGGATCAAGGTTTATACCGGTGACGGATTGGCAGGAATGAGATGAATTTAGCGCAAAAAATTAAAAAAGTGGCCGACGCCACAAAGGGCATGAAGGGCTTATACCAGGCGGTCATTGTTCATAAAGAAGGTTGCCCGGCGCGAAGCACCGGAAACATAATAGCCTGTACTTGTGATTTTACGGTCATTGTTACCAGAAAAAACAGTGACAAAACAGTGAGCGCAAAGGCGGAAAAACAGTCAAAAAGGGATAAAGAGTCCCTTGCATAAAGGAATTAAAAATAAATGTTATTAAACAGATACAAAGTAGCATTGTTAGTTGTAAGTCAAATAATAAGTAAATATGGAGGAAATTAGTATGAGACCAATGAAAAACTTATTTGCGAGCAAGGTATTTGAAGGCCTTAGGGAGTCCGCCGGAATATATGGCGACGATCAAGCATTATTGCACCTTGGCGCGGTATTATTACGAACCAGCGAGGCATGGTCAGCTTTTGAAGATTTTATTGCACGGCCACACCCGGCAACGGATAAAGGCAAACACAAGCTAGAAGTCGAGAAAAAGGCCAAGGCACTTTGG
>JAKQDP010000054.1 GCA_029558735.1 bacterium | reverse complement strand
TTTGAGTTTAATCTCCTTATTGATTATGGGCATCACCCATCTTAGGCGCTCTTCCAGAGCGTCTTTTGGTAATCTTGTACACATATTAGCATATCGTGCCATATTTCCTCAAAAACCGCCATATGTATGTGCACATTACCTGTTGGTGTTGACTGGTAATTATTTTTTTGTTTTTATTATAATCAGCTTGACATTTTATATTGGTATGCTATAATTATTTATAGAGATGACAGCACTTTGGGCTGTCATTTTTTCTTAAATAATCAAATTAAAAAATAGTTATGTCTCAATCAGCCATTCAGGCGGCAATTCAGCAGATTTGCCAAGAAAAAAATTTATCCGAAGAGTCTGTGTTGACGACCATTGAATTAGCTTTGGCCGCCGCTTTTCGTAAAGATTTTGGCAATAAGCTTCAAAACATTGTGACGGAGTTTGATATTAAGGCCGGCCTGGTCAAGGTGTTTGATGTGAAAACCGTTGTGGAGGATTTGCCCGAAGATTATGAAGAACAGTTGTTGGCGGAAAAGGCAAAGCGGGAAGAGGCCGGACTTGTTGAAGAAGATGTCCAGGCTTTTGTCAGTGAGGATGACGAAGTTGAGGAAGGCTTTAGAAAATTCAATCCTAAAACAGAAATCCAACTTAAAGACGCCAAAGAATTGGATAAAAAATATCAAATTGGCGATATTATTAAAACTGAATTGGAAGTGCCGGGGGAATTTGGCCGGATGGCTGCCCAGACGGCCAAACAGGTGATTATTCAGAAACTGCGCGAGCAGGAACGGCAGAATATTTTTGAAGAATTCAAAACTATGGAAGGCCAAGTGGTTAATGGCACAATTCAACGCCGTGAAGGTCGGAATGTGTTGGTGGATTTGGGTCGGGCCGTGGCAGTGATGCCCCCTGAGGAGCAGATTGAGCGAGAGCGTTACAATATCGGCAACCGAATGAAATTTTATTTAAAGATAGTTGATCAGACGACCCGCGGTCCTCAATTATTGGTTTCTCGAGTAAGTGAGGAAATTGTTCGGCGAATATTTGAGTCGGAAGTGCCGGAAATTGCCACTGGCGCCATTGAAATCAAATCCATCGCCCGCGAACCGGGCAATCGGTCTAAGGTAGCCATTGCCAGCAATGATGAGAGCATTGACCCGGTCGGTTCTTGTGTTGGTCAGCGCGGCAGTCGGATTCAGACGATTATTAGCGAATTAAACGGAGAAAAAATTGATATTATTCTTTGGGACGAAAATCCAATTCAATTTATTACTAACGCTTTATCGCCGGCTAAGGTGGTCTCGGTGGCGCTAAAAGAAAGCGAGGAAGAAAAATTGGCAATAGTGACAGTTAAGGATGATCAGTTATCCCTGGCGATTGGTCGGGGCGGCCAGAATGTTCGCTTGGCTTCCCGCTTGACCGGTTGGAAGCTGGATATTATTTCGGTTAACAGTCAAAACGCCGATGAATCGGTTGAGACTGATCAATTAGCCGAGTCAGCGGTTGAAGCGGGCGAAGCAGAATCACCAGTAGCAGACGAAGAAGTTAAATTGGCGGGTGACGCGGCTGATAATGAAGAGCTGATTGAAAAACCGAA
Organism: bacterium; assembly: GCA_029558735.1. Classification (GTDB taxonomy): domain Bacteria; phylum Patescibacteriota; class Patescibacteriia; order 2-01-FULL-39-33; family 2-01-FULL-39-33; genus JAKQDP01. The sequence goes on along the minus strand of JAKQDP010000054.1, from coordinate 59,432 downwards.
AAAAGCAACAATAAAGAAAACTGCTAAGAAAGCCAAGAAAAAAGCAGAATAAATTTTTATTTGTCCGGGCGGCCTAAAGCCGCCCGTTTTTTATTGGGAATAATTTTTAATTTGATTATTACCTTTAGTTTTTGGGGTGGTTTATAGCCGACAACCTATTAGCCGTGGATTGTCTTTTTGTGGTTTTTTTATTAAAATTGTTATTAATAGCAATTTTATTAATAACTGCCTAAGACTATGTTATTAATTTGGTTTTGTCTCCTCTGTTCTCTGGTTGCTTTGGGCGGGGCCGGGGTTTTGGCTTATCGGCTCAACCAGGAGAAGGTGGAAGAGCCCCGAGCGGAAATTATTTCTGGTTACATCCGTTCAGGGGCGAAAACTTTTTTAATCCGGGAATATAAGATTTTGGCTGTTTTTACGGTTCTAGTCACTTTGGTTATTTTTATTATGCCGAGCTTATCTTGGAAAACTGGCATCGCTTTTTTAGTCGGAGCAATTTTTTCCGCTGCTGCCGGATTTGTCGGGATGACAATTGCGACCAGCGCCAATGTCCGGACAGCAGAGGCCTGCCGTCACCAGCTGATTCCCGGTTTGAGAGTGGCTTTTGCCTCCGGTTCGGTAATGGGGTTGGTGGTGGTCGGCTTGGGCCTGTTGGGCATCTCATTGTTGTATTTGATTTTTGGCAGCCCGGAAATTATTTACGGCTTTGGCTTTGGTGCCTCGCTGGTCGCTTTGTTTGCTCGGGTGGGTGGTGGTATTTATACCAAGGCAGCGGATATTGGCGCTGATTTGGTAGGTAAAATGGAAACGGGCATTCCGGAAGATGATTTGCGAAATCCGGCGACGATTGCCGACAATGTTGGTGATAATGTTGGCGATGTGGCCGGACTGGGTGCGGATTTATTTGAAAGCTATACCGAGAGCATAATTGCCGCCATGGTTTTAGGCCTGGCTGTTTTGCCACTGTTGGGCTCGAAGGCGATTGTTTTGCCGTTAATATTATCAGCTTTGGGTATTATCGCCGCTTTAGTCGGCATGGGGGTGGTATTTTTAATCAAAAATCAGCCGCCCCGGAGAATCCTTAATTATGGCATCTGGTCGGCCACCATGGTAATGGTCGTGTTTTCTTGGGTAGCGGTTAAACTAACTGTTAAGCAAATTGATATTTTCTGGGCACTTTTGGTTGGTTTGCTGGCTGGTTTAATAATTGGTTTGACCACTGAGTATTATACCTCTGATGCCCGGCGGCCGGTTCGGGAGGTGGCGCAGTCGTCCAAGACTGGTTCGGCGACTAATATTATTTCCGGATTTTCTCTAGGTTTAATGAGTACGACTGGGCCGGTTTTAACGGTGGTGGCGGCGATTATACTGGCTTATAAATTTGGCGGTATTTATGGAGTAGCGGTTGCCGCTGTGGGGCTGTTGTCAACTTTAGGCATTACCTTGGCCACGGACAGCTATGGTCCGGTGGCGGACAACGCCGCCGGTTTGGCTGAAATGGCCAAGCTGGGACCGGAGATTCGTTTGCGGGCTGAAGAATTAGATGCGGTTGGCAATACTACGGCTGCTATCGGCAAGGGTTTTTCTATTGGTAGCGCCGCTTTGACTGCCCTGGTGTTAATGATTTCTTTCGGCCAAGCGGTTAATTTGCAATTTATCAATTTATTGGATGTTAACACGATAGCGGGGTTATTTATTGGTGGCTTGTTACCGTTTATTTTTAGCGCCTTAGTTATTAAGGCAATTGGCCGGGCGGCTGGCCAAATGGTTGAGGAAGTGCGACGGCAATTTCGAGAGACGGTCGGGATAATGGAAGGCACAGTTGAACCGGATTACAATCGTTGCATTGCTATTTCCACCAGTTCGGCTCTGCGTCAGATGATTTTACCCGGACTGTTGGCGGTCTTGGCGCCAGTGGTAGTTGGTCGCTGGTTGGGGGCGGCTAGTTTGGCCGGTTTATTGGCCGGTTCAATTGTTAGCGGATTTTTGTTGGCGGTTTTTATGGCTAATGCCGGCGGTGCCTGGGACAACGCCAAGAAATATATTGAAGCGGGTAATCATGGCGGAAAGGGCAGCGCTGCTCACAGGGCGTCAATAGTTGGTGATATGGTCGGCGATCCCCTTAAGGATGCTGCCGGTCCGGCCTTGAATATTTTGATTAAGTTGATGGCCATAGTTTCTATTATTATTGCGCCGCTACTGATAATCTAAGTCATATAATGTTCTCTAAAGACGCCCTACCCAGGCGTCTTTAAGTTTGTTTTTATAAAATAAATTCTATGGGCTTTTGACTAAGCTCTTTTTTTATGTTAGACTTAGCAAGGTTATTGAATTTTAATCATATTAAATTAATTATGAAAACAGACATAAAAAAATTGCCCCAGTCGGAAGTAGTAATAACTGTCGAGCTTTCTCCAGAAGAATTAAAACCGTTTTTAGAGAAGGCGGCCGCCCAGATTTCTCAGCAGGTAAAGATTGACGGTTTTCGACCGGGCAAGGCGCCTTATGATATGGTGGTAAAAAAAGTGGGCGAGGCGGCGATTTTGGAAGAAGCGCTAGACAGTATTGTGTCCAAGACTTATTATCAGGCGATTGTTGACAATCAGTTGACTACTATCGGCCAACCGAAAATAGAGGTGGAAAAATTAGCGCCCGGCAACGCGCTTATTTACAAAGCGACAGCGCCGGTGTTGCCGTCAGTGGAATTGGGCGATTGGAAAAAAATAAAATTGGCAAGAAAAAAAATTGAGATTAAGTCCGAACAGGTGGATAAGGTGATTGCTGATATCAAGAAGTTGCGTTCTAAAGAAAAAATAGTCGAGCGGCCGGCTAAGACGGGCGATCGCTTGGAAATTGATTTTGATGTTTTAAGAGACAATGTTGCCATAGAAAATGGCAAACAGGCAAAATACCCGATTACCATTGGTGAGGGCCGGTTTATTCCCGGTTTTGAAGAGCAGTTGATTGGCCTGAAGGCCGGGGACACCAAGGAGTTTGAGCTTGTTTTTCCGGAAAAATATTATCAAAAAGATTTAGCCGGTCAGAAAGCCACCTTTCAAGTGAAATGCAATGCGGTTTATGAAGTGGAATTGCCGGAGATTGATGATGAGTTTGCCAAGACAGTGTCTGGCGGGCAATACAAGACGGCTGCTGAATTAACATCGGGCATCAAAGATAATTTAGGCGAAGAAGAGAAAAATAAAGAGGAGCAACGTCTGGAAGTCCAATTGTTGGATCAGTTGGTTCAATTGTCCAAATTTGATGAATTGCCGGAGATTCTTCTGGTTACTGAAACTGAACGGATGATTCACGAGATAGAGCACACGATTGCCGGTCAAGGTGTTTCTTTGGAGGACTATTTAAAGAGTTTGAATAAAACCTTAGATCAAATAAAGCAAGAATTTCGACCACAGGCCGAGCAACGAGTCAAGTCGGCAATTCTTGCCCGAGAGATTTTCCAAAGTCAAAAACTGTCGGTTGAAGAAAAAGATATTGATCAAGAAATTGATGAACTGCTCAAACGCTATCCGGCTAATCCGGAAGCCAAGAAACAATTTATGGCCGAGTCCTATCGGGAATATTTGAGGAATATGCTGGGTAATCGGAAGGTGATAGAATTTTTAAAAAAAGAGATTGGCTTGTAGATATTTACGACTGCAGTCCCGAGTCCTCGGGACTGTTTTTATTCTTGACTTTTTTGTTTTTTATTGTTAATCTCTGGGGCAGTAGTTCTTTCTAGAGAGTGTTTGGCGATGATTAATAGGAGGGTAGATTATGGCCACCGTTAAAGCCGGTTGGGTGGATTGTCAGGAAATTGGCGAGATTACGCCCGATTTATTGTCTGTTGTTTTGGAGCTGACGCGTCTCAATCTTCCAACCGGTTCGGTTCAGGCGGTTGAGGATTTTTTTGCCAACCAAGACCATGGTTTTGCCCATTCGGTCAAAGTCTGGCGCCGGTGTCAGACTCTCATAAACCATTGTCCTAATCTCTGCGCCTCTTTTTTGTGGGGTCGTCGGTGGATTTTTAATCAGGCGGAAAAATATTTGCGCGACTTATTGTTGTGGTCGTCGATTTTTCATGACTTTAGCCGTTTTTGCGGTTGTCATTTCAGCAATCATCAGACTTATGGCGCTGATTTAGCGGTAGCCGCTTGTCGGGTGATGGGCAAAGAAATGATTCAGTCTGAAATTCGGGCAGTGCTTTATCAGCACGATTATTTTGGCCAGGTGGTCAACGGCGATTTGCCTTTAGACACTCAAGCTTATCCCTTGGCAGAATTGTTTCGGTTGGCGGACAAAACTTCGGTTTCTCCAGTTGAAGAAGTCGAGCGCTATTGGCAGACGTCCAAACGCTATCAGAGTGTATTTTTTGATCCGAATATTCCTGATGCGACTCGGTTTAATCTGGCAGTCAATGAAAAAGAGCGAGCCGATTGCTTGACTTGGCTGCTGTTGATTTTTGCCCTTCAGTCAACTGATTTTTTGTTTGCGGAGACGGCTGATGCTTATGCCTATTGGGCGCGGGGCAAAAGGGAGGCACTGGACAGTATTGGCCGATTGGCGCAACAGGCAGGTAGTGATGGAGCAGAGGCAGTTGCGACGGTTAGGCGCTTCATCAAAATAAACAAGCTGTTTATTTTTTAGCCAGTAAGTGTATCGCGGGCTCCGGTTGACGGGGCCCGTTTTTGTTTGATTTTGGCCGTTAAATTTATTACTATTAAGCATAGAGGGAAGTATTAGTGATCGTTATGATCAGTGATAATTAATAACAAGGCAATTGTTATGAGAATATTAGTAACCGGTGGCGCCGGGTATATTGGCAGCCATGTTGTCAAACAGCTATTGCGGGCCGGTCATCAGCCGGTGGTATTTGACAATCTCAGCGTCGGAACGCTGGACAATGTCATTACTGGGGCTGAGTTTATTGAGGGAGATATACTATCGCCGACTCAAGTGCTAGCCGCCCTTGAGGGTATTGAAGTGGTTATTCATTTGGCGGGATTAAAGGCGGTTGGCGAATCTATGACCCACCCCGCTAAATACGCTTGGAATAATCTTGTCGGCAGTATTACTTTGTTAAATGCAATGATTGAGGCTGGTGTTAAGAAAATAATTTTTTCTTCCAGTGCCGCTGTTTATGGTGAACCAATAGAGTTGCCGATGAAGGAAGACCATCCAACCAAGCCGCTCAGTTTTTATGGTCACACTAAGCTAGAAGTGGAAAAGCTGTTAGCTTGGTATGATCAGCTGTCGGGCATTAAGTTTGTGGTTTTTCGTTATTTTAACGCCGTTGGTTATGATCCGGATGGAGATATTAAGGGGTTGGAGCGGGCGCCGCAGAATTTATTGCCTATTATTTTTGAAGCAGTGATGGGTTGGCGCGATAAGGTGACGATTTTTGGCGATAATTATCCGACCGCTGACGGTACCGGCGTTAGAGATTATATCCACGTGTCGGATTTGGCCAGCGGCCATCTTAAGGCGTTGGAATATTTGGATAAAAATAATAACAGTCTGACGGTTAATTTGGCTACCGGTCAAGGGACTAGCGTTGCGGAAATAATTAAAGCTGTTAAACAAGAATCTGGGGTTGATTTTAAAGTTGAAATCGGTCCCCCCCGACCTGGTGATCCGGCTCAAATATTTGCCAGCGCCGACAAAGCGGGCGCAGTATTGGGCTGGCAGCCGGTTTTTAGTGATATGGCGACAATAGTAAAAACCACCTTCAGGGCTTATGAGCAAAACAAAAAAAATTAGCATTGGTGCTCATGTTTCAGCGGCGGGTGATTTATCTTTGGCGCCGCAGCGCGCGCAGGAACTGGGCGCGGAGTGTTTTCAGTTTTTTTCTCGACCGCCGCAAGGCGGCCGTGCCAAGCCGATTGAAGCAGCTCTGGCGGCGGAGTTTCAAGCCAAGCTCAAGGAGTTTAAACAGACAGCTTGCTATATTCATGCGCCATATTATATCAATCTGGCCTCGGCCAATAGTCGGATTTATCATGGCTCTATCAGTGTCTTGCGGCAAGAATTGGAGCGGGGGGAATTATTGACAGCTCGGGCAATGATGTTTCATCCGGGCAGTGCCCGGGAGTTGAATCGAAGAGAGGCAATTCGAAAGGTGATTGCCGGTCTTAAGGATATTTTAAATGGTTACACCGGCCGGACTCAGTTGTTATTGGAGATTTCCGCCGGCGCCGGTCAGATTATTGGCGATCGGTTTGAAGAAATGGCCGAGATAGTTGTTAGGTTGCCAATGGTTTTGCGGCGCAAGATCGGTTTTTGTTTTGACACCGCCCATGCCTTTGCTTCCGGTTATGATTTGCGCGATCGCCGGTCAGTCGGTCGGACTTTTCGTCAGTTTGATAAAATTTTGGGCTTAAAAAATTTGCTCTTAATTCACGCCAATGACAGCCAGGCCGAATTGGGCTCAAAAAAGGATCGCCACCAGCATATCGGTCAGGGCAAAATCGGGTTGGCCGGATTTAAAGAAATAGTGGCTTTGGCCAAGAAGCATGCCATTGATTTGATAATTGAGACACCCAAAGACGGACAAGAGATTGAGGATATTAAGATATTGAAGAAAATTAGGGACGGAAAAACTTCTTAATCTTAATTTCCTAGTGAATTAATGGTTTTATTGTTATATTGTCAAATTGTTATTAAACCTCAATTATAAAGTAAACATCAAACAATTTGATAATCCGCCGTGGCGCCTGCCCGCCTGTGGCGGGGATAATTTAGTTTTTTGATATAAAATTTTTTATATGAAAATCGCCATTATTTCTGATAGTCATGACAATATACCGAATATAGAAAAATTTTTAGCTTGGGCCAAAATCAATCAGATAGAAATGCTTATTCATTGTGGTGATATTGCCGCGCCAGCTATGGTTTCAAAATTGTTGGCGCCGAATTTTTCTGGTCCAATTCATTTAGTTCACGGTAATGTTTCTGATCGGGCGGCTCTGGCGGAAGTCTGTCGTAGTTTGACTCAGGTCAAACTTCACGGTGATCAGGGCGAATTGATGATTGATTCGGAGCGGTCCGGAAAAATTAAAATTGCTTTTTGTCACTTTCCCGAGACAGCCAGAGCTTTGGCGGCCAGCGGCCAATACGCGCTAGTGTTTTATGGCCACAGTCATAAACCCTGGCTGGAGACATTGGCCAATCATTGCCAATTGATTAATCCCGGCACTTTGGGCGGCTTATTTCAAAAACCGACTTTTGCCGTTTATGATTCGACTGATGATAATTTGGTTTTAAAAATATTGGAAGATTTATGAGACAACTGTTAGTAGAGGCGCGGCCTGGTGCTTCGCAAACTAAAATTGAACAAATCACGCCGCAAGTTTACAAGGTTTGGCTGACGGCTCGTCCGGTCGCTGGCCAGGCCAATCAGCAACTAGTTGAATTGTTGGCTGATTATTTTGGCGTGGCCAAGAGCTGCGTTGAAATAAAGCGAGGTAAAAGCGCTAAAAACAAGGTGGTGATAATTTATGGATAAATTGTTTCTAAACTACGGTTGCCACGAATAAAAAAAAGAGTTATAATGTCTTTGCTTAAGGTAGGAAGAGACTATTTTTAGTTAAATTTTCCTAAATTTAGCTATTTTTTATTGATTTTTAGTTAAATTAACTTGACATTTCAAGTTTAATATGATAAGATAGGGTGTCAGTTCATTTTACCCTGGCAAAGCAGGATAGCGCCAATCATTCTGCAGGCACGACAAGCATGGGAATTATTTTTTTAAGGATCGTTCAGGTTCCAAAAAACTCGGGCTTTACCTTGAAATAGTTTCTTTGTCTGCAGTATTATTGGTAGTATCCAGCAACCTGTAGATCCCTTAGCGCCCTAGGCGCAATTTGTCACCTTCCAATCAAATTTGAGAAAATTTTTATCTCACACCAAACGTCGGCGACGAGCTGATATGGCTAGGCACGACAAGCATGGGAATTTTTTAACAGCCCTGCTCGGGCTTTTGCTCGAACATTGCTTCAAAAAATTTTCTTGCCTGGCCATACTAGCTCGTCACGGCGTTTATGGATCTACAGGTTATTGGATAGTAAGAAAACCCACCCCGAATACTCGGGGTGGGTTTTCAGTTTGGTATTTTAAAAGCGCTTTAAGTCGATTATTCGCTAGCGGTCACATCGTCGACCTCGGGGTTATCAGCAGTTTCCTCTTCGGGTAATTTTTCCACCCCGATTAAGCAAACTGCCTGCCACGGTCGGTAATAAGAGCTAAAAGTGGTTTTATCGATAGTGCCGTCAGCGTAAGTGATGATATAATCAAAGGCGGCGCTGACGCCTTGATGAGAGCTTTCAGTGCATCTTTTTTGACCGGGAGCCAAATTGGTGGTTTCAATGTATTTGGTGGGCGGTGGCGAAGTCCAGCCCCAGACTTTGGGCGTAGTGCGTTCGGCGGTTCGGCCATCTTTTGTGCCCCAAAAATCAAAATACAAATTATCTCCCTCGAGACGATATTGGATTAGAATATAATGGCCGGTGTTGTTGATAAAGCGAACATCCGGATGAGGAATGTAAATCGTGGCATCGGTGCCGGGCAGGCCGTTTTCCAGGTAATAGGAAACATTGTAAGAGTGATTTCTTCTTTCGGTAATCGGTAAGCCCGAAGCCATGGCCGCCCGGAAAATCGTGGTGCCGATTTGACACAAGCCGCCCCCGTATTCCGGCACTGTTTTACTCCCCTTGATGACTAATTCCGGCAAATAACCGGTCGTCGCATCAATGTTTCCCAGGGCAGTAATTAAGGAAAATTCTTCGTCGGGTTTGATTAAAATGCCATGCAACCGACTGGCGCCGTTTTTGATATTGTGGCGGCGATTTTGGGAGCTACCGGCAAAATTTGATTGACCGGTGCCGACTATCTCGTTAATGCCCAAATCATTAATATCGCCAGTAACTATTTTGGGTAGAGCGGTATCAACGGTTAAAGTGAAGGACAGGTTATCGGATAACAGGCCTTGGTTAATTTGTTGATAGGCCGCTAATCTGTTGACTTGTTTGCCGACGACATGAGGGGTTAGTTTTGTCACTTTACCGTCTTTCATTTCAATGTTGGCATCTTGGGGTTCAACATTGAGGGTGGTGCCGATGTTTTTGTCTAACCACTCATAAAAACCGTCTTGGTTAATACCCAATTTTATTTCGTTATCGTCCCGATAGAATTCCAGCATGGTTGACAGGTCGGCTTTACTAATTATCCAAGTTTGATTTTCTTCTTGGAATTGGGGGCTGGTAGTTGACAAGACTTGTTCGATAAGTTGTTTGGCTTGTTCGGCTTGACTCTTTGTCACGGTTGGTTCGGCAGCAACGCTGATTAATTCGATTTGATCGTTTTTGAGCTGTTCCAAATTGGCGCGAAGCTCATTGATGGCGCCGGCAAAATCAAATGATTGGCCCGATTGTTCAGGGAGAATATCTAAGCGATAATTATCACCTTGCCAAGTTATGAGGGGTTTGGCATTTTGGACGGTTTGCTCCAGGTCGGAAAATTGTTCTTGTAAGTTTTTTTTAAGAGTTGGTTCGTCAATCTCCACTTTGGTTTTGAACTTTTTGTCCGTAAACAACATAGTCATTTGTTGTTTGATGTTTTGCCACCAATTGCCGTTGCGACCGTAGGCAAAGGCATCATAAACGGCGCTGTGATTGTCAAAATCAATTATCGCTCGCGACAAGTCCGGATCAGTTAAGGCGCTAAGCATCGGCGTCACTTTTAAATACAGGTCGTCGTGATTACGATAAATTATTTTTATTCCTTCCTTTTCAATGTTTTCAGTGATTTGTTCCAGATTTTCCAAGGCTTGGACCGGGGTCAGTCCGCCCAGGCTGATATTGCCTATTTTGCTGCCGGGAAAAAATTTTTGTCGGTACTGAATTTCAAAGGCGATAATAATACCGGCGGCTATTGTCAGCATGATAAAAAAAGCGACTAAAATTGTGATAATTAGCCACCTTTTATCAATTCGGCCGTCTCGAATTTGTTTGAACGGTTGTTCCCACCAAGTTTTAAATTTTTCCATAAATTAATCGTCAAAATGTTTCACGGCAATAGAAGCGGTTTTGTATTTTTTGGGCAGTTTAATGGTCAGAATGCCATTTTTTAGGATTGCTTCGGTTCGGTTGGGGTCGACTTCTTGGGGCAAGACAATGGAGCGACTGAAGGAACCCCAATAAATTTCCCGGCAGTAAAAATCTTCATTTTTAATGGTTTCATCAATATCGCGCCAGCCGCGGATTGTCAGTAAATCATTACTAACCGAGATGTCCAGATTTTTGGGCTCAACGCCGGCAATAGCCGATTTGATGATAATGAAGTTTTCATCCTGGAATACATCGCAGGACAATTGGCCCTCGGATTGCCAAAGGTTTGTTTCCTGATCTTGAGTTTTATCTTGATCAAATAAAAAATCCGGTGACCGAGTGTCTTTTTTAAAGTTGAGTTTGGCAGAGTTGGTTATTTTTGTTTTGGCCATATGAATATATTATAGCATAAAAAATAGAGAATAACTAAACTTGGTCTTGCCTTGTGGATATTTGACAAAAAACGAATAAATTGTTAAACTGTCAGGTACTTTAGCTAAAGGGTTTAACAGAAGCTGATTGTGTCCAAAAAGGACAGAAGGGAGAAAAGGATGTTCTTACAAGAGGCCTGTCAGGGGGTGGCGGCAGTTGATTTGAACGCTGACAATAGCGTTGTTCTCGCCACGATTCCGGAGATTACCGACGAACAAAAAACAAACATTATTGGCTCATTGGGAGAGGATTTGAAGCGATTGTTGTTTTTCTCTCGGCAGTTGGGCTTGGCCTACAATGATTTGTTTGAAAAGTTCAATTGGCAATATGACCGGACCAATCAAGAAGAACGAGCAGCGCTGATGGCGTCGTCTCAGGCGATGGCGGTTTGTTTGTCCAGCATCAAATTTGAGGCATTGCAGAATCTGTTTTTTGCCTCATTGCAGCTGGCGTTTCCGCAAGTTGCCGGTCACGATCAGGCGGGCATTGCTCGGTTCGGGGACGAGATTGTCCTTTATGCTCAAAACCAGAATGAATGCGTTTGTCCGGTCTGCGCTTCTGTGCTTTAAAAAAAGTTGGCCGGCGTTAGCGGTATTGTTATTGTCGGTTGATTAATTCTGCCGCCCGGCGCGCTAAACTATCTAAGCGCGACGGGCGGTTTTTTTATTTCTATTTGGCGTTTATTATTCTCTCCTATTTGAAAATAAATTTTTATGGCATTTTTGGGAATAATGCTTTTTATATTATCAGCCCATTCAATGGCGGTAATGCATTTTTTATCGTTGAAAAATTCCATTGCGCCTATCGCTTCCAGATCTTCGCCGCTTTTTAGGCGGTAAGCGTCGATGTGCGTCAGGGTTTTTATCGGCGCCTGGGCTGAAGTTTTATAATTTTTCATCAATACAAAAGTCGGACTGGTGATAATGTTTTTCACTCCCAGTCCTCTAGCTAATCCCTTGGTAAAAGCGGTTTTACCACTACCCAAGTCGCCAAAAAGAGCCAGCACTTCGCCGCCCTTGAGTGATCGGGAAAATTTTTCGGCAAACTTTATTGTTTCTTTTTCGCTGTTAGTAATAATTTTCATTGCAGTGCCAATTTATTGGGAGATGTTTTTTAGGTTGCGAGTTTTGGTTGATGGGCCGGGGTTACAATTCCCAATTCGGGTCAGCGGATATTTTTTGCCAGCCGTCTTTTTGGGGGTGGTGTTTTCTTGATAAATAATATCCGGCAATAGCAATCATGGCGGCATTATCGGTGCATAATTTAAATTCTGGTACCCGGAATTGGAAATTATTTTTTTCCGCCGCTGCTTTTAAGTCTGCCCTCAGTTTTTTATTAGCGGCCACGCCGCCGGCCAATAGAATTGATTGCACCTGATATTTTTTGGCGGCCTTAATGGTTTTGGATACTAATACCTCCACGGCCGCGTTTTGAAACGCCCGACAGATTTCCGGCGTTCTGGTTTTAATTTCTTTCTTAGTCATTTTTTGGACGGTATACAAAAGAGCGGTTTTTAGTCCGGAAAAGGAAAAATTAAAGTCCCGGGAATTGATCATTGGCCGGGGGAGATTGATAGGGCTTAGGCCGGAAAATTTATCGGCCAGTCGGGCGATGATTGGTCCGCCCGGGTAGCCCAGATTGAGCAGTTTGGCTGCCTTGTCATAAGCTTCGCCAACAGCGTCATCAACAGTTTGGCCGATTTTGTTGTAGTGGTGATGATTTTTTAGTAGCACTATTTCGGTATGTCCGCCGGAGACGATTAGGGCGAGGGCCGGAAATTGTATTGACTGATTGAAAAAATTGGCCGCCAGGTGGGCATACATATGGTTGACCGGAATTAGCGGTTTGTTCCAGGCGTAGCTTAGGGCTTTGGCTGTTTCAATGCCGACTAACAAGGCGGTGACTAGACCTGGTCCGGCAGTCGTGGCAATAAAGTCTATCGCCGCCGGTTTTATTTGGGCTGCCTGAACAGCCTCATCAATAACCGGTATGATATTTTCCAAATGGTGACGAGCCGCCACTTCCGGCACGACGCCGCCGTATTTTTTATGGATATTGATTTGCGAGGAAACAACGTTGGCCGCCAGCTCAAGCCGGCCGCGCTTGGCTTTCAAGATAGCCGCCGCGGTTTCATCGCACGAAGTTTCAATCGCTAATATATTCATTTTTTTAGATAAATTTGTCTTTTTGTTTCGGGGAATTTTTCAATCGCGTATCTTAGCATAGTTCGAGGCATTTGTCGATAGTGTTTTTTTAAAAATTGTTCTTCAAGTTTTTGGTTTCGTTTGCCAATTTCTCTGAGCATCCAGCCGGCGGCTTTGTGTATCAGGTCGTGCTGATGTTTTAGGTTCATTTCTATTATTGCCAAAGCGTCTTTAAAATCATTATTTCTGATCAAGGCATAAGTGGCTAAAATAGCGATTCGGTTTTGCCAGAGATTTTTTGATTTGGCTAATCGGTAGAGAATGTCTCTCGGCTTGTCGGTCAGGTATTCGCCAACTATGTTCGGCGCCGACAAATCGACCAAATCCCAGTTATTGATCTGGCGGTAGTTTTTCAAGTATAAATCAAAAATTTTTTTCTTGTTAGCGTCAGTCGCTTTTTTATATTGGTCGACTAAAATGAATAGAGCGGTCAGGCGCTGTTCATGGATAGGGCTGGAAAGGAGCGTTGTGATTTCCGTTAGACCAAGAGTCGAATATTTTTTGGCAATTTTTCTTTGCTGGGGCACTTTAATGCCCCAAAATATATCGCCCTCGCCGTATTGGCCTGGGCCGGTTTTGAAGAAGCTCGATAGTATTTTGGCTTGGTTTTTATTTGCCGACTCTTTGAGCGCTTTTTTTATTTCTTGTAGTTTTCCCATACCCCCTTATCATACTAAATTTTTTTTTCTTTGGCGAGATTGACTTTTGGTTGATAAGGGTGTACAATATTTTTTGTGATTGTTGTTTTGGTTAATTAGATCTAGGCCGCCATCGTCTAGTGGTTAGGACATCAGGTTTTCATCCTGGCAACCGGGGTTCGATTCCCCGTGGCGGTACCACGTAATTTAAAAAGCACCCCGTGAGGGGTGCTTTTTAAATTATGATGAGTATCATCAAGGGAAGCGAACGGGTGGTTGGAGGATTTATTAAGGAGGCAAAAAAATAAAATCCGCCCGGCTGAGGACGGTTTTTATTTTGATCAATGAACATACCTTGGTATGTTCATTGATCTGTTACCCTAATTTAGGTGGGTGGTTGATAGTTGATATTTTATTAGTGTCAGCAAGAGAAATTTATTCTGACACCCTAAACACCTCCTCTACCGAAGTGATGCCGTCGAGCGCTTTTAAGAGGCCGTCCTGGGCCATAGTGACCACGCCCTTTTCTTTGGCCAGGGCTTTTATTTCATATTCCGACAGATCACCTTTGGTGATTTTGTTTTCTATCTCGCCGTCGATGGGCATTATTTCATAAATACCAATGCGTCCCTTATAGCCCAGCCCTTGGCAGTTTTCACAACCGGCGCCCTGATAGAATTTTAATTGCTCAATATCTTTTTTATAAGGTTCATATTCCGGCTTGTTGGGCAACTCACTTAATAATTTGCTTACTCGCTCTTTGAGCTCAGCGGATAATTCAATTTCGGTTTTGCATTTATCGCAAATTCGCCGCACTAGCCGTTGGCCAATCGCCACGTTTAGGGCCGGCGCCAGCAAGAACGGTTTGACTCCCATGGATAAAAAGCGCGGAATGGCGCCAAAAGCGTCATTAGTATGAATGGTGGACAAGACTAAATGGCCGGTTAAAGCCGCCTGAATGGCAATTTCGGCAGTGTCTAAATCGCGAATTTCGCCGACCATAATAATATCCGGATCTTGGCGAACAATTGAGCGCAATCCTTTGGCAAAAGTATAATCTTTGTTGACCTGGCTTTGATTGATGCCCTTGAGCTCATATTCAATCGGGTCTTCAATGGTGATAATTTTTGTTTCCGACTTGTTTAGTTTTTTTAAAATAGCGTAAAGAGTGGTGGTTTTGCCGGAACCGGTCGGGCCGGTCGTAACAATCATGCCATTGGGGCGTTGAATTTCTTTTTCCAAAATTTGGAAGGCGCCCCCCCTTAAACCCAAATCCTCAAAACTCAAGTTAACCGCCGAAGACATTAACAGGCGGATGACAATGCTTTCACCAAAAGCGGTGGGCAGCGCCGAAACACGCAAATCGATTCGGTCGTTGGTCAGAAAAACGGAAAACCGGCCATCCTGGGGGCGGTCGGAGATATTGATTTTGAGCTTAGCCAAGTGTTTAATGCGCGAAGCGATTTTCGGCCAATCTCTTTTTTCAATCGTGGCGACATCATTTAAAACGCCGTCTATTCGGTAACGAATTTTTATTCCCTTTTCTTCCGCTTCAATATGAATATCGGAGGCGCGCGATTTGATCGCGCCGGCCATCAACAGGGTAATCAATTCGGTCGTGGAAACTTGCTTGATTTTATTATCCAAATCTTTAAAAGTTTTGATTTCTGTTTCATATTGCTTCAACTCTTCGGCTTTAATTTCAATGCCGGCCACACTCTTTTTTATTTTCGGCAAGGTATCATAAATTTTGAGCGCCAGATTCAAACTATATTGGGAGATTAAATAAGTAGAGACATTAGCATGATATTCCTCGGCCAAGGTTTGTTCCAGCTCTTTTATTGAGTCGGTATAATTAGTGGTGGCCAATCGAATTTCGGTGCCGTTATAAAAGAAGCTTACCACCTGATTGGTGGTTGCCGTCTGTGGATCAATCAGGGAAATCGCATCGGGACCAATGGCGAATCCGGACAAGTTGATGTAGGGTAAGCCCTGACTGTCGGCCTGTTGTTTTATTTCTTCCTCTTTTTCTCGCCGAGTGATTTCTATAATCTTTTTTTGCAATTTTTCTTCAGTTGAATCTTCGTCAGCCGATTTTTTGTTTATTAGGTCATCCAATGATGGTTCGAGAGGCATAGCAGGGTAATTATTTTTTTATTTATTATACTTTTTTTATGATTTTTTTTCAAGTTTAAAACCATCCCCGGCAAAAATCGGACGGCGAGGATGGTTTTATTGATTGAGGTGTTTATTTTTTGTTAAGAATATAAGTCGGCAGGTCTTGGGCGGTTCGGGTAATTTTGCTGATTGATTGACCCTTGTCAATATTGTCGAACAACAGAGTCCAGCAGCTCCATTGAAAAGTGGTCAAAACGGCAGCAATAAAGAAATTCAGCGCCAGCACAGCAAGAACGGAAATTAGGGCGATAATCATGCCCAGCCACGGTTCGAGCGGAAAGAAGACTGGCAAATTAATGGGAATGGATAAAATAGCCAAACCGGCAAAGACGCCAATAGCGGTAATAAGCAGAGAAAGGACCAGCAAAATAAAAGCCATCTCATAGGAAATCAACCAATTTTTTTTGAATAATTGCCAGCCAGATTTAAGAGCGGGAAACACTTTTTGTTTGCCGATGACAATATAATAAAGTTGATAACGGGAAACAAAAGAGATGGCAAAAACAATTAAGGCAAAAATCACGAAAGACACATAATAAATGATTGTGCCGATAGGTCCCTGGGTGCTGAGAAATGATATTTCCCAGCCGACAATAATAAACAAAATAAAAACCGCCAGTTTCATCAGGGCGTTGGCCGCTAAGACCGGCCAAAATTTAGTTACGGCAAAATCAACCCCGTTAGTGATGGTTAGTTTTTTGTTTTTGCCGGCCCAAACCGTCCCTCTAATCAAGCCGATTTCTGATATGATGGCCAGCCAGAGCACAAAAAGAGCAATCGTTAGAGCCAGCATAAAAATAAACACCACCAGCACAATTGATTGAGGGTTGGCTTTGATGGCGCTAAATAGACTAGTCAATAGTCCGCTATCAGACGCAAGGCTGTTTTCCAGGCCGGCTTTAAAGCTGGCCCAAGTGGCTCCGATGACGCTGTTGTTTTTTCCGGTTTGGGGTGTTATTCTTATTAACATTTCATATTCGCCGCTACTGCCTAAAATAGTGGCGAAAAAACCAAAAAACCATAAATACTTAAATTTTTTGGTCATCAGCCAAGCCTTTTTCAGAATTGGCCGGTAAAGAGCAGTCCCTTCCATATAGTTTGGTTATTTTTTTAAAACTGATTAAATATATTATAACACAGGTTAATCTGCTAAGTCCACAAGGGGGAATGATTTAATTAAAACTAGAACAGCAGCGTCTATTTAGACGCTGCTGTTCTAGTTGTGTTTTTTGGTTGTTAATCGGTGGTGGTCTTTTTTTTGCCTAAGAGTTTTTCAAATTCTTCGGCTTCAATGGTTTCTTTGATTAACAATTCCTGGGCAATTTTATCCAAGTCGGTTTTATGTTCGGTAATGATTTTTTCCGCGGTTTTGGCCGCGTCGCTGGTCAAGCGGTAAATCTCTTCGTCAATGTCTTGTGCGGTTTTTTCCGAATAGTCGCGTTGTTCGTGGAGCTCGCGTCCCAAAAAGACTAGTTCTTCGCGTTCCCCAAAAGTCCGCAGGCCAAGCTTATCGCTCATACCGTATTCGGTAATCAGCCGTTTGGCTAGCTTGGTCGCTTCACGCAGATCGCTTTGGGCGCCAGTAGTCACCTCGTCAAAAACTTTTTTTTCGGTGATTCGACCGGCCAAGAGCACAGCCAATTCTTCAATAAATTCTGAGCGACTGTGCAGTTTTTTATCTTCGCTGGGTAATTTGAGAGTAAAGCCGGCGGCCATGCCGCGAGCAATAATGGATACTTTTCTGACCGGGTCGGTATTGGGTAGCAAGTGGGCGACCAAAGCGTGGCCGGCTTCATGATAGGCGGTAATTTCCTTTTCGGCTTTATTGAGAATATGACTCTTTCTTTCCGGGCCGAGCAAAATTTTATCAATACTATTAATAATGTCTAATTGATTGATTTGTTTTTTATTATTGAGCGCCGCTAAAATCGCCGCTTCATTGAGCAGGTTGGACAAATCAGCGCCGGAAAAACCCGGAGTGCGTTCGCCGATTTGGCGCAAATTAACATCGGCTGCCATCGGTTTTTTCCGTCTGTGGACTTTCAAAATCATTTCTCGGTCATTGATGTCCGGCAAATCCAAGGTAACGCGGCGGTCAAAGCGGCCCGGTCGCAATAGGGCTGAATCCAAGACATCCGGTCGGTTGGTGGCCGCCATCACAATCACATTAGTGTTCGGTTCAAAGCCGTCCATTTCGACTAGAATTTGGTTGAGGGTTTGCTCTCGTTCGTCGTGGGAGCCGCCCAGTCCGGCGCCGCGTTGTCGGCCCACAGCGTCGATTTCGTCAATGAAAACGATGCAGGGAGCATTTTTTTTGGCCCGGCGGAACAAGTCGCGGACCCGGGAAGCGCCGACGCCGACAAACATTTCAACAAACTCTGAACCGGAAATACTAAAAAAGGGCACATTGGCTTCACCGGCCACGGCTTTGGCTAATAGGGTTTTGCCAGTGCCGGGCGCGCCCAAGAGCAGGACGCCTTTGGGAATAGTCGCTCCCAACGAAGTGAATTTTTTGGGATTTTTCAAAAATTCTACCACCTCTTCCAATTCTTTTTTGGCTTCTTTGACGCCAGCAACATCATTAAAGGTAGTCTTTATTTTTTTGTTGGGATTAAATTCTTTAACGCCGCTTTGACCGAAACTCATGGCTTTGCTATTGGCGCCTTGGGCTTGGCGCATCATAAACAAGAAAAAGCCAACCACAAACAATAAAGGAATTAAAAAAGGCAGAATTGTAGCCAGCCAAAAAATCAGCTCGCTTTCTTTTTTTATTGTGATTGATATTTGTTTGGTTTTGTCCGGATTGACGCCATAGTGGTCAAATAGCGCGCTTAAACTTTCGTTTGGTTCTTTATAAGCAATTTGTTCTTCGTCGTTATTGAGGGTAATATTTAATTTATCGTCTTGGACCGTGATAGTTTTGACCTGGTCGGTTTCAATTTGATTGATTAGGGTGGCAAGGTCTATTTCTTGGGGTTGTCCGTTGGGCAAATTATACAAACTCAGCAGACTGGCGAAAGCCAGAAAAACAACAAAAGCAATAAGAAAATTTTTAGTCAAATTTTTCATAAGGATATTTTTCTTTTTGGTTAATATTTGGTATTATTAAAGTATAATACAATATAACATTTTTGTCTATTATGTCAATATGGGGGCAGAAAAAAATGGACGATTTGTGGTATGGGCTGGGGTTACGGTTTTTACCAAAAAACTTTAGTCCCAATATTTTTACTTTTATCCGCCTGGCTTTGATTCCGGTGATTTTATATTTTATCGCTGTCGCTAATTTTAGTTTTGCATTGATTAGTTTTATTTTGGCGGCGCTGTGTGATGCACTGGACGGCTCATTGGCCCGAAAGACCGGTCAGCTTTCGGATTGGGGGGCGTTTTTGGATCCAATTGCCGATAAATTTCTTATCATTCTGTTGGCGATGTTCCTAATGTATTATTATCCCTGGCCGTTGTTGCTATTTTTTGTGTTGTTTTTTGATTTTTTGACCGGCGCTTTGGGCTTGGGTTTTTTGGTGGTTTTTAGGGACCGGACCATCCCCTCAGCCAACATAGTGGGTAAAGCAAAAATGGTAGTGGAAGTGGCGGCGATTGTTGCCGTGTTGATTTGGCTATTGGTCGGCGGCCAGCTGCTATTAGTTGTTAGCGCCGTATTCTTGGCAGCCGCGGCGCTTTTGGGATATTTTAGTATTTTGGGTTATATTTGGGAGGTTTATAAATAAGTTAGAAGTCTATAAAGTCTATAAAGTTGAATTGACGAATTATTATATTGTTAAATTGTAAAATTGTTGGGCGCTATCTCTATAATAGTGACAAAAATAATGTAACAACATAACAATACAACAATTCAGCAGTATAACAATTTAGCAATGCAGCAATTATTTATTTTTAAATTGAAAATTGGAAATTTCTATAAAAATTATACAAAAAATACTCCCGATTTATTGGGAGTATTTTTATATCCTAATTTTCTTTCTTTTTTTTGTTTTTCTTTTCTGGCTTATCTTTCTTTTCTTTTTTTACTTTCTTTTCTTTTGGTTCTTCTTTTGTATTTTCGGTCTTTTCTTCTTTTTCTTTTTCAACTTGGTCGGCGGCCGGGGCGGTTTTCTTTTCTTCGGTTGGTTCAGCGGCCGGTTTAACCTCTTCTTTTTTTGGTTTGACCAAGCTTAATCCCAGCCGATGGTTTTTGATATCCATGGAGACGATGTAGAAATCTTTTTCTTCGCCGGGTTTGGCGATGGCCTCCGCTTTATCCACCTCTTTGTCGCTTAATTGGGAAATGTGAGCCAAGCCTTGAATGTCAGCGGCAATTTCCACAAACAGGCCGAAAGGATTGGCCTTAATGACTTTGCCTTTCACCTTGTCGCCGATGGTAAATTTTTTATCCAGGCCATCCCAAGGGTCTTTGGCCAATTTTTTCATTGACAAGAAGATTTTGGAGTTCTGAATATCAATGATTTCCGCTTTGATTTTTTGGCCGACTTTGACAAAATCATTGGGGTCATCGATTCTTTGCCAGGCGATTTCGGAAATATGGATCAAGCCTTCCAATTTATCGCTGAATTCGACAAACACACCGAAGTCGGTAATCGCGGTGACTGTGCCCTCAACAATATTGTCGACCTTGTATTTGTTGATGGTTTCTTTTTGGGTTTCTTCCCAAGCGGCTTTTTCCGAGACAATCAGCTTATCCTCTCCTTCTTTGGCATCAATGATTTTGACTTCAAATTTATTGCCGACATAACTTTTTAATATTTCCAGAATACGGTTTTTATCACCGCCAGGCACGCGGGGATAATGTTCGGGCGCCAATTGGGAGACAGGCAAAAAGCCGGGAGTGTTTTCCACTCTAATCATTAGGCCGCCTTTATTGGCATCAATAATTAAGGCCTCGATAATGGTGCCGTCCTTTTCAAATTGGCTGATATTTTGCCAAGCTTTCTGTCGGCCGGCATAACGGAAAGACAGTTCCAATTCACCGGTTTCATTTTCCAGTTCCATCACGGTTGCTTCCACTTCGTCGCCCGGTTTGAGATTGCGATATTCTTCCGCTTCGCCATATCGTTCCCGACCGCGAACGATGCCGGTGGCCACACCGCCCAAATCAATATGGACCTCGCTTTTGTCGGAGGAAATGATGGTGCCCTTAACCAGATCGCCGACTTTTGGCAAATTAAAATACTGCTTGTCTTCAAGCAGTCTTTGCATTTCTGATTCCTTCGGAGAATTCTGTTCTTTGGTAGTCATAATAATTGTTTTAGCCGTGGCGCCAATTAGCGCCTTAGCCCTGCTTTTTAGTGAATTAATTTGGCCCCTCAGGGGCAAGTTGCAGGTTGTTAATTAGCTTTCATTAGCATAGCAAAATAGTCGGGAAAAGTCAACTCTGCAAGAATGGGCGTTTGTATTTTTCTTTTTTAGGTGTAATAATAGTTACATTATTATATCGTCAAATTGTTATTGGGTCGGCTTGATGGATTGGTATTGGGGATGTAAAAACAATGGAACAATTTAACAATTTTTACCAGTATGAGTTTTACCAGAAAAAAAGAAAACTTTGTTTGTGAGCATTGTGGCCACCAAGTCGAGGGCACCGGCTATACCAACCATTGCCCCAAATGCCTGTGGTCCAAACATTTTGATATTGAGCCTGGCGATCGGGCCCAGTCTTGCGGCGGGCTGATGGCGCCTATAGATGTTTTTTATCAGTCGGGAGAATGGGTGGTGGTTCATGAGTGCCAGAAGTGCGGAGAAAGGCGGCGTAAAAAAATAACGCCCGAAGACGATTTTGACGAAGTGATTCGTCTGGAGCGGCAGATTAATGACAAAAAAGTCAAAGGTTAATTTATTTAAATTTAAAACCCCCGACTTGAATAATTAAGTCGGATTTTTTTGGGCGAAGGGGGGAATTTTTTTATGGCTCCAGCCAGGGTCGGGCCGGTGAGTCTTTATTGCCGATTAATTAGATTGTTAATGAACATACCATTGAACATACCACTAAATATGCCAATCATCGCCCCCATCTCAGGTTGATATTGATTAGTTGGTTAAAAAAATAATCCCCTCGGTTATTAGTTAATAATCGAGGGGAAGTAAAGCGATTAGAATAGCCAGCCAATGCCGGCGCCGATTGTCCAGGTTTGGGCGGAATATTTTCTCGTTCTGGTTTCCATTTCTCCCCAGCCGTAAATAGCGTGGAGTTGACAGTGGAAACTTCCTCGGGAAAAATTCAGCCCCCAAGCCAGATCCCAGCCATCAGCGTCGGGGGTGTATTGACTGATGGTTTGAGGGGGGATGGCGGCTGTTTGGTAGCCGAGGCCAAAACTAGTGGACCAGCAGTGATTGATGTTTAGCCTGGCGCCCAGATGAAGGCTATAGTTGTCGCGCCAATCCAGGATGGTGGTTTTTGTTAGCGGCAATTTCTCAAAATCAAGTGTCAGGGAATTAACCTGTTGGCTGTAGCCATACCAATTGGCGCTAAAAGCCACCAGTGTTCGCCGGCCATGATAGGCGATGGTTCCACTCAGTCTGTCAGGAAAGGTGAACGCGCTATCAAAGCGGTCGGTTAGTTCGAATAAAGAGGTCGGGTCGTTGATTTTTGTTTCACCCGACAAGCGGACTTTCATTTCGCTAAGATAAGAAATTCCTATCTCCAGTTTGGGGGTTGGTCGGTAATTTAAGCCGGCAATAGCGCCCAGCCCCCAACCATCGCCTTCACTGTCGCTTTTAATCGGCGTTTCCCAGCCCTGAATGTCAAACGGCGCTCGATATTTGAATTGTCCATAGCCGATATTAAGACCAACTCCTAAAGACAAGTTGTCAGTTAATTTGAAGGCCACAGCCGGCGTTAAATTAACCAAGCCAAGCAAGGTCTCGCTTTCGTAAATGCCGCTAAGCCAATCTGAATCAAATTTGGCGCCAAAGCCGTAAGGTGTGGTTATTCCCACGCCCCAGACCCAATGGTCATTAACTGGCTCTATCACCCCCGCCAGTGGTATTAGATGATAAACGTTTTGCGCCGAAGCGTTGCTTCGGCCGGTTAGGCGATTTTTGAGGCGGAAGTGAGGCGTGAATACTTCGACGCTTAAATCAGCATAACTTCTTTGAAAATTGGCCAGACCGGCTGGATTGTAGCAGAACAAGGCCGAGTCATCCGCATAACTGCCACTTAAGGCGCCATGCCTTGGGCCCATTCCGCCGATTCGATTCAGACCGCCGCCGGCGGCCGGGAAAGCGACAATTGTTAAACCGATAATAAAAAGAGCAGTTTGTTTCATCTGGTTTCTCCTTTTTGTTCAGGGTTTTTGTTAAAGAGCTTCAACTTAAAAGTTTACCACTAACCGGCTTTTAAGTCAAGACAGAAATTTGACAATTTGATTATTTTATGATAAACTTTAGATAGTGAACAGAACTTTAGTCTCTATTGGTTTCTTCTGGTCTCTTCGCCATTTCCTCGATCGAAGGGGACCTCCCGAGTTATCGGAGAGGAGAAAAGTCGTGAGGCCGACTCGACTAGCATCAATAGGACTGGAGTCGCGACCAAAACGAAACCCTTGAAAGAGGAGATGGCGTTACTATAGTGGAGAGATTTTTGATCAATCGGGTCAAAGTCTCTCCACTTTTTATTTATTGGCAAATGGGGTTTGACATAATTTATAAATTATGATAAAATAAATTGAAATAAGATTTGTTCTTTTCAACCACTTAGGAGGGGCTAAAATGGAAAAGAATCAAGAATACCAAGGCGGAGTTTTAATTGTCGGCGCCGGCATGATGGGCTGTGACATCGCCAGTTGGGTGGCAGCAAATAATTATTTGACTGCCATTGTCGATCGGGACCAATCGCGTTTGGCCGTGGTCGCCGATAAACTGGCTGCTTATCAGATTCAATTGTTTACTAATATTGAGTCGGCGGCCAACCAGTGGGCTGGTCGGAAACTGATCGTGATTGAGACGGTCAACGAAGACCGGGAAATAAAAGGAGAGGTTTTTAAGCAGCTCAGTAGCTGTTTTTCTCCGACGGCCACAATCTTGGCCAGTAACAGTTCGGCAATCTGTGTTTCTGAACTGGAGGCCTATTTGACTAATTCGCAGTTTAAGTCGCGGCTGGTCAATATGCATTTCTATCCGCCGATCAAACAGCGGCCGCTGGTTGAATTGATGCGTGGCACTGGCACTACCGAGCAGACTTTGGCCGAGGCTGAACATTTTGTCTGGTCGCTGGGATTGACGCCGATTATCGCCCGAGCGGAAAATCCGGGACTGGTCTTCAATTTTATTTGGCAGGCGATCAAACGCGCCGCTCTGGAATTGATTGACCGAGGGGTGTCTGTTCCGGCGGATATCGACTTGGCCTGGCGGATTGCCATGAATATGTCGGTCGGACCATGCCAGACCATGGACATGGTCGGTCTGGATGTGGTGTTGTCGGTTTTTCAGCAGCACCACGAACAACCGCCCCAGTGTCTGGTTGAGCTGGTCGAAGCCGGCAAACTCGGTCGCAAAACCGGTGAAGGATTTTACCAGTATTAATTTTTTTCGGCAAACTGATTTTTATCGGTTTGCCGTTCCAATTAAGTTAATCAGTTTGGTTGATTTAATTGGACCTTAATAATCAAACGCCAAACAGGAACAAGAGGAGGTAGCAAAGATGTCGCACAGTCATATTGCCAAGAAATTGCGATATTTGCCGCTGCAGGAACGGCAGAAAATCAAGTGGGAAAGATCCCACAAAGTGAATTTTTACGAAATTGATGAGGAGTTTTTGCCGGAGGCGCCGCAATTCTTCAGTGATGAAGAATTTCGGCAAATCAGGAAGCACCCGGAAATCAAGAATTTTATTTTGGATTTTTATCGCTGGAACAAAGAAGTTCTCTGGCTGGTCAACTCGACCTCCCATCCCTACATTTCTATGCAGCAGACTTTAGCCAGGCAAGCTGATTCCCATATCGGCGAAGTGCTGGTTGATCTTGGCTGCGGTACCGGCGGTTTTTGCTCGCAATTGTTGCAAGTCGATGGCAAAGCAATCAGAAAGATTTTTGCCATTGATATCGACTGGAAGGCCCTGGTCGAAGTGCCCGAGGCTTTGCGGCAAGCCAATTATTGCGGCAAGGTCGCCTTGATTCAGGGGTCGTCGATGTCTCGGTTGCCCATTTGGGATGGTAGTGTTGATTCGGTTGTTTCCAGCTTGGGCGGCTTGATGTATGCCGGCTGGTGGTTTGAGGGCGGCAAATTGGTCGCCCAAAAGCGGCTCGCCCTCATTAACTGTCTGCAAGACATCAATCGAGTTTTGCGGCCCAATGGTTGCTTGGCCTTTTCCGCCCCCAAGCCCGAGCCTGATTGGGGGGCGATTTTGAGAGATTCTGTTGGTTGGTTGATTAAGACCGGCCGGCTAACAGAATTGTATAAAGCCATTCGTTATGGCGTGCCGGCGAAAAAATTGTCGGCGTTTATGAACAGAGTGGAGCGGGCCGGCTATGCTCATTACCTCTGCGTTGAGGAGTGGCAGGCGCTCCTCGAGCAAACCGGATTCGAGATAATCAGCTCCAGCTTTGGCGAATGCTATGCCAAGCAAGGCGTGGTGATTGTTGCCAGGAAAGCTTGATCGTTCTGCTCCCGTTAGTAATTTAGCGGGAGCTTTTTAATTGGCGTGAAAACTGTTATAATATATATATTCAAATTATAATTTATGACTGAATTAAAAATAATAATTTTGGTTTCGGTTGCTTTTTTGAATCTGGCTTTGGGGGTGACTATTATTCTTCAAAATAAGCGCAATATTGTGAATCGCTGGTTTTTTATTTTCTCCGCTTCACTGGCGGCGTGGTCTTTTGCGATGATGATGTATGAAAATGTGGCTGAAAATTGGCAAATTGTTTATGGCTGGTCTTTGGTTTTGCATTTTGCCGGCGCTTGCATTGCTCACAGCTTTTTTTATTTCACCTTGGTCTATCCGGGAGAAACTATGCCGGTAAAAAAAATATTTCGGCCGGCTTTGTATTTGCCGCTGGCGGTAATCGGTTATTTTTTGTTTTTCAATCGCCAAATCATTGTTGATTTGGAATTTGTCGGCGGCGTTAGAAACTTGATTTATGGCAATTGGTATCCCTTTTATTTTATTTACTTTTTTGTGTTTATGGGAATCGGGGTGCTGGCTTTATTGGTAAAATTTTTATCTTCAACCGGTATTCAGCGAAAAAGAGTTTTTTTGCTTTTGTTCAGTGTTATTCCGCCCCTAATGTATTCGGCGATAATTAATATGGTTTTTGTCGCGTTGGGAAATTTTCGTTATGCCTGGACCGGTCCGATTGCTTTGTTTGTGATGGTGGCGATAATTGCTTATAACATTATCAAATTTAATTTTTTAGATGTTAAATTGGTGGCGACTCAAATATTCGTCGTGTTTATTATTTTGGTGACTTTTATAGAAATATTTTTGTCATCTTCCGCGATTCAGATTTTTTATCGTACGGTAATTTTTCTCATTACTTTGGTTTTTGCTCTTTTATTGGTTCAGTCGGTGCGCCGGGAAATTAGTCGGCGCGAACAAATGGAAAAATTGACCAATGAGTTGAAAAAAACGACTGAAAAATTGGTTAATGCCAACAAAGCGATTCAGAAAAACAACGAGCATTTAAAGAAGCTATTGGAAATGCGTTCGGAATTTTTGGATATCGCTTCGCACCAGCTCAAGACGCCGGTCTCCGTCATTTTAGGTACCTCCTCAATGTTCAAAGAAGGCGCCATGGACAAGCTTCCTAGAGATAAACAGCTCCATTTTATTGATAATATTTTTCAGAAGGCCAAAAAGCTTAGCGCTATTATCAACGATATTCTAAAAGCCTCGGAGATGGATACGGAAGAATTCAAACTAGTCAAGGAGAATGTCAAACCAGTTCAAGTGGAGGCGATTATTGACTCGGTGGTGGAAGACCTGTCGCCCTTGGCCAAAGAGAAGAAAATCAAATTGCTATTCAAGCGGCCGGCCAAGCCGGTTAAGCCGGTAATGGCGGACGGTGATTTTTTGCGTCATGCAATTTTTAATCTGGTGGACAATGCCATTAAATATACCAAAAAGGGCAAGGTGGCTATCGGCTTGTCGCAAGATGTATTAGGCGTTAAACTGACGGTAGCTGATGATGGCATCGGCATTCCGGCGGCCGACCAGGCCAAGATGTTTGACAAATTTTCCCGCGCCAAAAATGCGGTCAATATGTATGCCGACGGCTCGGGCCTGGGGCTGTTTATCGTCAAAAAGATCATTGATGCCCATGGTGGAAAAATCAGCTTTACCAGCCAAGAAAATCAGGGCACCACTTTTACTATTTTTTTGCCGCTGAATAAAAAAATCAGAACCATCAAGACGGAGAAGGATTATACCAAATTACTGAGATATAAAATAAACGAATCTCAATCATAAAATATGAAGACCCCAAAAGTATTATTAATTGAAGATGATCCGGATCAGATTAGTCTGTATCGGACTGTTTTTAAATTGGCGGGTCTTAAATTATTGGAAGCGACCAACGGCAGCAAGGGCTTGGCAGCGGCTAAAAAAAACAAGCCGGATTTGATTTTGTGCGATCTGGTGATGGATGGTATGGATGGCATGGAAGTATTGAAGCGACTCAAAGCCGACTCGGCCACTAAAAATATCCCGACGGTGATGCTGACCAATCTGAACAAAAAAAGCTTGTATGTGGAAGCGGAAAATTTGGGGGCGTTGGATTTTTGGGCCAAGACCGAAGTAATGCCCCAGGAAATTATCACTCGGGTGCAGAAAATAATCAGCTGATATGACAGGCAAAACAGAAATGATCAAAAAGAATATCACTGGCGCCGACCCGATTTTGTTGGACAATAATTCGCGAGTGGGCGTTTTGATGTTCCATGGATTTACTTCCACGCCGCGCCAATTCAAGGAATTGAGTCAGGCACTGTCAGACCGAGGACTGACGGTCTACGCTCCGACGCTGGCCGGACATGGCGCCTCGCCGGCCGATTTGCAGCAGACGACAGTTTCCGATTGGCAAGACAAAGCTGAAGCTGATTATCAAGAATTGAAGCGCCGGGTGGAGAAAATTTTTATTATCGGCGTGTCTTTCGGGGGCAATGTCGCTTTTTATTTAGCGCGTAAATTTCCCGAGACAACCGCCGGCGTAATATCTTTGGGGACGCCGATTCGCTTGCGGTTTCAGCGGCTGATCAAGTTGCGCGTCTGCCTTTATGGCTGGCTTAAACCTTATTATAGTAAGCCGCGGCGGGTTTATCGGACCGATTATATCGATATGGCCGACGAAATGTCCTATCCGGTGGTGCCAATAAAGGCATTGCGCCAGTTTTTCAAATTTATCAAGTACGAGACAGTCGCCAATTTGGGTCAGGTGAAGACGCCGGCGATGATTATGCACGCCACCAATGATCCGGTGGTCAACCCCAAAAGCGCCCAGTACCTCCATGAAAATTTGGGCTCCAGCTACAAATTGATATATTGGTTTGAAAGCAACCTCCATACTATCGTTGATGAAAATTTGAAAGAAGAGCTTTTTTCCAAAATTACGGAATTTATTGACGAACCAAGCAAATAAAATCGGCTTTTTTTGCCCTCACGAGAAGCCGATTTTAAAAACCACAAATTCCAAATTTCAAGTTCCAAATAAATTACAAATCCAAATAAGATTCAATGGAGGATGTTGATAAAAATAAAAACAAGCATTATGATTTGGAAGATAGGACGCTGGAATATGGCAAAAGAATTATTAAGATGGCGCGATCATTCAAATACGATATTGTAAATAATAATTTAATAAATCAGGTTGTCAGATCGGGAACATCTTTGGGGGCAAACTATAGGGAAGCTAACGAAACGGAAACAAAAAAGGATTTTTTGTTTAGAATGAGAATTTGCCGTAAGGAAGCAAAGGAAACAATTTATTGGCTTTATTTAATTATTGAAGCAAATCCAGAGCTTGATTTAAGGATGCGACCTTTAATAAGGGAAACTGAAGAATTATTAAAAATATTTGCCTCTATCGTGGAAAAATCAAGAGAAAAATAATTTTTGATATTTTTTATTTGAGATTTATTTGTTATTTGTAATTTTGAATTTGTAATTTAATAAATATGGATTTACAAAAAACTATTCCCGCAAATTTTTTCGCCCTGGCCGAACAGAAAGCTAATCGGCCGGTTTTAAAATACAAGCAAGACGGAGTTTATTTTTCCCTTAGTTACAAGGAATTGGCGCAAGAGATCAGGCGAGTGGTTTCGGCCTTGAATGTCTTGGGCGTCAAGCGGCGCGATCGGGTGGCGATTTTATCTAATGGCCGGCCGGAGTGGGTGATGGCGGATTTGGCGGCGATGGCGCTTGGCGCCATCAGCGTGCCTATCCATACCACTTTGAGCGCCAAGAGCATCAATTATATTTTGGATCATTGCCGAGCTAAGATTTTATTCGTATCTGACGAGTCTCTACTCAATAAAGTATTAATCGGTCAAGCTGGTTTGGCTAAGCCGGAGAAAATTATCGTTATGGAAAAAGTCAACCGGGAAACGATCGATTCCTGTAGCGGATTGTGTTTGAGTTGGGATGAATTTATTGCCAGTGGCACAAATCCGGCTGACGATTTGTCTTTGCCGGCAGTCAAATCCGACGACATTGCCAGTATTATTTATACTTCGGGCACTACCGGCCTGCCCAAGGGAGTAGCGCTTAGCCATGGTAATTTTTTGAGCAATGTGGCGGCGATTAATGATATGGTGCCGGTCAAAAAGGGCGATGTTTTTTTGTCTTTTCTACCCTTGTCCCATGTTTTGGAGCGAACCGCCGGATATTATACGCCGCTACTATTTGGCGCCACCATTGCCTATGGTGAGGGCTTTAAGCAATTGGCTCAAAATTTGAAAGAAGTCCGGCCGACAGTGATGATTGCCGTGCCGCGGGTATTTGAAAAATTCTATGATATCATTTGGGACAAAGTTTCTAGCGGATCAAAGATTAAGAAAAATATATTTCATTGGGCCTTGCGCCAGCGTCAGGGCAGTCCGGGTTATAAGCTTGGTGATTTATTGGTATTTAAAAAAATACGCGCCCAGCTTGGCGGCCGTCTTCGGCTGACAGTGTCGGGCGGTGCCAGTCTGGACCCGAAGATTGCCAAGTTTTTCCAAAAGTTGGGGATTTTGATTGTCGAGGGCTACGGCTTGACCGAAACGGCGCCGGTGGTGGCGGTCAATCGGGCCGAAGCTGTCAAATTCGGCACGGTCGGCTATGCAGTTGACGGGGTGGAAATAAAAATTTCCGGCGACAAGGAAATTTTGGTCAAGGGACCAAATGTTTTCCGAGGTTATTTTAACGACCAGGAGGCGACCAAAGAAGCTTTTACTGATGACGGCTGGTTTAAGACCGGCGACCTCGGCTTTATTGGCCGGGACAATCGATTGGTAATCATCGGCCGGAAAAAAGAAATGATGCTGACCAGTGGTGGCAAAAATATTTGGCCGGAAGCACTAGAGCAAAAAATTAATATCGACCGATTTGTGGCTCAATCAATGGCAATAGCCCATCGGCGCAAATTTGTTTCGGCGTTGATTGTGCCGGATTGGCAGGAAGTGGGGATTTTTCTCAAGGAAAAAGGATTGCCCTTGGGTGTGCCAAGCAAATTGGCCAATCGGCCGGATATTTTGGAGCTGTTTGGCCAGCGGTTGGATAAAATCAATCAGGATTTGGCTGATTATGAGCGGATAAGAAAATTTGTTTTACTGACTGATGAATTTTCTCAAGAACGGGACGAGCTCACTCCGACCTTGAAGCTTCGCCGTCAGGTGATAGAAGGTCATTATCAAAAAGAGATTGAGGGGATGTACGTGTAGGGGCGAGGTCTCCTCGCCTGTAGGGGCGGGGCTTGCCCCCGCCTGGCTTCGGAACCTGATAGTGAAATCATAAATTCAAAATTACAAATAACAAATAAATTTCAAATTTTAAAAATGATCATTTAGGATTTGTAAAATTGTGATTTATTTGGAGCTTGAGATTTTAAATTTGGAATTTATCTGTTTGAAAATTAAAAATTATCTTAAGATATGTTAGATGAAAAATTTTGGTGAAAGTATTTTAAAAGTTATGACATTTTAAACAAAGCCATTCCTTATCAAGAATTATTGCGGGATATCGTTGAGGCTACGAGCGTGAAAGACGGCGACCGGATTTTTGACGCCGGCTCCGGCACCGGGAGGCACAAAAAAATTATAAATTTACAATTAATCAGATAAACAAATGAAAAATTCATTAAAATACTTTGGCAGGATTGTCAAAATTTTAAAATTAGGCAAATTGTATCCCAAGATCAATATCGTCTCC
Organism: bacterium; assembly: GCA_029558735.1. Classification (GTDB taxonomy): domain Bacteria; phylum Patescibacteriota; class Patescibacteriia; order 2-01-FULL-39-33; family 2-01-FULL-39-33; genus JAKQDP01. The sequence goes on along the minus strand of JAKQDP010000054.1, from coordinate 28,519 downwards.
GGACCATCGCATCACCCCGAGGTTCTCATTAATGGCAAGAAATATTTGACTTTTTGTTCAAATAATTATCTGGGCTTGGCAGGCAACAAGGAAATGGCGGAAGCGGTAATTGACGGAGTTAGGAAATATGGCGTCGGTTCCGGCAGTACTCGTATGCTGTCCGGCACTCTCGATGTCCAGGTTGAGCTAGAGAAAAAGATTGCTGAATTTATGGAAGTGGCCGACTCCATCACTTTTTCTTCCGGTTTTTTGGCCAACGCCGGTGTGATTAGGATGCTTGTTGACCCATTTCCTTATAAAATGCCATTGCCTTTTGGCAATCAGGCCGGTGTTATTTTGAGCGATGAAATCAATCACGCCAGTATTATTGATTCTGTTCGTTTATCGCGCGCGGAAAGGGAGATATATAAGCACAATGATATGAAAGATTTAGAGAGATTACTAGCTGAACATAAGAAAAAACGGAAGTTGATTATTACTGATGGCGTTTTCAGTATGGACGGCGATTTTGCCGATTTGAAGACAATTGTAAAACTAGCCGGAGAATATGATGCTTTGGTTTATGTTGACGATTCGCATGGTACTGGCGTTCTTGGTCCCCATGGAGAGGGATTGTGTCATCATCTCGGCGTTAATAAGGATGTTGATGTGATTATGGGTAGCTTTACTAAGGCCTGGGGCAGTATCGGCGGGTTTGTGACGACCACCACATCTGACTTGTCGGAATATTTGCGGGTGACAGCTAGGAGTTATATTTTTTCCGATCCGATTCTTCCCTGTGTTGTCGCCGGATTGATAAAGTCATTGGAGCTGATAAAAAATGGCGATAGTTTGCGAGAAAAAACAAAAGAAAACGCTTCATACTTAAGAAGCGAATTAAAAAGAATGGGTTTTGAAGTTTTGGGAGCTGATTTTATGCCGATTGTGCCACCGCTTCTACACTCGGAAAAGAATGCCATTGTTTTTTCAGACAAGTTGCTTGCCGCCGGCATTTTGGCTCCGGCTGTCAGGCGGCCGGCAGTTGCTGAAGGCCAAGAACGCCTTCGCCTTACCACCTTGGCCACCCACACCAGAAAGCAGATCGATTATTTATTGGAAAATATGGAAAAGATAGGCAAGGATTTGAAGATTATTTAGGAAGCGACTATACAAAAATCATTGATTTATCTCCATTCTAAGTGTTTCTGGCAAGTAGGGGTTGTCTGGGTATTTAATAATGCCTTTCTCTAAAAATCCACTCTTTTTATAAGCGGTAATTGCCCTGACATTGGTTGGCCTGACTTCAAGATATACTTTTGAAATACCCATGTTTTTCGCTTTACGAAGCAGTTTTTTAATTGCCTCCGTGCCATAGCCCCTACCCCAACAATTCTTGTCGCCAATTATAATCTGGGTTTCATACCAGCCATTTTTTCTTTGGCTGAGAACTATATGGCCAATTACTTTTTTATCAATAATAATCATAAAATGATGATCAACCTTGCTGTCAATCATTGATGAAAAGTATTTATCGACGTCTTTATCTGAGATAGGATCAAGGCAACCGCTTGTTAACTTGATTAAATCTGCGTCCCGCCACCATTTGGCAAAATACTTTTTGTCTTTAGTGCTGATTTTTCTTAATAAAATCCCAGTCATACTTTTATTCTATATTAATGTTTTAGAAAATAAAAGGGAGGCTGAAAATTCTTTTTTCCAGCCTCCGATGCTTGCTTGCATTAATGGCAGTTGCTTGGTGCCTTGCAGGTCGCAAGAGACTTGGGCATCGTCAGTGCCTTAATGCTCAGGCCCGTCAATCGCTGACTGCTTGTCTGATCGCGCATTTGGCATCACCTCCTCTCCAGTGCAAATTGAGAATGAAAATCAGACTGCTGCACTTCGCAATTGATCTCGGATTATCTCCTCAGTCATGCGAATATAGAAGTCGCACATGCGTTCAATTTTAGCATTCTCAGCCTTTAAAGAAAACTCATGTGTGATCATGCAGCCTCCGCCACATTGCCCCTCAATCATACACCCTTGACACATTTTTGTCATACCAGTTAGATGCTGTCTAATCAAAGAATGATAAAAACTGCCAGGGGCGTAAAATAATCTACCATCTGATATATTTCCGAGCTTATTGGCGCTATAACCGCACGCATAAATATTGCCAGATGGATTTACACATACACTGTTTCCTCGAATTCCGCCACAAAATGCGACGGGCTCATTAAGAGTTGATAGACCGAGATTTTCGGCTGGGCGGGACCAAAAACCTGGTACATCAATTTTTCGGGATGCTGCATATCTGCGGATTCTTATTAGTTTTCTCACGATGAGATCGATTGGTATATCCACCAAGCCGATTACATCAATATCGATTCTTACATTTGTCATATCGTGATCAATTGCCCAATCGATAATCGATTCATCGATATCATAAAAATTTTTCTCGGTTACGGTAACTGCAATCCCGTCAATCGGATGGCCCACTAATGCCAAGGTCTCAAATCCACGGATCACCTGAGAAAATGTGCCACCACCGGATTTAGTTAATCTGACTTTGTCGTTTCCTTCACGCAACCCATCCAGACTTGAGGCAACATTTACACGATACTTCTTTAACACCATTGCAATTTGTTGGGTTATGAGAGAAGCATTTGTGTTGATCGAAAAGCTGAATTCAAATTCATTGCCGTATGTTTCATCGCAATATTTAATAACCTGTAGGATAGTATCCCAAACTAATAGAGGTTCGCCACCGCCGAAATTAATCGTAGCCTTTTGTTTTCCATTTTGACGAAGTATGGCCAGATACCAGTCGATCGCCTGTTTGGCTATTTTAAGTCGCATGAATTTTTGGTGGCTATTCATGCGGTCAGATCCTCCAAGGTTTTTGAAGTGAATGCAGTAATCACAAGCGAAGTTGCAAGTTTCGCTCATAATCAATTCTAGGTAATCTATTAGTGAACCGTTGATAATTTTTTCTTCACGCTGTTTTATCTTGTCTTTCAGTAAAGTCCTGTCGTCAAAGTCTTCCAGAGTGAGAAAATAGCAATCAACCAGCTCATTTAACACATTTATTGTTTCTGCATTTATTGAGTCTCCAACAACCGAGCGCAATGTTTTGGGTATTGAAAATTTTTCAATGAAGTCCATGGTCTCAGGCGATACAGTTTTTGGGTTGCCAAAAAGAGAGTGCCAAATGGCCACGAGATTGTCTTCGCGAACAGTTTGGAGGAAACGAGTTTTTTTGTAGATTTTATCCATGCAAAGAGACATGATATCATCCCTGCCTTTCTTTGTTTAAAAAGTACCAGTTTCATAGCAGATATTAATATATTTCAAATATCAAGTCAAGTATTTTGTGGTTTTTTAACATTAAAGAATTTTTGAAATTGCTCAACTAAATTATAAAGGAATTATCCCAAAGCAAGCTCGGTGGCGGGAGGTATCTTTTTGTTATATTTATTTGTATTCTTGTTTTTATGGTATAATATAAATAAGTTAAAAACAAGTTGAATTACTATTTATTCTATAATTCTATGGGTCAGGAGATTATTATCAAACCTGCTTCGCCGAGTCATTCTGATCCGGCGAATAAGCTGATTTATTCTACTGGTGATTATTTTTTTGACTATCTCTTTTCCTATGAACAAGAGAAAATTTTTCAGTTATTAAAAATATTATTTGAAAAAAACAAAGGTATTTTTTCCCATAAATTTGCAGAGGTGGCAGAGTTTGATGGTAAAATTGTTGGCTTAGAAGTTGGATATGCCCTAAAGGATAAAAAGGTGCATCAATTTTTTAACGATGCCTATATAATCAAGCGACATAACCCTATACAAGTTGCAAAAATGATTTATAGAAATTATCAAATAGATAAATTCATTAAGAAACTACAGCCGGATTCTTACTACATAGCCAATTTGGCTGTCATGCCAGAAATGCAAGGCAAAGGAATCGGGGGTATGTTGCTAGAAAACGCTTTTAAAAAAGCAAAATTAAAAAATTATAATAATTGTTTTTTAGATGTTTCGATCAATAATAAATTAGCCATAAAGTTTTATGAAAAATACGGTTTTAAAATTTTTAAAGAGATAAGAAATCCCAAAACAGAAGACAAGCATGGTTTGCATGGCCAATATCGTTTAATTAAAAAACTCTAAATATGGACTTGCTTTTATTATATAAAACATCTTATTTATTGACTGCTGTCGGCGGCACCTTTATCGCGATTTTTATATTTTCTAAGGGGGTAAAGAAAAGATTTAATTTATTATATGCACTTACAAACATATCGTTGGTGTTTTGGTCAGTTGGGAGATATGCTCTTTTATTTGCTGATAGTTTTGATAGTGCCCTATTTTGGGGTCGTTTTTTGCATATTGGTTCTATTTTAGTACATCTTTTTTTCCTACATACGGTTTTAATATTTACAAAAAAAGATAAAGATAGAAAAAATCCATTACTATTTTTTTATATAAATTCTCTATTTATATTTTCTCTGAATTTATGTGACATGTTATTCAATACTAATTTTTTTCTATCAAATTTGGCGCCAAAGATGGTATTCCCATGGGTAGAGGTGCCAATTGGTTTATATAATTTACATCTTATAAATGAGATAGTAATTCCAATCTGGGCTTTTTTTGAATTATTAACCGCTTATAAAAAATCAGCAGGTATTTTGAAAGCACAATTAAGATATATTATCATGTCATCTTTTTTCGGCTTCATTGGCGGCAACTCGGTCGTACCTTTGATTTATAATATTCCCATCAATCCTGTTTTTGTTTTTATGGTTCCACTTCATATTTTTACCATGGCCTATGCCATATTCAAGCTTCGCTTGATGGACATTCGTCTTATTATTGTTCGCTCTATTACTTTCAGCTTTTTGGTTTTAATCGTGACAGCCGCTTTTTCGGCTATCTCCGCTCTTATCGCTTATTCCTTCACTAATGTCGCCGGGCTTAAGTCGGATGTTATTTCCAGTGTTTTAGTGGTAACTTTCTTAGTCGCTTTTTATCATCCGCTTCATCGGGCTCTTGAGCGGCTGACTAATTCTTTTTTGTACAAAAAGTCATATAATGCCGACGAATTGTTGGACAAAATAAATGAAACTATTTTGTCCATTCTGAACTTGGACAAATTATTGGCAGCATTGGCGGCGATTTTGTCTCGGGCGTTTAATTTGGAAAAATTCAGCATTGTCCTTTTTGAGAATGGAAAGCTTAAAATCGGTTGTCAAATCGGCTTTGAAGAGCAAGTCGCTTCGCAATTGATCAATTTCAAGAATATCGAAAAGATTTTGAAAAACGAGCTTCGCAAAATCAAGGGTACTTTGGTGATGGAGGAAATAAAAGCTCGTTATGAAAACAAGGAATTTATTCCCGAGAGTCCCGAGCTTTTGGAATTGCTCTACCGCAACGATATTGCTCTAGTAGTGCCACTGTATATCAAGAAACAGCTTATCGGCGCCGCGGTTTTGGGAGTGAAAAAATCCGGTGATTTGTACACCGGCCAGGATTTGAAAGTGATAAATATTATTGCCGGCCAGGCGGCGATTGCCATTGAAAACGCCCGGCTGTATGAGGAACAAAGGAAGTTTAATATTCATTTGAAGAATGAAGTCAGAAAAGCTACCAAGGACTTGGCGGCCGCCAACAAAGAGCTGATGCGACTGGATGACGCGAAATCGGAATTTTTGTCCATCGCCTCCCATCAGTTGCGCACGCCGTCCACCGCGGTCAAAGGCTATACTTCCATGATTTTGGAAGGCAGTTTCGGCAAAATTTCCAAGCCGGTCAAAGAGGGCGTGGAAAAGGTTTTTTGGGCCAACGAGCGCCTGCTCAATCTGGTGGAGAGCCTGCTCAATATTTCCCGCATTGAAGCCGGCCGGGAGGATTTGGATATCAAGCCGGTGGATATGGCGGCAATTGTCAAGCCGATTATTGAAGATTTTAAAATCAAAGCCAAAGAGAAAAAATTGAAATTAATTATGGAGGTGGAGCCGCGCCTGCCCAAAGCGGCCGGTGATGTCAGCAAGATCAAGGAAGTCGTTTCCAATATCATAGACAATTCTCTCAAATACACCAACGAGGGCGAGATTATGGTCAACCTGCATCAGGAGAGCCAGTCAATCGTCTTTGCTTGTCAGGATACAGGTCTCGGCATTGAGCCGGATGATTTGCCTAGACTATTCAACAAATTCGTCCGGGGCAAGGGCATGATGCAGGTCCACACCGAAGGCACGGGCTTGGGCATATACTATGCGCGGCTGCTAGTGGAGAGCATGGGTGGCCGGATTTGGGCGGAAAGTCCGGGCAAAAACAAGGGCGCCAAGTTTTCCTTTTCTCTGCCCATGGCGGATAAGTCAAAGGCGAGGAGAGTGAAGTCCGGTTAGATAATTGGTATGCTTTTATTTGGGTATTATTTTATGTCTAAAATAAAAATTATTATCTCTTGGGAGGGAATAAAGAGGGAATTTTCTTTGACGTTAAAGAATTATCGTAATGGTAATTTTAGGCGTTGGGGACTTAAGCCAATATTGCCGGCGAAAAAAAAAGGCAGAAAGTTATTTATCCGCTGCTAAAAGATACTATCTTACGTCAGATTGGAAAGATGAGATGCAGAGAGTAATACCAAAAATAAACAATTGGTGGCAAAAAGATGGCCGGCATTTATCAAAAAAAATAGCAAGAGCAATTGGCGTTAAAGAGCCGAATATTTATAATATTAATCATAACTCCTTTTGGTTCGGGTGGCGGATATGACAAATCAATGAAGGCTATTTTTCTTAGAATAACTGATATTAATAATAACGGTTGGTGGAAGCACGTAATCCTACATGAGATAGCTCATCTATTAAAACCGGAAGAATATAATCAAAATCATCGGAAAAATGAAGATGCGGTTGATAGTATTGTAAAGGGTATTTGACATATTTAGTCTTGATAACTAAAATAGAGCCGAATAGATCTGTCCGTGAAAGGAGGTGTTGAAAATGCCGGATAAGCCGGGACCGCATCCGCCGGGACCGCGCGGTCCTAATCGGCCGAGACCGACTCCGCGTCCGCCATCGCCGCCGATGCCACGGCCCAAGTGATGGCCGATTTACTCCCCCCGAGGTTGTGTTGTATACTAAGAGTAACACAACCTTATTTTATTTGCCTTATGAGAAAAAAATTTTATCGTCAAAAAAAAGATTTTTTGACTATTATTGCTCCGAATAAAGAAATTATTCGTCTGGTGGTTGCGGCGGTGGAATTAATCAAAAGGGTGGATAAAATGGAATATAAGAAGTTGCCCGAAAGATTAAAAATTATTTTTGTGACCAACCGTTTCGGTTTTACCAATGAGTTTTTTATGCCGGAAAAAATTTGGTTTGCCAATAAGTCGGTTATTTTGAAGAACGATGTTAATTGGTTGGCTTCGTTGATTATTCATGAGGCTTATCATGCCACTCAATTTAAGAAAGGGAAATATATTTTGCCCTTGAATCGGCTGGAATCGGCGGCGATGAAAATCCAAAAAAAATTTTTAAAAAAATTGGGCGAATCCGGAAATGACGCGGACATTGCTTGGGCCGGGGGCTATGATAAAAAAATGATTGAAGACAAGATAAGCTTTGGTTATTTTAGGAACTTGTTGGATTTATTTAAGGAAGATAAATTGAATTTTATATTAATAAAATAATAAAAATTATAATCAAAAATCCGCTGAGATTATTATAGCGGATTTTTTTATTCAATGGAGTTATTTTTTGTTTTTGATTTCTTGTTTAATTTGGTCTATGAACTGGTCGAGCTTTTTAGCGCCAAGGTCGCCTTCGCTTCGTTTTCGCACTGCTACCGTCTCATTCTTTTTTTCCTTTTCGCCGACAACCAAGATGTACGGCGTTTTTTGTTTTTCAGCGTTTCTGATGCGCTTGCCCAGCGACTCGTCGCTAGCGTTAAGTTCGGCCCGCAAGCCATTATCTTTTAATTCAGCCAAGACCTTTTCGCCCCAACCGTTGAATTTTTCCGATACCGGTATGATGATAGCTTGTACTGGCGACAGCCAAGTGGGGAAAGCGCCGGCGTAGTGCTCAACCAGCATTCCCAGAAACCTTTCTACCGAGCCGTAAATGGCGCGATGTAGCATTACTGGTCGTTTTTCTTTGCCGTCGGCATCGGTGTAGACCAAATCAAATTTTTCCGGCATAGAGAAGTCCAATTGAATGGTGCCGCATTGCCAGCTCCGGCCGATACTGTCAGTCAAGTGAAAATCAATCTTCGGCCCGTAGAAAGCGCCGTCGCCGGGATTTATTTTGAAATCAATTTTTTCATCTTGAAGAACTTTGGCCAGAATTTTTTCCGCTTTATCCCAAATTTTTTTATCACCCAGGGCCTTTTCCGGCTTGGTGCTCAATTCTACTTTATAGGTAAAATTAAATGTTCGGTAAATAAAGCCGATGAAATCAATCAGGTTTTTTATTTCATCTGCCAGTTGATCTTCGGTACAAAAAACATGAGCATCGTCTTGAGTGAAAGAACGGACGCGAAAGAGGCCGTTGAGCACTCCGGACAGCTCATGGCGATGGACCAAGCCGAATTCGCCGGCGCGGATAGGCAGATCGCGGTAGGAATGTTTTTGGGTTTTGTAGACCAGCAGATTACCCGGGCAGTTCATTGGTTTGACGGCAAAATCTTGTTCGTCAATCTGTGTGAAATACATATTATTTTGATAGTGATCCCAGTGTCCGGATTGGAGCCAGAGCGCTTTGTTCAAAATAATCGGCGTTTTATTTTCTTCATAATTTCTTTTTTTCATCTCCTCGCGCATAAAACTGACCAGCTCGTTCCAAATGATGGTGCCTTTATTATGAAAAAATGGAAAGCCTGGCCCTTCATCACGGAAAGAAAACAGGTCCAATTCGCGGCCAAGTTTTTTGTGGTCGCGCTTTTCCGCTTCGGCCAACATATTTAAGTATTGCGCCAATTCTTCCTTAGTGGCAAAGGCGGTGCCGTAAATCCGTTGGAGCATTTTGTTGTTGGAATCACCCCGCCAATAAGCGCCGGCGATTTTTAGCAGTTTGAAATGGCCGAGCTCTTTGGCGGATTTGACATGCGGACCGCGGCAGAGGTCTTCAAAATCGCCGAAAGCATAGAACGAGACTTTTTTCTCGCCTTCTTTTTCCAAGTCTTTTATCAGCTCTTGTTTGTATGGCTCGTTTTCGGTTTTTGCCAGAGCGTCTTTGATGTTTAATTCGGTCTGGGAAAATTCGGCTTTGGTTTTTAACAATTCTTTCATCTTGCTCTCAATGGTTTTGAGGTCTTCCGGAGAAAATGTTTTGTCGCCAAGGTCAAAGTCATAGTAAAAGCCGTTTTCTATAGTCGGGCCGATAGCCAGCTTGGCTTCGGGAAAAAGCTTCTTGACCGCCCAGGCCAACAGGTGGGAAGTGGAGTGGCGGATAAGGTCTAGGGAAATGTTTTCGTGTTTTTTCATATGGGTTGTATTAATTGATGTTGGTTTTTAAAATATGAAATTACAAATTCAAAATTACAAGCTCCAAATAAATTATAAATAATAAATATCAAATAACTTTTTATGATTGTTTTGTAATTTGAGATTTAAAATTTATTTGTTTTTTATGATTTTGGATTTGAGATTTATCTATTTATGATTTATCAAAAAACTCTCCTCCCGAAGTGACACATTCATCAAAAAATATGTCTTCGGGACGAGAGTTTTGTCTCCCGCGGTTCCACCCGGGTTTCCCGGCCCTAAATATTCGGGACGGGACGCTCAATTTGATCAACTTGGGGCAATCTTTACGGAGTTGCCGTCCCCGCTCATGTACTAGAGGGGACAGGCGGTTGGTAGCCGCCTCAATCGTTAGTGTTATTATATAATAATGAGGTGTTTTTGCCAATATTGACAAAAACTACAAAATATGATATAATTATATATTAGGGATAGAAACAATTTTTTAATTTGAATTATTGCCCGCCAAGGGCAGATTGGAGTCTTCGTCTTGATTTATCATTGGATGGAGACTTTTTTGTTTTCGGTTGTTTTTTGGTAAGCGTCCTTTTGATTGTTTATTGCCCAATTTGCCTTTTTCCGCTAAAATAATCGTATATGAAATATAGCATTGAAAAGATTAAAGAGGAGATTATTAATATCGTTATCGGCGCGGTCGGTCAGGAGGTGGACAGAAAAAAGTTGGAGATTGAGGTCCCGCCGGATGCGGAAATGGGTGATTTTGCTGTGGCTTGCTTTTATTTGGCTAAATTATTACGACGGTCACCCAATCAAATCGCTGATGATTTGCATAGCAAGATTCATCCGTCCGGCAATATCAAATCAGTCCAGAATATCGGGCCGTATTTGAATTTTTTTGTCAATCCGGCGGTGTTTGGCAAAAAGGTGCTTATGGAAATCGCTAAAGACAAGGAAAAATACGGGTCCAGAAAACCAACCAAAGAAAAAATAATGTTGGAATATTCCCAGCCCAACACACATAAGGAATTTCATATCGGTCATGCCCGAAACGCGCTATTGGGTAGCGCCCTGGTAAGACTGTTTAGAACAGTTGGCCATAAAGTGGTGCCAGTTAGCTACATGGGAGATATTGGGGCGCATGTCGCCAAATGCTTGTGGGCGCTGGAAAAGTTTCATCAGCATGATAAATTGCCGGAGAATAAAGGCAAATATTTGGGAAAAATATATACGGAAGCGTCGCAGAAGGTGGAGGCCAACCCTGATTTTAAAAAAGAAGTGGATGAAATCCAGCAGAAATTGGAGAACGGCGATAAAAAATGGCTGGCGCTATGGAAAAAGACCAGACAATGGAGCCTGGATGAGTTTGCCCAGATTCATAAAATTTTGGATTGCAAATTTGATCATATCTTTTATGAAAGCGAAGTAGAGAAGCCGGGAAAAAAAATCGTCCAAGCGTTGTTGGACAAAGGCCTAGCCGAGAAATCGGACGGGGCGGTGATTATCAATCTGGAAAAATATAAATTGAAAAATTTTTTATTACTCAAATCAGACGGTTCGTCGCTATATTCCACCAAAGAGCTGGCACTAGCTGAATTGAAATTCAAAAAATATAAAATTGATAAAAGTTTTGTGGTGGTTGATAATAGGCAGAGCTTTTATTTTCAGCAGTATTTCAAGACGATGGAGCTGATGGGTTTTGATAAGACGATGGTTCATATCCCTTATGATTTTGTTACTTTAAAAGACGGGGCGATGTCTTCCAGAAAGGGTAATATCATTGTTTTTGAAGATTTTTATCATCAGATTTTAGAGCGGGCGGCGGCCGAGACTGAAAAACGCCATCGGAACTGGGATAATAAAAAAATTCAGGAGACCGGCCGAAAAATCGCTTTGGCGGCCATTAAATTTAATATGCTCAAAGTCGGTAATGATAGCGTGATTGTGTTTGATGTTGATGAAGCGTTGAGCTTTGACGGCTTTTCCGGACCCTATCTCCAATATACAGTGAGCCGGATTAACAGCGTTTTAAAGAAAGTCAAACCGGGATTGGGTGGCGAAACTGATTGGGCCAAGTTGACCGGGGAAGTGGAGCGCGAGTTGATTTTGAAGCTGGCCGAATATCCGGAAATAGTAAAAGAATCGGCAGAGATCTATCAGCCGAGCAATATCGCCAGATATTTGTTTGAGTTGGCCAAGCTGTTTTCCACTTTTTATCAGAGCGTGCCGATTTTGCATTCGCCGCTTGGCACTCAAAAAGCCAGACTGGCCTTAATTAAAGCGGTCAAGCAAGTGATTACCAACGGCTTGGAAATTTTGGGTCTGGAGACAATGGAGGAGATGTAAAATAGAAAATGGAAATGAGGAATTGTTTTTTAATATATGAATTCCTCCCCCTTACGAAGGGGGAGGTTAGGAGGGGGTTTAAAAATAACCTCCCCCCGCCCCCTCCTTCTAAAGGAGAGGGGAAATAGTAACGGAACTCGTAACTCGTAATTCGTAACTTGGAATTAAGGGGATTTGAAAATTTAATCATTGTAAATTCATTGTAAATTTTAAATTGAAAATTAGAAATAAACCGCCCTAGGCGGACAATATAACAATTTATGCTGTTTAATTAATAGCATATGTTATAAGCTTGAATAATCATGGTTAAATATCTATAATAAAGACATGGGCATTGAAGGCAAAAAAATCTTAATTGTCGAGGACGAGCCGGAATTGGCCTCGATTTACAGCATGATGATGGATCATGCCGGTCTTAAGGTGGATGTGGCTCGAGACGGCGCCGAAGCGATTGAAAAAATTCGGCGGATTAATCCGGATTTGGTGTTGTTGGATTTATTGATGCCGGAAGTGGACGGTTATCAGACGCTGAAAGAAATTAAGCAGGACCCCAAGTATAAGCAGGTGTCGATTTATGTCTGGAGCAATTTAACTCAGAAAAATGAAGTCGCCCTGGCTAAGCGGCTGGGCGCCGATGGTTATTTGGTCAAATCCGATTATACGCCTTCAAAATTATTGGCCAAGGTGATAGAATTGTTAAACGCTAAATAATAAAGATATAATTATGAAGCCAGTAGTCAGCGACAGCTGCATCAGTTGCGGCAGTTGTGAAGCCATTTGTCCGGAAGTCTTTAAGGTGGATAGTGGCAAAACGCAAGTGTTGGCGGCCGATTACCAGGCCCAGCAGGAAAAAATAGACGAGGCGATCAGCGCTTGTCCGGTTCAGGCGATTAGTTGGGAAGAATAGAGCGGTTTGATAAAGGTGTCCGTGGGGGACATCTTTTTTTATTTGATTTGAGGATAATTTGACGCCAATAGTAATTTTTTGTATAGTAATTAATAATAATTACAGTAGCGTGGTTATTAATAACAATCATAACAGCGCCTGATCCCGTTATCAGCGGGAAAGCTGCCGAAAGAAATTTATTTTTATAAAAAGTAGACTCGGCCGGGTTGGCCCGTAACAGCTGTTGAATAAGTATAATTCCGAGATGGTACCGCCCGCGAGGGCTCTTGGTGGCATGTCGGTTTTTTATTTTATATTTATAATCAAAACAATAAGCAAAACAATATGGTGGAACAAAAATTAAATCCTTTAGTGGAGGAGGAGAAAAAAGTACAAAAATTTTGGCAAGACAATAAAATTTTTGAGAAAACACTGGCAGCGACCAAGGACGGCAAGCGCTATAGTTTTTATGACGGGCCGCCGTTTGCCACTGGCACGCCTCATTACGGCCACATTGTCGCCAGCTTGATGAAGGACGCGGTGCCCAGATATCAGACAATGAAGGGGCGATTTGTGGAGCGACGGTGGGGCTGGGATTGCCACGGACTGCCGATTGAAAATATTGTTGAAGAAGAATTGAAAATAAAAAACAAGAAACAAATTGAAGAAGAAATTGGCGTGGACGAATTTAATGAGACTTGCCGAAGCAAGGTGCTGACTTACGCCCGGGAATGGCGGCGAGTAGTGGAGCGATTGGGACGTTTTGTGGATATGGACAACGACTACAAAACCATGGACAAGGATTTTATGGAAACCGTTTGGTGGGTATTCAAGCAGTTGTGGGACAAGGGTTTGATTTATCAGGGCTATAAGTCAATGCATATTTGTCCGCGTTGCGAGACGACCTTATCGCAATCGGAAGTGACCGAAGGCTATAAAGACATTGAAGATTTGTCGGTTATCGCCAGCTTTGAGCTGGTTGATGAGCCGGGCCGATTTGTTTTGGCTTGGACAACAACGCCATGGACGCTGGTTGGCAATGTGGCGTTGGCGATTGGCGAGAAGATTGATTATGTTGAAGTGAAAGCAGAAGAAAAAAAATATATTTTGGCTAGACAAAATCTTGAAGCGATTTTTGCCGGCAAACAATATGAAATTATTGGGCCGGTCAAGGTCAAAGATTTGGTGGGGAAAAAATATCGGCCGTTGTTTGATTATTATCTCGAGCAGAATTTAAAAAATAAAGAAAATTTTTATACGATTGTAGCGGCCGAGTTTGTCACCGTGGAAGACGGCACTGGCATAGTCCATATTGCGCCGGCGTTTGGCGAAGAAGATATGAATCTCGGGTTAGCCCAAGCTTTGCCGTTTATCCAGCATGTCGGAATGGATGGAAAGTTTAAATCCGAGGTGATTGATTTTGCCGGCGAAGAAGTGAAGCCGAAAAAAGATTCTTCGGCCACCGACCGGAAAGTCGTAGAATTTTTGGACAAGCGAGGACTGGTGTTCAAAGCGGAAAAATTCAGCCATGCTTATCCGCATTGCTGGCGTTGCGACAGTCCGCTACTCAATTACGCCACTTCGTCTTGGTTTGTCAAAGTGACCGAGCTGAAAGATAAGATGCTCAAAGAAGCCAAGCCGATTAATTGGGTGCCCGGCCATATCAAGGATGGGCGATTTGGCAACTGGCTGGAAGGGGCGCGCGATTGGTCGATTTCCCGTCAACGGTTTTGGGGCTCGGTGATGCCGATTTGGGTGTGCAGTTCCTGCGGCGAGCAGAAAGTGTTTGGCTCGGTGGCGGAATTGGAACAGGCCAGCGGTGATAAAATTGAAGATTTGCACAAACATTTTATTGATAAAATCGCAGTGCCTTGCGGCTGCGGCGAGGCCATGAAGCGCATTCCCGATGTGTTGGATTGCTGGTTCGAATCCGGCTCAATGCCTTATGCTCAGTTCCATTATCCCTTTGAAAATGAGAAAAAATTTGAGGAAAGTTTTCCGGCGGAATTTATCGCCGAGGGCGTCGATCAGACGCGAGCCTGGTTTTATTACTTGCATGTCTTGGCAGTGGCGCTCAACCAAAGCCGGGCCTTTGATAATGTTATTGCCAATGGCATTGTGCTAGCCGAGGATGGCAAAAAAATGGCTAAGCGGCTCAAAAATTATCCGGAGCCGGAATTGATTATGGATAAATACGGCGCTGATGCTTTGCGTTATTATTTATTGTCTTCGCCGGTAATGGCGGCGGAAAATCTCAATTTTTCCGAAGCCGGAGTGAAAGAAGCGTTCCAGAAAGTGGTGATGCTGGCCGGTAATATTTTGCAGTTTTACAAGCTATATGAACAACCGGGCGAGCCAATAGCGGTCAAGCCGGAAAATATTTTGGACCGCTGGTTGGTGGCGAAATTAAATGGATTAATTCAAGAAGTGACCGAAGCAATGGATAGCTATGAGTTGGTTAGAGCGGTACGGCCGATCGCCCAGTTTATTGATGAATTTTCCACCTGGTGGCTACGGCGGTCGCGCGATCGGTTCAAATCGCCAGACGAAGCCGACAAGCGACAAGCGTTAGCCACTTTCCGGCACACCCTGATTCAGTTGTCCCAAGTGATGGCGCCGTTTACCCCGTTTATCGCTGAGCGGATTTATCAGGCGGTCGGCGGGAAGAAAGAATCAGTCCATCTGGAGCAGTGGCCGGAGGCGGAGCAGAAGGCGCTTGATAAAAAATTGCTTTGGCAGATGGAGCAGGCGCGCAAAATCGCCGAGCTGGGATTGGCGGCTCGGGCCCAAGCCAACATCAAAATCCGCCAGCCCTTAAATAAGTTGATAACCAAAGATCAAAAAGCCAATAAGTTGACGGAAGAATTTTTCGCTTTAGTGGCCGAAGAGCTCAATGTCAAACAGGTAGAATTTTTATCAGCTGATGAGCTCGGGGTGGAATTGGATACGGCGATTACGCCGGAATTGGCGGCTGAAGGCTTGACGAGAGAATTGGTCCGGACAATAAATGCCCGACGCAAACGAGCCGGACTGACCATTAGTGACCGGATTAAAATAAGCTGGGAGAGCAGCGGACCATTGGTCAATCAGGTTTTGGCTGCTCCAGAAAGGATTGAGGAGCTAAAGCGGTTGACCATTGCCGGTGAGATTGTCAATCAGATTAATGATGGCGAAGCCGAAGCAGTTAATGGCGAAACAATAAAATTGAAGCTGGAAAAAATTTAAGGCGATATTAGATAAAATCCCGTCTTGAATATTCAAAACGGGATTTTTTGTGGCTTGTCTAAATCGGCTATCAATGTTAAATTTAAGGAATAAAAAAAGCTCGAGCCGGCGAACCCGCACTCGAGCGAAAGGCAAGATAAAGCGGCTAATCGCCGCCGTTGGTCGGAAGGTTTTTTTCTTCCGTTGCTGCCTGTTTTTGGCGGTCTTTAATAACCGCCAGAATCATCGGGCTGTTCTGCAAGATTTCTTGCAAGGTTTTTTCCCGATGTTTCTCCCCAATTAGAACCCCTTTTTTCATCCTTTGCTTCCCTCCTTATTTGGGTGTGGTAACAATGATTATGTCATATCAATCAATTTATGTCAAGAGCGAGTAAAAAATTCGGTCGGCGGGTCAAGCCGGAATTGTTAGCGCCGGCCGGCAATTTGGAAAAATTAAAATATGCTTTAGCCTACGGCGCAGACGCGGTTTATTGCGGCTTGCCCGATTTTTCTTTGCGCGCTCAGACTGGTTTTGATTTCTCATCGTTGGCCGCCGGTATTAAATTCGCCCAGCAGCGAGAAAAAAAAGTTTATGTGACCGTTAATATCTTCGCTCATAATCGGCAGATAGAAGCATTGCCGGCTCATTTGAAACGATTGAAAAAAATTGCTCCGGACGCGGTGATTGTGTCTGATCCGGGCGTATTGTCTTTGGTAAAAAAAATTATGCCCCGAGTTAAGATTTATCTTTCTACTCAAGCCAATACCTTGAATTATGAAGCGGTAAAATTTTGGCAACAACAGGGGGTGGCGCGGATTATTCTTGGTCGAGAAATCAGCTTGGCCGATATCAAACATATCCGGCGGCAAGCGCCTAAAATGGAATTGGAGGTGTTTGTTCACGGAGCGATGTGTTTGAGTTATTCCGGCCGGTGTTATTTGTCAGCTTGGTTTAACAGTCGCAGCGCCAATTTGGGAGCCTGCACTCAGCCCTGCCGTTGGCAGTACCGAGTTTATTTGGAAGAGCCCCTGAGGCCGGCTCAGCGGTTGCCGATAGAGGCTGATAGTCACGGTACTTATATTATGAATTCCAAGGATTTGCGCTTGATTGAATGTTTGGCTGATTTACAGCGCGCCGGCGTGACTTCCTTTAAGATTGAAGGTCGGACTAAGAGCGCTTATTATTTAGCAATCGCGGTTAAAGCCTATCGTCGGGCGATTGACAGCGGTTATGATCCTAAGGTTATTCGCCAAGCTAAGGCGGAGCTGGAGAAAATAGATAATCGCGGATACACAACCGGATTTTTATTGGGCACTGAAGAGTCGGGCCGTCAAGAGTTTGATACGGCCAAAGTGGCCAGTAATTGGCAGTTTGTCGGCGAAGTGGTTCGGGTCAATAAGCAGGAGAAAAATTCAAAAAAGCAGTTTATTTATATTAAAGTTCATAACGTTTTAACGCCCGATGACCAATTGGAGTTGGTAACGCCGGAAAATTGTTATAAAATGAAGATATTGGAGCTGCGCGATGAGAATTTGAAAATTGTTAAAGCGGCCCATGGCGGAACAACGGAAATTTTTAGGTTGGAGGTTCCGGCTGGCTGGTTGGTGGGCGAGAGAAGTATAATCAGGAAGAAGATAGTAACCAGTAATGAGTAATCAGTAAACGGTAACTAAACTCGTAACTTGTAACTCAAAATGTGCTGGTATTTAACAATCTGTCGCGGCGCCTACCGCCTGCCTGCCGGTAGGCAGGGCAGACAGGGTGGCGGACAATATAACAATTTAACAATTATTTTTTAATGATTAGCTATCTGCGGGGGCAAATTAAACACAAGAGCGTTATTCCCAAGAAAGATAATTTCGTGGTGATTGATGTTAATGGCGTCGGCTATAAAGTGTTTGTGTTGGATAAACTAATAAATGAAATCAAAATCGGCGATGAATTGGAGCTTTACATTTATACTCAGGTAGCAGAAACTGTGTTGGATTTGTATGGTTTTAAAACCTCGCCGGAATTGAATTTTTTCGAACTGCTGATTTCCATTTCCGGTGTCGGACCCAAAAGCGCTTTGGGTATTCTGCAGAAAGCTAAGATTGAAGATTTGCGGGCGGCGGCTCAGAGTGGCAGCGCCGCGGCATTGAATACGATTTCCGGCATTGGCCCGAAGACGGCGGAGAAAATTGTCACCGGCTTAAAAGACAAATTGGGAGCGCTAGCGAGCGACAGTCCGGTCACCTGGTCGGAAGATTTCGGCGATGCTTTAGAGGCTCTAGTCGGCTTGGGTTATGGCGCCAGCCAGGCCCGGGACGCTTTGGCTAAATGTCAGAGCCAGGAGTCGGATGAAAAAATCAAAGAAGCTCTGAAGTATTTGGCCGGGTCAAAAAAATAATTTTTATCAAAAATGAAATCGCGGTTAAAAAAAATTATTCCCCCGGGCGCTTTAAATCGCTATCACCAAGTAATGGCGATAGCGGCTAACTGGCTTTACGGTCGGCCATCGGAAAAAATGATAGTGATTGGCGTTACCGGCACTAATGGCAAATCCAGCACAGTCTGGTTGATCGCCAAGATTTTGGAAGCAGCCGGGTATAAAGTTGGCGCCACTTCTACGGCGATGTTTAAAATCGCCGACAGAGAATGGCTCAACGACCAGAAAATGACCATGCTGGGCCGCCTGGCCTTACAAAAAATACTCAAGCAAATGCTGAAAGCCGGCTGTCAGTATGCAGTGGTTGAAACTTCGTCGGAGGGGATCAAACAACATCGGCATTGGGGCATTAACTATGACGTAGCGATTTTTACTAATTTGACGCCAGAGCATTTGGAAGCGCACGGCAGTTTTGATCAATATAAACAAGCCAAGCTGAAGTTATTTGCCAAAATTGGTCGCAGCCGGAAAAAACAATTGGACGGTCGGAAAATTACCAAAACGATTATTGTTAATGGCGATGACCAATACAGTCAAGAATTCTTGGCTTTTCCCGCTGACCAAAAAATTAGTTTTGGCCTCGGCAACAGTATTTTGGATTTAAGGGCGGAAGAAATAAAATTCACCAGTGACGGTGTTTCTTTTGAGCTGGCTGGCAATCGGTTTGTGGCGCCGCTCTTGGGGCGATTCAATATTTATAACAGTTTGGCGGCAATCAGCGCGGCTCGTTCCCAGGGAATTGATTGGGCGGTTTGTCAGCGAGCGTTAAAGGCAACTGAAGGTATTCCCGGTCGCTTGGAATTTATTGAGGAGGGGCAGAACTTTCAAGTCATGGTTGATTATGCGCCGGAGCCGGAAAGCTTGCGTCAGCTTTATCAGACTATTAGCGACCATCAGCTGGTCGGTCCGAATCAAAAAATTATTCAGGTATTGGGTTCCTGCGGCGGCGGCCGCGATAAAAGTCGTCGGCCGGTGTTGGGCCGCTTGGCCGGTGATCGGGCGGATTATGTTATTGTTACCAATGAAGATCCTTATGACGATGACCCGGTGGAAATTATTGACGCGGTGGCCGACGGCGCTTTGGCTGTTGGGAAAACTTTGGATAAAAATTTGTTTAAGATTTGGGAACGGCGGGAGGCGATTATTAAGGCACTGAATTTGGCCGGGGCCGGCGATCTGGTGTTATTAACCGGTAAAGGCTGCGAACAAGCCATTTGTGTGGCTGGCGGCAAGAAAATACCTTGGGACGAGCGTCAAGTGGTTCGGGAGGAAATCAGGTCAAGGCTTGCCCAGAAAAACCAGATAAATAAGTAAATTTTGGAATTATTTTGGAGGTTAATAGTTTATCTGTGGATAAGTTGTTAAATCAATATTTAGATTTTATGGTTTTGAGGGCCGGTCAAAGTTATTTATTTGATGGAAGAATGGTTTATTTTTTTAATTTTAAAATTATTTTTTATCTAAAATTAAATAAAAAACAATCAAGACTTGATTGTTTTATTTTTTTGTGCTAAGGTTCGTCTGTTAAATGTATTTTTATCTCTTGACTTTTTTGGATTATTTGTGTTAATATAAGATTATCTACAAAAACCCAACAAATCTGGAGCATTTTGTGAACTGTGGCTAACCCCCTAAGTCATAATCAGGGGTAGAGGCATTATAAATTAGCCTTTAAGTATCCAGTGTCCAAAAAAACCACAATTAATTTTATTAAATAAAACTCATCTCTGTTTTCTCGCCGAGCCTGAAATAAGCGAGAAATAAAGGAGAGGTGAGAGTTTTTTATGTCTCAAAACAATAAAAAAAACAATTTAGTTAATTTTGGAGACCGCAAAAGCTTCTCTAATATCGGTCAGATGGTGGATTTGCCGGATTTAATTGAATTACAGAAAAAAGCTTATCAGTGGTTTTGGCAAGAGGGATTAAAAGAGTTGTTTGAAGAAATTTCGCCGATTGTCGATTTTATCGGTCGCGATTTAGAGTTGTCTTTTGGCGAATTTTTTTTGGATGAACCGAAATTCGACGAGGTAACCAGTCGGGAGAAGAATATCACTTATGAGGCGCCGCTCAGAGTCAGTGTTAAATTGGTGAATAAAAAGACCAGCCAAGAAATTGAGCAAGAAATTTATTTGGGTGATTTTCCGGTGATGACCGACCGCGGCACTTTTGTTATTAATGGCATTGAACGGGTAGTGGTTTCCCAGCTAATCAGATCGGCTGGTGTTTTTTTTACTAGTCAGCCGGGAATTGGTCGCGATCTTTATGGTGCTAAAGTAATTCCTAACCGCGGTTCGTGGTTGGAATTTGAAACCGACAATAACAATGTTATTTGGGTCAAGATTGACCGCAAACGAAAAGTGGCGGCGACCGCGTTGCTGCGGGCGTTTGGTTATTCCAACAATGATGAAATTAGGGAATTATTCAGGGATATTGATACTGACCCCAACCGAAAATATATTGAAGCGACCATTAATAAAGATGTGTCCAAAAATGAAGCGGAAGGATTGATTGAAGTTTATAAAAGAATTCGGCCAGGCGATTTGGCCACTCCGGATAATGCCAAACAGTTGATTGATAATATGTTTTTCAATTTTTCCCGCTATGATTTTGATCGGGTCGGTCGTTATAAGCTCAATCAGCGTTTTGGTCAGGATTTGCCGATTAATAAAGAGACCAGAGTATTGCTAAAAGAGGACATTGTTAATATTTTGAGGAAAATAATTAAATACAACAATAGCCAGGAAGAAGCTGACGATATTGATCACTTGGGTAATCGTCGGATTCGCGCGGTGGGTGAATTGGTCCAAAATAAATTCCGGATCGGTTTGGCTCGAATGGAGCGAATTATTAAGGATCGGATGAGCACTCTGGATATCACCAATTTAACACCAGGCAAATTGATTAATGCCCGGCCCGTTATCAGCGCCGTTAAAGAGTTTTTTATGTCCAGTCAATTGTCGCAATTTATGGACCAGGTCAATCCACTGGCGGAATTGGAGCATAAGCGGCGGTTGTCAGCCATGGGCCCGGGCGGTTTATCCCGCGATCGAGCCGGCTTTGAAGTTCGTGATGTCCACCAGACTCACTATGGCCGCATTTGTCCGATTGCCACGCCGGAAGGTCCGAATATTGGCTTGGTTGGACATTTATCCTCTTTTGCCAAAGTTAATGATTATGGTTTTATTGAGACGCCATATTATAAGGTGGTTAAGGAAGGGAACCGGGCTCGGGTAACCAGTGAGATTGTTTATTTGGACGCTTTTGAAGAAAGCCAGATGACGACAACGCCGTTTACCACGCGGATTGACGAGCAGGGCTATTTTATTGACGAAAAAATTGGCGCCCGGGTCAAATTAAATCCGACCATTATTAATGTGGAAAATGTTGATTACATGGATGTCGCTCCCAATCAAATTGTATCGGTAGCCACATCATTAATTCCGTTTTTGGAGCATGATGACGCGGTGCGGGCCCTAATGGGCACCAATATGCAACGTCAAGCCGTCTCTTGTATCAATCCGGAAGCGCCCCTAGTCGGCACTGGCGTGGAACGCAAAGCCGCTTATAATTCCGGCCATTTGATTATTGCCCGCGAAGGCGGCGAAGTGATTGGTTTAAGCGGTGATAAAATAGAAGTTTTAAATAAAGATAAAAAAATTGATGTTTATCGATTGAATAAATTTGTCCGGTCTAATAATTCTACCTGCATCAATCAGACGCCAATTGTCAAAAAAGGACAACAAGTTAAGTCAGGAGAAGTGCTTGCCGACGGTCCGGCGACTGACCGTGGCGAATTGGCCCTGGGTAAGAATATTTTGGTCGCTTTTATGCCTTGGCAGGGCTACAACTATGAAGACGCAATTATTGTTTCCGAGCGGTTAATTCAGCAAGATCGCTATTCTTCCATTCATATTGAAAATTATGTTTGCGAAGTTCGCGAGACCAAATTGGGACCGGAGGTGGTGACTTCCGACATTCCCAATGTCTCCGAAGAGAAATTAAAAGATCTGGATGAAGAGGGCATTGTCAGAATCGGCGCTAATGTCCGCTCGGGTGATATTTTGGTGGGTAAAATCACTCCCAAGGGAGAGACGGAGTTATCGGCGGAAGAGAAATTATTGCGCGCTATTTTTGGCGAAAAAGCCAGAGATGTCCGCGATTCTTCATTGTACTTGGAGCATGGCTCGTCCGGCAAAGTGATTGATATTAAAATCTTTTCCCGCGAAAACGGCGATAAATTGTCTTCGGGCATGATTAAGATGATTCAAGTGACAGTTGCTTCTTTGCGAAAAATTCAAATTGGTGATAAAATGGCCGGCCGCCACGGCAATAAGGGAGTAATTTCTCGAGTGGTGCCGGTGGAAGACCTGCCTCATTTGGCTGACGGCAGGCCAGTGGATATTATTTTGTCGCCGTTAGGCGTGGTGTCGCGGATGAATTTAGGCCAAGTTTTGGAGACTCACCTGGGTTTAGCCGCCAAGACTTTGGGCTATAAAGCGGTCACCCCGGTATTTAATGGTATTAATGAAGAGATTATTCGTGACCAATTGGCAGAGGCCGGTTTTAATCGCGATGGCCGGATTCAGCTTTATGACGGTCGCAGTGGCGAGCCATTTGATAAGCAGAGCACGGTTGGTTATATTTATATGCTGAAATTGAATCATTTGGTGGAAGATAAAATTCATCAACGGTCAATTGGGCCCTACTCTTTGATTACCCAGCAGCCGCTCGGCGGCAAGGCCCAATTCGGCGGTCAACGTTTTGGTGAAATGGAAGTCTGGGCGCTGGAAGCTTATGGCGCCGCCCATACTTTGCAGGAAGTGTTGACCATCAAATCGGATGATGTGGTTGGCCGATCCAAGACCTATGAATCAATTATCAAAGGCGAACCGATTAATAATTTGAATATTCCCGAAAGCTTTAATGTGTTGGTCCGCGAGCTCAAAGGTTTGTCGTTGAATGTGGAGTTACTCGATGAGAACGGCCAATTGGTTGATAATTCTATTGGGGAAGAAAAAATCAAGGAAGATTAATTAATTAATAAATCCGATAAATTAATTTTTAGATATGGCTTTCAATCAAGAGACAAATAATCTGCAGTTTGAGGTGATCAGATTACGGTTGGCCTCTCCTGATGATATTCATAATTGGTCTCATGGCGAGGTGACTAAGCCGGAGACGATCAATTATCGTACCCAAAAACCGGAGAAAGACGGGTTGTTTTGTGAACGTATTTTTGGGCCGGTCAAAGATTGGGAGTGCTATTGTGGCAAATATAAAAAAATCAGATACAAAGGCATTGTCTGCGACAAGTGTGGTGTTGAAGTGACCAGGTCGATTGTCCGGCGGGAACGAATGGGGCATATTGATCTGGCGGCGCCGGTGTCGCATATTTGGTTTTTGCGGGGTGTTCCCTCGCGAATCGGTCTGGCCTTGGATTTGTCGGTTCAGTCTTTGGAGAAGGTGGTTTATTTTGCCAGCTTTATTATTACCAAAGTCAATGAGGAATTAAAGAAGCAAACTCTGGAACAAATCAAGACTGAATACAAGCAATATCGCAAGCAAATTGAAAATGATTATAATCGTAAGATAGAAAAATATAAAGCCGACAACAAAGAGGCTAAGGATAGCGATCCGGCCATAGTGGAGATCATTCGGCACAAAGAAGAAAAATTGGGTGAATTGGAAAACACCATGACTTTTGCCGAAAGCGAGATAAAGGATTTGAAACCGTTGAAAATTATTTCTGAGCACACCTTTCATGACCTGTCTCTGAAATATGGCCATGTTTTTGAGGCTAATACCGGCGCCGAGTCGGTTCGCGAGTTGTTGGCCAATATTGATCTGGATAAAACAGTTAAGGAATTGGAGAGCCAAATTGAAAGCGCGACTGGCGCCAAACGGGACAAGCTGATTCGGCGAGCCAAATTTTTTAATCAATTGATCAAAAATAATATTCGGCCCGAATGGATGATTTTGACAACCGTGCCGGTGATTCCGCCGGATTTGCGGCCAATGGTGCCATTAGATGGCGGCCGGTTTGCCACCTCTGATTTGAATGATTTGTATCGTCGAGTCATTAATCGCAATAATCGGCTCAAACAGTTATTGGATTTGAACGCGCCGGAAGTGATTACTCGAAATGAAAAACGGATGCTCCAAGAGGCGGTTGACGCTTTAATTGACAATAATGCTCGCCATGGCAAGACAGTAGTGGCTTCGACCGGCCAAAAACGGATGCTCAAAAGTATCGCTGATATGCTCAAGGGCAAACAAGGACGCTTTCGACAGAACTTGTTGGGTAAACGGATCGACTATTCTGGCCGGAGCGTGATTGTGGTCGGTCCGCAACTAAAAATTGATGAATGCGGTTTGCCCAAGATCATGGCGTTGGAATTATTTAAGCCATTTATTATTTCCAAGTTGATCAAGCGAGGCACGGTCCATAATGTTCGGAGCGCCAATCGTTATATTGAAGCCGGCCATGATGATATTTGGGATATCTTGGAGGAAGTGGTTAAGGGCGCTTACGTGTTATTAAATCGGGCTCCCACTCTGCATCGATTGGGCATTCAGGCCTTCAAGCCGATATTAATTGAAGGCAAGGCGATTCAAATTCATCCATTAGTCTGTAGCGCTTTTAACGCCGATTTTGACGGCGACCAAATGGCGGTTCATGTGCCGTTAACTGCCGGCGCAGTTAAGGAAGCGGCAGAATTGATGTTGTCGCGGCATAATTTGCTCAAGCCGGCGCACGGCCAGCCGATTGTCACCCCCAACCAAGACATTGTCTGGGGTTGTTATTATCTGACCACCGTCAAAGAGCCAGCGGCGATTAAATATTTTGCTTCGGTTAATGAGGCTTTTTTGGCTAAAGATCGCGGACTAATCGGGATTCAGGATAAAATTAAAATTTTATTTAAGAAATCTCCCAAGAGTCAGGAAGAATTATTGGAAACGACTTTAGGCGCGATTTTATTCAATTCAATTTTGCCGCCAGATTATCAGTTTATCAACTATCGGGTTGGCAAAAAAGAGTTGGGTAGAATTTTGGGTGATATTCTCCGTCAATTCGGTCCGGAAACTACCGTTGACTTGTTGGACAATCTAAAAGTATTGGGTTTTAAATATTTGACCAATTCGGCTCAATCGCTGGGGATGGATGATTTGAAAAACGTGGCCGGCCGCGAGGAATTGGTGGCCAAGGGCAATCAAGAACTGGATTCCATTGAACAACAATATCAAATTGGTCTATTGACCGATGATGAGCGTCACGAAAAAATCGTGGAAATGTGGCTAGGTATTAATAATGAGATTCTCAGTCGGGTCAAGGGGGCATTAGAGGAAGGCAATTCAGTCTTATCAATGATTGATTCCGGCGCTCGCGGTTCGTGGGGGCAATTGAGCCAAATGATCGGGATGAAGGGGCCGGTAGTCAACCCGGCTTATGAGGTTATTGAATTGCCGGTCAAAGGTAATTTCAAAAAAGGGTTTGATGTCTTGGAATTCTTCATTTCCACTCATGGCGCCCGCAAAGGCTTGACCGATACGGCGCTCAGAACTTCCTCGGCCGGTTATTTGACTAGGCGGTTGGTTGATGTGGCTCAAGATATGGTGGTTAACGCGGAAGATTGTAAAGACAAAGAAGGCCTATTGGTTACTAAAGAGGAAAGCGAGATTATGGGTGAGAATTTGGTTGACCGAATTATTGGCCGGTATGCCGCTCAGGATATTACTCATCCCCAAAATGGCAAAGTACTGGTTGCGGCCGGAGAAATTATTACCGAAGAAGTTGGTCAAAAATTAAAAGAAGCGGACATCGCTCAGGCGGTGATTCGGTCGGCTTTGACTTGTAAGAATATCAGAGGGGTGTGTCAAAAATGTTATGGCTATGATTTGGCTTATAATCAGCCGGTCAAAATCGGCACGGCGGTCGGCATTATTGCCGCCCAAAGCGTCGGCGAACCCGGCACTCAATTGACGATGAGAACTTTCCATACTGGTGGCGTGGCCTCGGAAGGCGATATTACTCAGGGTTTGCCGCGAGTGGAGGAAATTTTTGAGGCGCGTTCCCCCAAGATCAAGGCGATTGTGGCTGATGTGGCCGGAGTGGCCCACATTAAAGAAGGCAAGCGCGAAATCAAAGACCAGTCGGGTAAAACAATTATTACTTCAGGCAAACAACGGATACTGGAGATTGCCTATGACCAGGAAGCTAAAAATAAAATCAATTTTCCCGGTGGCAAACAGGAGGTCAAGCTGGCGGTGAAAGACGGCCAGGCAGTGAAAGTCGGCCAGGTGTTGTTTACTGTCGGCAGCGAGGAAAAAGCCGTTAGCAATATTGACGGCCAGGTCAAAATCGAAAAAGACGGCGTTTTGTTGATTGGTCAGGAATTGGCGATTAAAGAATTTATCGTACCCAGTGTTCGATCATTAATGATTAAAGACGGCGATAAAGTGGAAATCGGCGACCAACTAACTGAAGGCAGTCTGGATTTGCATCAAATTTATCGTCTTAAGGGTCAGGAGTTTACCCAGAAATATATCATGCGGGAAATTCAGCATATTTATTCCTCGCAGGGTCAAAAACTTAACGACAAGCATGTGGAGGTAATCGTCCGTCAGATTTTTTCCAAGGTTTATATTAAGGAATCCGGCGACAGTGATTTTATGCCCGGTGAGGTGGTGGAATATGTTGATGTGATGGAGGCCAATCGACAACTCAAAAAAGACAAAAAACAATTGGCTGAATTTGAACGATTATTACTGGGCATCACAAAAGTGTCTTTGTCTACCAGGAGCTGGTTGGCGGCGGCTTCGTTTCAGGAAACGGCCAAGGTTTTAATCGACGCCGCCATGACCGGCAAAGCTGATGATTTATCCGGCCTCAAAGAAAATATTATTATTGGCCGATTAATACCGGCTGGCACCGGCTTTCATAAGGCGCGAAAAAAATAAATAGTCGGTTATCGCCGACTGATCAATAAGTGAGGATTTATAAAAAAAGCGGGAAAACCCCGCTTTTTTTAGTGGGAAAAAATAGCGTTGTTAAAATTGGTGGGCAGGATTTGATAGGGGGTGGGTATAAATGGTCTTTTTCGGGCTAAATAAGGGGTTGATAAATAGGTAGGTTTTTAATTTTATAAAAAATAGCTAAATTTAGATTATACTTTGTTAATATATGAGACTTAATAGGACATAAATAGAAATAAGAATAAATAAGAGATTATAAATAGAAATAAGAATAAATTAGGTATTATAAATTGACGTAGGCAGACATTTTTTGATATAATAAAGATGAATTCACAACTTCTTGTGGATAAATATTTGACCAAAATATGGCAGATTATGATCTGCTAACAATGGAACAGGTGGCTAGACGTCTTGGGGTTTCCCGCAAGACAGTTTATCGTTGGATAGATTCTGGCGAATTGCCGGTAAGTTTGGTCGGTCGAAGAACTTACCGAATTTTTGAGCGCGATTTTATTCGTTTTGTTTATGGTCGGCGCATAAGCAAAAAAAGCCATTAAAATATGAAAAAAGTATCAAAATTTCAGCGGTTAATCAGTAATAGCCGGTTAATCCTAGTCGCCGGGCTGGGCGTGGCGATTGGGGTGTTGTTAATGATCATTTTTTATCAAGAAAACAAGCAAGTTGTCGCTGTTAATCAATTGCCCATAAATCAGCGGCTCCAAGCGTCGCCGGACAAGATTCTTCGTTACACTGATTATTCGGATAAGGCAGTCGGTAATGAGTCAATTATTAAATACACTTATGTTTCTGACCAAGTAGTTCCGCCACAAACTTATCAAGGTTGGCCGGAAGATTTGTCGCGCCGAACTAATAATTCCCAAGCATTTATCCAGGAAGCGACCGCGGACAAAACTGTTTATGTCGGGAAGTTTTATAGTGGCGATCAGTTTTATCAGCGCGGCAGTGACTGGTATCAGATAGAAACTGCCACCACCACTAAAACGGCTTTTTTGCTTCAAACCAAAGCCACTATTTTAGACCAGGTCAAAACTATTTTTGGCCGGCCGGCATTTGCCGCCACTTATTATGCCGGCGCCGGGGAT
The DNA here is from genome assembly GCA_029558735.1 of bacterium. Lineage (GTDB taxonomy): Bacteria > Patescibacteriota > Patescibacteriia > 2-01-FULL-39-33 > 2-01-FULL-39-33 > JAKQDP01. The sequence goes on along the minus strand of JAKQDP010000054.1, from coordinate 107 downwards.
GGGTATACACAGGGTGACTGCAGTGGTTGGGATAGTGTTCATGATCATTCCGGCACATTTAATTATACTGGTGATTCGATACACATTCAATCACAGTATGATGAAGT
>JAKQDP010000047.1 GCA_029558735.1 bacterium | reverse complement strand
ATGGAATTTGTCCGAATTGACCCTACTCCTGAATGGTGGGGATTGCGACTGCCGCAGTGGGTGAGTTTGTTGATTGTTTTGGTGGTTGGTGGGGGTTGGTTTTATTTTTATAGAAAAAAGGAAAGAAGATGAAGTAAATTTTGTTTAATAAGATATTGTTTTTATACTATTTTTTTGCCACCTTTTAGCCGTAAAAGGTGGCGCCAAAACTCCCAGCTTTTGAAAAATTTGGCGCTTCAGGCAAAATTCCAACAAAATTTTTAAACTCGCCCGTCCCGAGTACTCGGGACGGTCTCAAACAATAAAAATTTTGTAACTCATTTTGCCTCTCGCTTAATCCAAATTTTTCAGTGCTGGTTTTTTGATACTAAAATTCAAAAAAGCTTGATTTTGTCACTGAATTTCCAAAGGCGGCAGATTTGTTCGCATTGCTACTTTGCCTCTCGCTTAATCCAAATTTTTCAGTGCTGGTTTTTTGATACTAAAATTCAAAAAAGCTTGATTTTGTCACTGAATTTCCAAAGGCGGCAAAAACAATTTAAACAGCAAATTTATATTTTTTTATTGGTTTTTATAGCCAATTTTTTATTTTTGATATTTTTTTACTTCTATTGACAAAATATTCAAAGCGTGCTATAATTATATATTACAAGTAAAAAACTAATGGAAAGGTGATTTTACTCTAATTTTACCCTTTTTTGTGTGATAAAAGAGGGTAGAAAGAGGGAAAAAATCCCGAAATGTTCGTTACAATTCGGGTTTACAAATAAGAAAGGAGGGCCATAAAATGGCTAATTGGAAGTGTAATTGCGGGAACACAAACCACGGCAAGGCAAAGAATTGTCTTGCTTGTGGAATTGCCCGTCCGGCTCAACCGGCGGGTGGAAAGCCCAATCCGGCACCGGCCGGAAACCCCGCCCCGCAAGGCGGGCAGCCGGCTCCGGGCCAACAGCCCGGACAACAGAAGCCGGCGGCCGAACAGAAGAAAAAGTTCGGCCTCGAAGTCAATGTCTCGCCCTTGGGCGAGGCGTTGTATCGCCTGGCCGTACAGTTTACTGAGGACGGCAAGGCCAAGCAGACCAATATCGTCCTCATGGGTCTGCACCCGACTGACAGGGTGACAGACCAAACCGGCGCGCCAGTTGACTGGTCGGCGCCGGTAGCCACCAATAGTGAGGGCCTGTTGCTGTTGGCCGTTCAGGTCAGCGAGGCAATGGGCCGGACCAAGCGGCAGCTGTTCTGCCGCGCCAGTGGGAATCAGGCCGATACCTCGGCCGACCCCATACCCCTGGCGCCGCCTAAATTCAAGGTGAGCAGTCGAAGAAAGGGGTGGAAGGGATTTTGGGATAATGTGTCCGCCGGCTTCAAATACAACCGCGGCGGCAAGTAGCCGACGCAGGGAGAAATACCATGATTATTCTTTCTATTTTGTTTCTGCTTATTGTTGCTACCCTGTTTGTGGGCGTGTTTGGCGGGGTTGGTTCGTGGTGGATGGTCTATTGGCTGTCCATTATCGGGCTCATCGCCGTCGCGGTCACGGTCGTGGTCGTCGCTATTAGGCGTGACTACCGGCCAGTTGTTGACAAGGCAGTGCTTGCTTTGAAAGCGCTGTCGGACAACAACATTCGTTGGTTGCTCGCTTGGGCAACCACGATTGTCCTGCTGGTCTCGGCCATCTTGGCCGGGTTTGGCGAGCCGATTTTAGTCTCGTCTTGGCGTGAGGCGCGTGAAAGCGCTACTTACAAAAACGCCAAAGCCGAGGCCAAGGCGGCGGTGCCAGATGAGGCCAAAGAAGGCTTCAACTTCTGGAAGGGAGTGGCAATTCTGGTCAGCAATGGCCAGAAAGACAGCTTCTCCTTCACGGAAGTGAAGGAGGAAGATAAGGCGGTACAGTGGTATCCGTCGTGGTGGCACTGGCCGATTTTCTTCCTGTCCATTCTGGCCGCTCTGGCGTATACGCCAGTCGCTTTCTTCGACGAGTTGAAGGAGGCGATCGCCAAAGCCCGGCAAAAGCGGGCAGCGGTCTCGGCTGGCACAGCTGAGACTGAAGGCGCGGCTGCGACCAAGCCACAGGGTGGCTGGTCGTTTAATAAAGATCTCCTCACTGATATCATCGGAGAGTGGGGGGGGAATATTTTGTCCAACCTAACCTCCGGTCTTGGAGGTATGTTCCGGTAAAATTGTCCGGCGAGTGGGGTGGTAATGCTACTGCCCCACTCGCCTCAAACTTGGAGGGATGATAGATGAGTGCTTTTTTGAAAAAAATCGGAATTGGTTTGGGACTGGGGCTGGCGTTTGCGATTATTATTCGCATCCTGCTTCCGTTCCCAATGCGGTTTCTGTTCGCGTTGGTCCTTTTCGGAGCTGTCGCAGAGATAATCTGCGAACAGTATGAGAAGGACAGTGCCACGAAGCGAATGGCCAAGCGGCTGGCGCTAGTAGCCGTGGCGATTGGCGCATTTATCGCCTTTCGCGTGGCGGCCGGACAGTTGTTCGGCATGCCTGTCACGGCCGGGGTCGCCTCGTTTTTTGGCGACAAGGTAAAACCCGGCGAGTTCCAGGCCGCAGTGCTGGAACTGTTATTCTTGCTACCCGGCGCTGGTCTGGCTTATGCCGTCGCTTATGGCGGTAAGGCCAGAAACCTCGCCATCGGGCTGGCAGTGCTGGGATTTTTCCTGGTACTGTGGCAAGTCAAACAGCCGCAGAATGCTCAGTCGGCCGGGTTGCGCTCGCAGTCGTTTATTAATTGGACGACGCGAGCCAATAATCAGGCCGCGGCCAAAACCACGACCAAAAAGTCGTGGGGAATAGCCACGTCCAAGGTGCCGAGAGTTTATCGGATTACCTTGGATGAAAAAGGCGAGCCCCAGCCGCCGGAGATTGTCAAAGGTCTCAGCTTGACCGACCAAGAAGTGGTCAAGTTGTCCTCAACACCCCCGGTCGTCTATCAAGACCAGGGGTTTGTGGCTTTTCGAGTCTGGGATGCCCTAACCGGTATCAAAGACTCAGAAGAGCTCTGGGCCGAGGCCGAGGCCATCGAGCCACTTGACGCCGTTGAGTATCAAGACGGCAAGATAGTTCCGGCGCGACCGCAAAAGGCCTCAAATACCACCCAACCCGCTGACAAGCTCATTTCTTTTGAGCCGGGTCAGCGGGTAGAAACCGGGGTGATCGTTTATCCCGGTTGCACAGTAATATTTTATGGTGCTACGGCGCCATTTACGTTTTCCGGACACCAAGTAAGGGGTTCGGAAAAATTTAAAGTAGACCAGTACGGTCAGGTCACAATCTACGGTTTGGACCGAGCCGGACAGGTTTATGTTCGGGCAGTCAATTGACTGCCCGTTTTTATTTTTGGTATAATTATATTAAATTAAATATTAAAATTATTTTATGACTAAATACCGTGGTTTGTTTGTTTTAATTTTTTCCTTAGTTTTTTTATTTAATTTTTGTGTTGCTAATACTTTAGCCACTCCACCCGATTTATTTGCTGAATTACCTGAGAAAGTTCCAGACGCCACAGCCCATCCTGAGGGCTCCACCAAATTACCCAATCCTATTAGTAGAGATGGTGGAAATGTTACTTTTGAAGAAGTAGTCAACCGGGTCGTCCAAGCAGTTTTGGGACTGACCGGCGTGTTGGCTTTGATTGCCTTTATCTATGGCGGAGTATTATGGATGGTATCGCGGGGGGACACCGGCATGATTCAAAAGGGCAAAACCATGATGATTTGGGCGGTGTTTGGCATTGTAATTATTTTTAGCTCTTACGCCTTGATAAAATTTGTCTTTGAAGCGCTGATGGGCCAGACCACGCCGACGCCTTAACTTAATATTTACTTGACGCCCCTTCGGCTAACACCGGAGGGGTTTTTGTTTTGGCGATTTTAGGTGTTGGCCGGTCGGCGCTTGATAAATAGGCTTGGATTTTTGCCATTGACGCTTTTATCCGAATATGCTATACTAACAGCATCAAGTTTCGCTTTCTATTTCCTCAACAAAATAACGTTAGGACTAGGAAAGAGGAAAGGTCGGCTTGTATTAATTTATTTTGTTTAAGGAAAACGTAAAGTATGGCAAAGAAATTGTATGTCGGTGGTATCTCTTATAGTTCCACCGAAGACGGTTTGAAGGATTATTTCTCTCAAGCCGGCGAAGTTGTCTCTACAGCGATTATCACTGATAAGATGACTGGACGCTCCAAAGGTTTTGGCTTCGTGGAAATGTCTTCGGACGATGAAGCGGCCAAAGCGATCGAAATGTTCGACGGCAAAGAATTTGACGGCCGGACATTGAAGGTCAATGAAGCTCGTCCTATGGAACGCCGATAATATCTGACAACTAAAAACCTCCCTTCCGAGTAATCGGGAGGGAGATTTTAGGTTGGCCTGGTTTTTAATCAAGCGAAAAGAAGGCCATTAGAGTTGGCGCTCTCTATAGCTATTAATAGTAAAAATAGGCGAGAGAGACAGGCCTGGTTTTTTGGGCAGTCGGGCTGGTTGTTTTTTTGTTTGCCAAACTAACTAAAAAAAGCGGCGCTTGAGGTTTTAGCGATTGGTCGCCAGTCGGTCAGGAGAAAATTTGGCTGTTAACTTTGGAGCTTTGAGACTGATTGATTTTTTTAATTTTGGGTTTCTATGGTATAATATATTTATGGAAGATTACAAAACAGCCAAAACCTGGGAGCCGATTGATTTTACGATTTATTTCAAATTTATCAAGAGGTATGTTTTATTAATAGCGGTGTTGGAAATCGGTTTTCGGGCGTTGATTATCAATTATCCCAATAGTTTATTTTTTGAACAAAAAGAGCTGGTGGCCTGGCTTCTTCGGTTGGCGATTTTTTTCTGGTTGGGCGTCAGATTGGTGAGAAAATTCGGCCCCAGCGCGGCTGTCGGAGCGATGGCCGGTTTTTTGGCCGGCTTTGCCGCCGGATTAATAATTGCCGTTTATCGGTTTTTTGAGGGAGTGGCGGTCTGGAAATTTTTTAATTTGATTGCCGAGACAATACTGGTGGCAGTGGTTGGTTCGTTGGTGGCGATTTTGACGGTTTATATTTTGAGTTTTAAGCGGTGAGGATAACCTCCCCCTACCCCCCTCCTTCTAAAGGAGGGGGAAAATAGAGAGGGCTCTTTCATGAGGAGGGCAGGTATGAAGACTCTAGTGATAAAAAATATTTTGAGTTTTAAAAAATAAAAATAACTTAAAATTTTATGGCGGAGACAAAAAAACCTTCGGTCGAAGAAAAAATTTGGGGAGCGAGCAGCTATTTATGGGTGTTGAGCCTGGTCGTTTTGGCGGCGCGGAAAAATAATAATTTTGTCCGCTTTCATGCCAATCAGGGCTTATTGCTGTTTGCGCTTTCCATCCCGTTTATTTTCATTCCGCTGGTTGGTTGGTTTGTAAATCTTTTAATCGCCGTTGCTTGCATTGCCGGTATTATCAAATCATTGCAAGGCGAGAAATGGGAGCTGCCGCTTTTGGCGGAGACGGCTAAGACCTTTGGCAATTGGGTGGCCAAAACAATCAAGTTGTAATTAAGCCCATAAACAAATTTAATGAAAAAGACAAAAATTGTCGCGACGATTGGTCCGGTATCGGAAACCAAAACCATGATGGAAAAAATGATTACCGCGGGAATGAATGTGGCCCGGCTTAATTTTTCCCATGGCAGTTATGACCACCATCAATTGCTCATCAACAACTTGCGGGCCGTGGCTAAAAAAGGTAATCGGAGCATTGCAGTTTTGCAAGACTTGCAGGGACCGCGGATTCGCATCGGCGATGTGGCGCCGGAGGGGATTACTGTAGAAAAAGGGGCGGAGCTGTTTTTGGTGCCGGAAAATTATGTGGTGCCAATCAAGGCGCTGAGTTTGTATATCCCCATTCAATATCCGAATTTGTACAAAGAGGTCAAAGTCGGTCAGTCAATATTGATTGATGATGCTGTCATTGAATTGAAAATAGAGCGAATCAAGAATCGGGCGATCTGTTGCCGGGTGGTCACTGGCGGGGTCATTAAAACGCATAAGGGAATGAATTTTCCCCAATCAACCATCAAGTGTCCGCCGATTACCGCTAAAGATTGGCAAGATTTGGAATTTGGTATTAAAAATAAGGTGGATTTTGTGGCTTTGTCATTTGTTAAGGCGGCGGAAGACGTTATCAAATTGCGGCGGCGGATTTTTGCTTTGGAAAAAAAATATTGGAAAAACAGCGCCAGTTATGGTTTTAAGTTGGAGAAGCCGGCGGCCAAGGGCAAGATCGGCGGTATCCACACGCGCATTATCGCCAAGATTGAACGGCGGGAAGCGGTCAAAAATATTGACTCAATTTTGGAAGCGGCTGATGGCATTATGGTCGCGCGCGGCGATTTGGGCATTGAGGTGCCGTTTGAGGATTTGCCGCTAATTCAGAAAAATATTATTGATAAGTGCCGCAAAGCCGGCAAACAAGTGATTGTCGCCACCCAAATGCTGGATTCGATGATTAGGAATCCGCTCCCGACTCGGGCCGAGGTATCGGATGTGGCCAATGCTATTTTGGATGGCACTGACGCGATTATGCTTTCCGGGGAAACTGCCACCGGCAAATATCCGCTCAAGGCGGTCCGGGTAATGAGTCGGATTGCTCGGGAAGTAGAGGGTCGCTTAATCGATGAACAAGAAGTCAAAGAGGGCGAATTTAAGAATTTAAGTTCCATTACTCAAATAATGAGTTTTGTCGCCCAAGACTTGGCCGAGGATGTCGCTCATGCTAAGCTGATTGTCTGCGCGACCACCTCGGGGTTTACTGCCAGAAATATTTCTCGTTTTCGTTCGGAGGTGCCGATTATCGCCATTGCTCCGGCCATGATGACTGTCAATCAGCTCAGTTTGAGTTGGGGCGTGGAAGCTCACCTGATCAAATTTACCGCCTCCTTTAATTCATTGTTGGCGAAAATAAAAAAATTATTATTGGATAAGAAGTTGGCAGTTAAGGGCGACACAGTGATCGTAGTGGCCGGTCATCCCTTTGGCTTTAAGGGCCAAACTAATCTAATTAAAGTGGAGGAGGTGTGAAGTTAGCTTGTTAGCTACTTAGTTTGTTAGCTACTTAGTTTGTTTGTATAGGAATATGATTAATAGCTACAAAGATTTGATTGTTTGGCAGAAAGCCATGGACTTAGTGATTGCTATTTATAATATAACCGAAAAATTTCCTTCATCGGAAACTTATAACTTGACTTCTCAAATGCGGCGCTCGGCTGTATCGATTCCTTCCAATATAGCCGAAGGTAGGAGAAGATGCGGTAAAAACGAATTTCGTCATTTTTTATTTATCGCTTATTCATCCGGAGCAGAGCTGGAAACACAGATTGAAATTATCAGGCGTTTGCAGTTTAGTGTTGATTTGGATTTTAAAATTGTTGACGATTTATTAAATGAGGTAATGAGGTTGTTAAATAAAATAATTAACACTTTGTAATTCTCTAATAAGCTAAGCAGCTAAATAACCAAAAAGCTAATCATCAAAAATATGTCCAAAAATATTCTTTGGTTCAAAGAAATTGGCATTCAGGATGTCCCTAGGGTCGGCGGCAAGAACGCTTCTTTGGGCGAAATGTATCGCCGGTTGACGATTAAGGGCGTAGCCTTGCCCAATGGCTTTGCCATTACCGCCGGCGCTTACAATTATTTTTTGGACCGGGCAAAAATTCGGCCGGCGATTTTTGCTTTACTAAAGGGGATTAATAAGGATAACTTGAGTGACCGCGGCTCCAAAATTCGCCAGCTTATTTTAGCGGCTGAGTTGCCAGACGATCTTCAAGAACAGATTATCACTGCCTATAAGAAATTATCTGTCAATTATAAAACCCAAAATACTGACGTGGCGGTGCGATCTTCGGCGACGGCTGAGGATTTGCCCAACGCTTCATTTGCCGGCCAACAGGAATCTTATCTTAATGTTGTCGGGGGAGAGGAGCTGTTAGCGGCGGTTAAGAAATGTTTTGCTTCGCTGTTTACTGATCGGGCGATATCGTATCGGATGGATCAGGGGTTCAATCATAAGAAAGTTTATCTGTCGGTTTGCGTCCAAAAAATGATTCGGTCGGATTTGGCCACTTCGGGGGTGATGTTTACTATTGATACGGAAAGCGGCAATGACAATGTGATACTGATTAACGCCGCTTATGGTCTAGGCGAATATGTGGTCAAGGGAGTAGTCAACCCGGATGAATATTATGTTTTCAAAAAAACTTTGGCCACCGGTTACCGGCCGATTATTTCTCGTCAAGCCGGGGACAAAATTAAGAAGCTAATTTACAACAACAAGGCCGGGGAGCCGACCAAATCGGTGCTGGTGGATAAAAAATTGCGGCGTCGGTATGCTCTGTCCGATAAAGAAATACTCCAATTGGCCAAGTGGGCGATGATTATTGAAAAGCATTATAAACGGCCGATGGATATTGAATGGGCTAAAGATGGCCGAACAAACAAATTGTTCATTGTTCAGGCGCGGCCGGAGACAGTCGGCTCGCAGAGAAATCTGAATGTACTGGAGGAGTACAAAATTGCTGCCGGCGGCAAGGTGTTGTTTGTTGGCGATAGTGTCGGGATGAAAATCGGCCAAGGCAAGGCGCGAGTAATCAAAAATGTCAATCAGCTCAAGACTTTTAAAGAGGGTGAGGTATTGGTGGCGCCAATGACTGATCCGGATTGGGAGCCGGTGATGAAAAAAGCGGCGGCCATTATTACCGACAGCGGAGGGAGAACGTGTCATGCCGCCATAGTGTCACGCGAACTGGGCGTACCTTGCGTGGTCGGCACCGGTCGGGCCAGTAAGGAACTAAAAAACGGCAAAGAGCTGACGGTGTCTTGCGCCGAAGGTGAAATCGGCAAAGTGTATGGCGGGCTATTAAAATACAGCATCAAGAAAACCAATCTGAAAAAATTGCCCCGACCGAAAACTAAGATTATGATGAATGTTGGCAATCCCTATGCCGCCTTGTCCTTTACTTTTATTCCTAATGACGGCGTGGGGCTGGCTCGCGAAGAATTTATTATTTCCAATTATATCCAAGTCCATCCATTATCATTGATTAATTTTGCCAAAATCAAGAAAGCGACAACCAAGAGAAAAATAGAATGGCTGACAGTTAATCACCAGAATAAGCCGGATTTTTTCGTTGATAAATTGGCTGAGGGGGTGGGCATGATTGCCGCCGCTTTTTATCCCAAGGAGGTTATTATTCGCTTGTCTGATTTTAAGTCTAATGAATACGCTAATTTGATCGGCGGCGATGAGTTTGAGCCATTAGAGCCCAATCCGATGATCGGCTGGCGCGGTGCTTCGCGTTATTATGCCGATAAATACAAAGCGGCGTTTGAATTGGAGTGCCAGGCGCTCAAAAAGGCGCGCGAGGAATTCGGCTTGAAGAATATTAAAATTATGATTCCCTTTTGCCGAACTATTGAAGAAGGCAAGCGAGTGATAAAAATAATGGAACAACATGGCTTGAAACGGGGCAAAGAGGGGTTGGAAGTGTATGTGATGTGCGAAATTCCAGCCAATGTCATTCTGGCCGAGCAGTTTGCTGAAATTTTTGACGGCTTTTCCATCGGCTCTAACGATCTGACCCAGTTGGCGTTGGGGGTGGACAGGGATTCGGAATTGGTCGCTCATATTTATAATGAAAAAAATCAGGCGGTCAAAAATTTAATCGCCCAAGTCATCAAGGTGGCCAAAAAGAAAAAACGCAAAATCGGCATTTGTGGTCAAGCGCCGTCGGACTTTCCTGATTTTGCCCAGTTTTTGGTGCGCGAGGGTATAGACAGCATGTCTCTTGTGCCTGATACGGTGGTTAAAACCACTTTGGCGGTTTTGACTCAGGAGAAGAAGGTGAAGGGAAGGAGAAAATATAAATAATAAGTCAAAAGTCTATAAAGTTAAAAACCCGGCCCGAGTATTCGGGACGGTTTTTTTGACTTTTGACGGTTTTTGTGTTAGACTTATTTTTAGGTGTTGTACTTAGGGAGGAGGTTCATTGAAACCATTAGGGGAACGCGCTCCGCCGTTTGGAATTCCGATCAACTGGGAAGATTAAGAGGTTGGTGGGAAAAAACAAGCGAAGGAGCAGGGACTATGGTAGCAGTACCCTTCTGTGAGAACGGAGAACAGCGGGTCAAGCATTTGGCGGACAAAGATTCGGCCTTCAAATTCTGTCGAGCGTTGCGGCGTCGTGGCGTCGAAGAAATTGGTCGGCCGATGGCAGTGGACGAAGGGGATGAGGAAAGTTCTCCGGGAATAACCAGAAGGCGCTCTGGTCATCGCCCCACCTATCGGGGCAACTAGTATTCTCATTATCGTTTGGGCTCGACAGCGGTCGAGCCTTTTTTATTTTTTTGTTGCCGCGGTTTTTTATTTATTTTCAAGCGGATTATTTTTATTCCGCAAATAAGACCGGGACTTCCAGGGCGTCGTCATATTCGGACAGGCCGGAGGGATTGTCTTTTTGGAGAATTAGACTGCCGTTTTGACCAGCAGCCGGCCGGTCAAATTCCACAGTGGCGCTAAAAGGGACAAAATCTTCAGTCATCCAGTCGCCTTGGGCGGTGGCTATGGTTTGAGCGATGATTTTACCATCCCAGTCGGTCAGAATGACTGGGAATGACGCTTCAAAAAACCATGACCCGCGCGCTTGACCGGTGATGGTAAGCGGGCTATTGATCATTTGGTTGGGACGGGGCGAGTCCAACCGGATAAGATCTGATTTATCCAATTCATTGCCAATATTCTCGATAAAAGTCTGGTTGCCGGCCTGGCATTGACGCGGGTAACTTTCTTGAACCGGATTACCGGCCTGGACGCAAGCAGCGAAGCTATTAATATTTGTGTTGGTGGAGCTAAGCTGGCAAATCGCTACGCATTGCATAGTGCAGAATTCAGCTTCGGGGTTGTGGCGGCAGGCCGAGGCGCAATCATTAAAGCGGCCGTCCAATTCTTCGCATAAATCTCGGGAAATATTTTCGCATTCCTGGTAATCAGCCAGCCAGTCGCCGCCGCCGTTAAGACAGCGTTCAGCTGAGTCGTCATTAGTCAGGTCGCGATCGGCGATATCACCGCAGCCGGTTGCCGGTGCTGCTTCGGTCGGTTGGCCGTGCTTGACCCATTGGCCGTCTTGGCACAGCCAAGTATCTTCGGGTGAGGTAAGACGCAGGAAAATAATAATTGCGAGCGCGAGGGCTAAAACTATGATTGGTCCCAGCCAGAGATAATTTTTTTTCATAGCTAATTATTTAAGTTGTTAGGTTTTGACTGAGAGCCGCCAATTCGCTAATTAATATTTAAGGCGGTTTTGGTCGGCTGGCATTGCTTGGTTTGGGCTTTCTTGATTATAACAAAAAAAGCGATTTTTTGCAGAGGCGACGGGAAGGATTGACCGGTGACCTTTTATCTGTTAAATTATGATATCGGCAATGGGGCCGATAGGAGGAGAAAAATGAGCGACTTTTATATGATTCGAATGTGGGGGGAGACTGGCGGTCGAGAGGTGTTTAATCAATTGATTGGGCCGGTTACCTATGACATCGCCTGGCTGTTTTTGATTAATCAGAATGGATTTGAGGCGGTGGGTTCGGCCAAGAATATTTTTCATAAAAACAGTCGACAGGCCATTTGGATTACCGACAAAAAAACCGGTAAGCCGATCACGGCCACTCCAGTGGCGGAACAGGTTTGGGCCGTTTTGGAGTTGCTGACTGATCTGTTGGTTGTTAAATTGGCTGATAATAATGATCTGCCAATAGATTAAGGAGCAAGGTGACTTAGCCGCGAGAAGTTATTTTTTCGCGGCTTTTAAAATTAACAAGTTATTTGGTTGACCTTCAGTAATTATTTTGTTACAATCATTTAATCTGCCAATCAAGGTGGGTGGCGGAATAAACAATAAGGAACAAGTATCATGGAAAAACCAATTCTTCTGATTCCCGGCGCTTCGGCCACCGGCCGAGATTATCTCTTGGACAAAATTTTGGAGGAGCAGGCGCTTCGCGAAGTGTGCCGGCGCCTTGGCCGTGACAATCTGAATGTGAAAATCGTGGTCAAGACCACTGACCGACCCGGTCGGCCAGGGGTGGTGGAAGTCACCAAGAAATGCATCAGCCCCGAGGAATTTGATCAAGGGTTGGCTAGTGGCGATATTTTTGCCCATTATGTATTGGAGAGCAATGGCAGTCGCTACGGCTACACCGCCAATGCCTTTGATGTGGCCGATGCGGATCTATTGGTGGCGGATGCCAGCATTTATCAGGTTGCTCAATTGAAGGAGCGGTTTAGTGGCCGAGTTCATGCGGCGGCGGTTATTGCTGATCGCGCTTTTCGCAAGCACAATTTACTGCTGCGAGGCTCGGAGAATCCGGAAGAAGTGGAGAAGCGGCTTAATGTTGGCGATATCCATGTTGCCTTGGCAGTGATGATGTCGGGTAGCGGCATTGATTATCGCCAGTTCATCGACCAGCGCCTGGCTGAACTAATCAGCCGACTGGCTGAATTGGCTCGGCAGGAGCAGGCAGTAGAATCGATTGAACAGGAGATCGAGACGATTATCGGTTCCAAAAATGTCTGTCAGTTAATCAAGGACTTGGCGCTTCGGCCGAAAACGGTCGCTGATGATTTGGTGGTCAGACGTCAGGAAGAATTGGTTGATGATGACCAGCCGTTTATTGACAGCGCCTTGTTTGAACAGGGCGTCAAGATGATTCAGTCGGCACTTAACATTACTGACAGCGTCTCTTCTAAAGAAGCCGTCGCTTAGCCGGCACTTCGGGACTAATTGCCCAAAATATTGACTGACGCCCCAGAGCGAATTAAGCTTTGGGGCGGTTTTTTATTTGGATAAAATTATTGACAAAATAATTGTTTTTTGCTATGGTTTTTATTTAGAAGATTGGTTAAACAACAAAAGGAGCTCTTTAAAATGAGAAAATTGCGAATCTATACTGATTGCGGCGAAAAACCAAATCAGCCGGTGAATGTGGCACTCCAGACAGTACTGACCGTTTTGTTGGCGGAAGCGGAAGTGGTGGCGGATTTTCAGGAAGCTGATTTGATTATTATTGATAAGGTCAAAAATTAGCGGAAAAATACCGCGAAGACAAACAGTATGTTCTTTTGGATTATGGCCAGCCGGCAGAAACAAGTCTGCCGGATTTGCCGAATTTTGTTAAGGTGGATATCAGTGATTGTCTGGTGGAATTGTTGCGGATTTCTTCCGGAATCAAACTGGAGGAAGAGACTGAGGTTGCGATTTCGGTGGTGGAATCGGCCGTCTCAGCGGAAAAGCCGGGCCTGCCCTGGATCCTTGTGGTCGATGACAAGCCAGAGAATCAGCAAGCGGCCAAGAATCAACTGGGCAATTTCAATCTGGTCGTGGCCGAAGGGTTTGATCAGGCGCGGCTGGCGTTAAGGGAGCGTCAGTTTGCTTACGCCCTGCTTGATTTGCATTTGCCGGTCGCCACTGATGGCGCTCTGGGCGAAGCTGGGATCGCCAAGCATATCGGCCTGGACATACCCTATGGGCTGTTCTTGCTTTTGGAAGCTTGCCAGCACGGGGCTCATGCCGCGGTGGTGACTGATCTTAATCATCATCAAGATCCCTTTAGCGCTGCCTTTGATTATTATGCCAATGAGGCGATGATTATCAATGGCAAGAAGGCGCTATTATTGCATGCCCAACTCACCACCGGCGGCGTCAAGGATTGGTGCTGGGCGCTGGATCGGCTGATGAACTAGTATGAGTACACGGTATATCAATTTTTGATAAATTGGTATACCGTTTTTTATTTGCAAAATCAGCCACCCGCCTGCTTTCCAGCAGGCAAGTTCAAGTCCCTTTGTTTTAATCATCTATAAACAAAATAGCCCGGAATAAATTCGGGCTATTTTGTTTAAGCGGGGGCTACGGGACGATTTTAGAACTCTAAACTGGGTAGAGATAGTCGGTAGTTTTGGCGTTGAATTAAAAAAACTTGACTATTTTTTGGCTATGCGGTAATATTTCACTATCGTGAAAAATACTATTGACAAAAGTGAAAATAAGGTATATAATGGATAGTAGGTGGGTGATATATCTACCATATAAACAAAAACCTATGAAAAACATAGTAAACACAATTGAAAAACTAAGGCAACAATCAAATCTCTCTTGGAGTGATTTAGCAGAAAGGTCGGAACTTTCCCCTGCTTTTATCTTTAAATTAAAGGAGGGTGATTTCAAATCTCTTTCTTTGATGACTTGTAAGAAACTGGCAGACGCCTTTGATATGACTTTAAAAGATTTTTTGGAGGAGCTTGGAATATTAGATAATAAAGCCAAGCCAAGTTTTCAGATGATAAGTCAGGCATTAAGGAGCAACGGCTATACGCCAGAACAGATAAATAATGTTTTGAAATATGCTAAGTATATCAAGAAAGAGCTCTAATGTAATAGACAATCTGTATTGGCTTAGGCAGTCTTATAATGACGGAATACCAGCGGATTGCAAAGGTATATATTATCAGGAGTTAAATAAATTAGTTGCTTATAGTAAAAGATTGATTAACGATATAATAAAAACCGCCCCAAATGGCATTTCCTTGCCAATGGACACGGATTTAATCGTTAATTATTTATCTGGTTATACAATAAGTTATCAAGGTTTTAATGGTTTTTTAGAGACAAGAGATGGTTATTGGGAGTTAGATGAGGAAACTGGTGAGATAACAATATTTTATGATATAGCGACTCCGCTCAAAAGACAAAGATTTACTAAGATACACGAGACAATGCATTTTATTCAGTCGCTTGATGTTGGATTTCAGAATTATTTTGACGAATTGTTGTGCAATTCAACATTGCCCCCAGAAGTTGTTTTAAAATTATTTGAAAAATCAACAGATAAGGCAACGGCTATGTATTTAATGCCACAGGATTATTTTATTAAAAAATTTAAGGAAGTAAAAAGTATTTCGGTTTTGGCTGATGAATTTCAAGTATCCGAGCAATCCGCCAGCTACCGATTAAAAGAATGTGGAATAACAATAACAATATAAAAAGCAAAAACCGCCTGCGGAAACAGGGGTTTTTGTGCAAATTCACGCAAGATTTATGCGTAAACTAACTGCAAGTTTATTATATCATAAAATTGTCCAAATGACAATAAATGGTATTGTCTCATAAAGTCTCTGCGTATTTGCGGAGATTTTATGGTTTATGGACAATAAAATAGATGAGCTTGAACGAAAAGGACTCGTTGAGGCGTTTGATTTAAAAGAGGAGGAGGTGTTTGAGGCGAGATATAACTTGTTGGGATTTTATAGCACATTACAAAAAATAAAATGGCGATTAGAGGAGGAGGGCAAGTTATGATTGATAGTATTGTTTGGGAGCTTAAAGCTGGGCAGTATAAAATACAAGATAGCCATAAGCTATATAGTAAGCGAAGCAGTGGCGGAAAGGGATTTTTTGTTGGCACGGCGGACAGTTGGGAGTATTCACAAAGCCAGCATAAAAATGGAAGATACTTTCCTTATATAAAAAGACCAATAAGAAAATCTGGCAATCAAGAAGAAAAGGAAACACTGGAAATCCAAATCTCACTTCCAAAGGCGGTTTATGGAACAAGTTTATTAGAGATAGATGAGTCTGATTATAACAAGATAAATAAGACAACAGTGGCTTATTTACAAGAGGCGGGCATAAATACAGACATTAGTAGTATTGAGGGGGCAATATTAAAAAGGGTGGATTTTTCTAAAATTATTATATTACCGCCTTATCTTGGTAAAGCCCCACAGGTAATAATAAAGTTATCTCAATTTAACTATAAGCCCAGCTCTGATTTTAACTTAAATAGATATTTTGATAGAGGTGATAATGGTGTTGGGGTAAAGTTTTGGAATACCACTCAGGGCTATGTTATATACGATAAAATTGGCGAGCTTTTACAGCGAGGATATACTGATTATGAAAAAAATCTGATAGAGCAGTTTAATAAAAATCAAAAAAGAAGTGCGGTAAAATTTGAGTTGGCTATTCAAAATAAAAGAAGTTTAGAGTCGGTAGTCGGTAAGAGATTGGAGGGAAAAATGAAGAAAGATTTAATACTTAAAGATGTATTAAATAGTAATTTAGCTAAGCAAATTTTACTGGATAATTTCAATAGTGTTTTTGATAATACTGCTATTGGATTGGTGGGATTATCGGAAATGAAAGATAATGAGTTGTTAGTTTATTTGGATAAGTCGGGTTTAAGCCATAAAAAGCAAATTGAACTGTATTATTGGGTGGGTATGACTACCAAATTTGGTATAAAATCTGTATGGGAAATGATAAAAGAAAACTACAAAGGTGGGAGCATAGCGAGGATTAAAAATGAGATAGCTTTGGCACTGGCAGAATTACCCAATATAGACGGTAAATTACCGAATTTAGTCGCTTTTTTAAAGGCAGAACACGAGCAATTTAATATCATAAAACCAAGACAAAGCCAAATCCAGTTGTAAACTATTGTTAAATGAGGTATAATGCTAACATAGCATTACCTCAGTATAAATACTAAAAATGAAAAAGCTCACAAAACAAGAAATTAAAAAATATTTGGAGTTTTATGATTTGGAATATTTTTTATTTAATAATATTGGCAAGCAAGTAAAAAGAAAGGGTTATTTAGATTTTGATGATTTTTTTGCTATTGCGATGTGGAAGTCAAACAGGCAAAAGCCGAATTATTTAAAAAATAAAGATAGTATAAAATCAATTTCAAAATTGGCTTTTAGGGAGAATGATGAGAGTAAAAAAATAGAATTGTTATGTTCCTTGTCTGGCGTTGGTATACCGACTGCCTCTGCGATATTAACTGTTGTTTTTCCAGAGCGATATGCAATAATTGATATAAGATGTGTTGAAATGTTAAAAAAACTTGGTTTTAAATTATCAAATAATATGTCGGTTAATAATTGGATTGAATATTTAAAGACAATGAGAGGGTTAGCAAAAAAATATAATATTACTCCCAGAGAAATGGACAAGGTGTTTTTTGCAATGCATAGAGAGATGTTAAACAAAGATAATTTCAAAAATTTATATAAATATTAAAAATGAAAACGGAAACGGCTCAACAATTTATCAAAAGGAAAAAAGAGCAATTTGAAAAGCAAAAAGATAAACTGATTGGAATGAAAGATATTGGCAGGGAAGGCAGATTTTATTTTGTAAAAGAAGCAATAACTCTTATGCCTCAGCATAATCTTGATAAAAAAGTTTTTATTATTGAAAGATTAAGAAAGGAAAAAATTGAGGGCAAAATAGCTTATAAAGGTTGGAAAAAGGGTGATATTGAATATAGAATTGGTTATTACATAGTTGGGAAAATTAACGGAGCTGACGGTAAATGGAGATGGGGACAGTTTTGTCCGCTTATACCAAAAGCTGATTTTGATAAGTTAATTAAAAAAGCTAAAACAGAGGGAACTATACTATGACACAAAAAAATAAAAAAGATTTTTATCTCGTTGAAGAATTAGCAGAAAAACTGCGAGTATCAAATATGACTATATACCGCTATATAAAGGCGGGTAAGGTTAGGGCATATAAAATTGGCAAAGAGTTTAGGATTGATGAGAATGAATTTAATAATTTTTTAAATAAAGTAGAAACTAAATAATAAAACTATGGCAAATAAAATTACTTGTTATATAAGGGGCTTGGAAATAACCGAAACGCCAGAAGAAAAAGTCAGGCAGGAATATGCTCGTCAGCTTGTTGAGGAGTATGGCTATCCAAAAGAAAATATTGATTTGGAAGTGCCAATCCAAATGGGCAGAGACGATAAAAAAAGAGCTGATATTGTTATTTATCCGTCTCCACAAGATAAGGACAGACGAGAAAATCACTATATTATAGTTGAGTGCAAAGAGCCAGACGCTAAACTCCCAGACGGCGAGCCACAATTAAAGGGTTATGTAAATTCTACTACCGCTCAAATTGGAGTTTGGACAAACGGCTTGGAAATTAAATATTGGAAAAGACTAAAAGAGCCAGACCGATATG
The DNA here is from genome assembly GCA_029558735.1 of bacterium. Lineage (GTDB taxonomy): Bacteria > Patescibacteriota > Patescibacteriia > 2-01-FULL-39-33 > 2-01-FULL-39-33 > JAKQDP01. The sequence goes on along the minus strand of JAKQDP010000047.1, from coordinate 46,259 downwards.
AAGAAAAAGCCAATCTCCCCCGCTATGGTGAGCAATACGGCGATAAAAAGATAATGAAAAAAGATTTGCGACCGTCAAGCAATCTACAAGCCAAATTTGACCGCATACACAACGATATTTACGCCAATTATAAAGCAGGCAATAAGGCAAAGGTTTTTTATCAAGTAATTTATCTTTTGTTTGCCAAAATACAAGATGAAAAAAGTTTTGATAAAGAATGTAAATTTGTTATTTATGATAGAGAATGGGACGATATTTTAGCTACTGGAAAAAGTAAAGCATTTGAAAATAGAGTTTTTGATTTATTTAATGAGGCAAAAAGCCGACAAGAATTTAAAGACATATTTGACGGCAGTGAAAAAATAGAAATACCAACAAGGCAGATTGCTAATGTTGTCCGTGAGTTTGAAAATATAACAATCTTAGATACCGATATTAAGGGTGAGGCATTTCAATCTTTCTTGGGAGCATATTTTCGGGGAGACGCTGGGCAATTTTTTACTCCCGACCCGATTAAAAAACTTGTTGTTGAAATGTTAGAGCCAGAACCAGACGAGGTTGTGCTTGACCCAGCTTGTGGGTCATCTGGCTTTTTGGTGTTTGCGGTTAATTATTTTAGGGACTTGGTTAAAAAACAGCGTGGCTGGCTTGATGAAAATGGCAATCCAATTAAAGACAGTGAACTAACAAAAGACCAAAGGGAAATTTTAAGAGGAAATATCAAAGAATATGCGACTACTCATATAAAAGGCATTGATTTTGATAATGATTTAACTAAGGTCGCCAAGATGTATATGGTAATGATTGATGACGGACACACTGGGATTTGGACTTCCAATGCTCTTATTCCTTATTCCGAGCTGGGTAAAAATACTAATCAAACAATTACCAGAGAAAGCATTGATATTATAATGACCAACCCGCCTTTTGGCTCAAAAGGAAAAGTGTCAGACCAAAATATTTTAGCTGATTATGATTTTGGCTATACTTGGAAAAAAGATAAAGCGACTGGTGAATTTGAGAAAGGCAAATTATTGGCAGGCAAGAAAGGGGGCGGACAAGTGCCAGATATTTTGTTTATTGAGCGGTGTATTGGACTGCTTAAAGAGGGTGGCAGAATGGCGATAGTTTTGCCAGACGGCGATTTAACTAATCAGAATACCGAGTTTGTAAGGGCTTGGCTAAAAGATAAAGTGCAGATTATTTCAGTTGTTAGTTTGCCTCAGGAAACTTTTGTCCCGTTTGGAGCGGGAGTAAAATCAAGTGTGCTATTTATTAAAAAGCCGAAAGACGGCAAGCTCCCAGAAAAATACCCGATATTTTTTGCCAATATAGAAAGAATAGGATATGACATTAGAGGCAGAAAAACCTATAAGCGAAACAATAAGGGCGAAGTGGTTGATTGGGAGGATAGACCGATTGAATATTTAACCGATAAGAAAGGTAAGAAAACAAAACAAGACCCGCTTTTGGTTGAAATGCAAGGAGCTTTGGACACTGATGTCCCAGAGATTTTGAAGGAATGGGATAAGTTTAAAAAACAATATAAGAGTTATTTATGGTAAAGGAAAATGTAAAAACAAATAATTGTTTTATTCTTTGGAATTATCAGATTGATTTTACTAAAAGAGGCGATACTTCTTTTTACGACCCAGAAAAACAAAATACCAGTAAATATTCAAATAATAATGTTTTTGATTTTGCTGATTATATAAAGGGTTTTGCGTTTAAAAGCACCGATTATTTACCAAATGGAGAGATTGGTATTTTTAGAGTATCAGACATAGATGATGTTATTGATTTTAATGGATTGGCAATGGTTGATAATGGTTTTTGGGATAAATATTCCAATTTTAGAATTAAACCTCTTGATATAGTTATAACTGTTACAGGCAATACTGTTGGGAAATGTTTTTTAATGCCAAGAGTTATCCCTAAAATACTGATGAACCAGAATGCAATGATTTTAAGAACAAAAAATGAATTAAATGTTTATTTTTTATATGCCTTTTTGAAAACTAACCTATTTAAAGAAAAAATTGAGATAATGGCTCACGCTGGCACAAGACCATTTTTAGATTTGAATTTTTTTAGAAATATTACATTGCCAGAATTAAAATCAAGTGAAAAAGAAAAGGTAAAAGAAATAATAGAAATTTATTGGAGTTTATTAGAAAAGTCAAAAGATAATTATCAAAAAACAGTTGATATTTTTAATAAAGAGCTGAATAAATATTTAGACATTTCCAAAAAGGAAAAATCATTTGTTAAGTGGAATAATGAAATAAATATATTAGATAGGATTGACCCGTTTTTCTATTTTGAAAATGAATACGAAAAAAATCCAAATGAGTTTATTTTATTGGGTGATGTGGCAGATGTTTTAATTGGTAAAACTCCCGCCTTTGATGATTATGTTGAGAGTGGCAATAGAATTATGAAGTTTAGAGCTATAAGAGGCAATGGCATTGATTGGGAGAATGAGGAGCGAGGTTTTGTTAAAGAGGAAATTTCCAATAAATATAAAAACTCATTGGAGCAAGATAATATTGTTTTGGGTTGTGCCGCTCACCAAGCCAGTTATATCGGCAGTAAGATTGATATTGTTGATTATATACCAGATGAATTTAAAAAAGTTTTTACAGTGGCGGAAATAATAACAATAAAAGCCAAGACGGATATTAACCCTTATGTATTACTTTTGTTTATGCGTTCGCAGGTTGGCTATGAGCTTATACAAAGGCAGGTTAAAGGACAAACCTCTCACTTATATCCCAAAGATGTTAAAAAAATAAAAATTCCAAAAGATTTATTGAAATTGTCTAAGAGTGATAAAAGCAAAGAGATTGAAAAGTTAATCAAATTATCTTTGAAAGAAAAAAGAGAGTCAAAAGAAAAGTTGGAAGAAGCTAAACAATTTGTTGAGGGTTTGATTGAGAAAAGTAAATAGCTTATGAAACAAGCAGTCATCTATGTCCGAGTATCCTCAAAAGAGCAGAAAGACGAGGGCTACTCAATACCAGCTCAGAAAAAACTGCTTTGGGAGTATGCCAGAGTAAATGGTTTTAAGGTTGTTAAGGAGTTTGAAGATGACGAAACCGCCAAGCAAGCTGGCAGGACTGGCTTTTCGCAAATGGTTGAGTATTTAGAGCAGAACAAAAAAGTAGATAATTTATTAGTAGAAAAAACAGACCGCTTATACCGAAATTTTAAGGACTACGTAATTATAGACGAACTCGGTATAACGGTTGTTTTAGTTAAGGAAAACGAAAGGATAGGAAAAGACGCAAACTCCCACCAAAAATTTATGCACGGGATAAAGGTTTTAATGGCTAAGAATTATATTGATAATTTAAGCGAGGAAGTTAAAAAAGGATTGGCTCAAAAAGCGGAAAGCGGAGTTTATCCTTGTAGCACTCCGCCACTGGGCTATAAACTGGAAAAGCAGAATAATAAAAGCGTGCCAGTGATTGATGAGAAAAATAAGACATTGGCAATTAAGATGTTTGAGTATTATTCTACTGGTTTATATTCTCTTGATAGTTTAATTAAAAAAGTAAAAGACGAGGGCTTGTTAATACCCGCTAATTTTCCCCAAAATACTAAATTAAAAAATATAACAAAAAGCACGGCACAAAGGATTTTACGCAATCCGTTTTATTATGGAGATTTTATTTGGAAAGATAAGTTATATAAAGGCACACACGAACCGCTTATAACCAAAGAGCTTTGGAATAAAGTCCAAAATGTTTTAGATAGATTTCAGAATAAAAAAATGCTTTCTAAATACAACACTTTGGATTTTACTTTTAAGGGCTTAATGAAATGCGGGGAGTGTGGGAGGAATATTACCGCTATACGCAAAACCAAGCCGTCTGGGAGAGAATATGTTTATTATAGTTGCACTAAATACAAAACAGATTGCTCCCAACAGCCAGCAAAAGAGGAGGAATTAGACGGACAAATAGCTAAATATTTGGAGGGCATAAAACTGCCCTCCCAAGATACTATATTGTATGTGGCAGAGGGATTAAAGGGCTCTTTGCAGTTTAAGAGGAATACCGAAGACAAGACCAGAGAGGCGTTAGAGGACGAAAAACGGCGTTTAGAGAGCAGTTTAGACACACTATACGAGGATAGGTTGGACAGGACAATTACAAAAGATTATTACAATAAAAAAGCTGGCGAATATGAGAAAAAGATTGAGGACTTAAATGATAAATTAAGCAAGCTAACAAAAGCTAACATTGATTATTACCGAACAGGCATAAATATTTTGGAACTCTCAAATATGGCGAGTTTACTTTATGAAAATGCCAAATCAGAGGAAAAACAAGAACTACTTAATTTTTTACTTTTGAACTCTACACTTAAAGACAAAAACATAAGTATAGCATATAAAAAACCCTTTGATAGAGTGTATCAAAGGGCTCTCTGTTGCGATTGGCGGACCGGACGGGACTTGAACCCGCGACCTCTGCCGTGACAGGGCAGCGCTCTAACCAAACTGAGCTACCGGTCCATAAATTGATAATTGATTGTTAAAATTGTTTCGGTCGCGGGTTACACCCGACGTTCCCGGGCAGCGCTGAATGCTCCCAGGGGTCGCATTCAGCGACGCTCAGCTCATTCGCCTATCGGCGAATTGTTTCGCTTCTGCCCGTCTCGTCCGCCTGGGGCGGACTTCGACCCTCTGCCGTGACAGGGCAGCGCTCTCCACCAAAGGCGGACAGGTAACCAAACTGTGAGCCCCACCCAAGGCGGGCAGGTACGCCCCCCAAGCGTTTTTAAATTATAAATTGTCACATTCGGTCGAGGGAACCATTTTTCTACCCGAGTTGAGCGAGAAGGCGAAATAGTTTCTATTTTCTAATTATTTCTTTTCTGCATTTGGATTATATTCGGTATTCCAACTAATGCGTCAGAAGTTATTTTAGCAGTAATTTTATGGAAAGTCAATATAAAAATCCCGATTCAACAACTGAGCCGGGATTTTTATATTGATAGGTTATTTGATTTTTTCTATAATCTTGGCAAATATTTTTGGCTCTTTTTTAGCGATTTCCGCTAGTACTTTGCGGTCCAATTCTATTTTGGCTTTTCTAAGGCCGGCAATAAATTGACTGTAGCTCAGTCCATATTCTCTGGCGGCGGCATTGAGCTGAACCTGCCACAATTGGCGATTGACTCTCTTTTTGACTTTACGGTCGCGATAAGAATAGGCGCCGGCTTTGGTGACCGCGGTTGTGGCCAGTTTGATTAATTTTTTTCGTCCCCATTTATAGCCTTTGGCTTTCTTGAGGATATTTTTTCGGCTCTTGGTGTGGATGACTCCTCGTTTTACTCTGGGCATTGTTTAAGATTTAAAAAATAATAAATTAGGCGTAGGGTATGAACTTTTTGATGTTCTTTTGGTCGGCCTTGGCAATTTGGCTGTCCCGCCGTTTGTTTCTCTTGGTGTTGCCGGATTCGCGGGCATTAAAATGATCCTGGCCGCCAGTTCTTTTGATGACCTTTTTCTTTTTGGTGACAGTAAATCTTTTAGTTACGGCTTTTCTGGTTTTTATCTTGGGCATAGTCTTACGGTTATTGATGTTTATAAGGTTATAACGGCTGATAATTTATTACCTTGCTTTTTTATCTCTTGCTCGATTTTTATTTCCTTGTTTATTAGTTGGTTATTTATTTCGTCAATCATATTTTTGATATTTTCTTTGGCCAGGTCGGTGTGTTGGTTTTCTCGACCTCGGAGTTGCATCTCTATTCGGACTTTGTTGTTTTCTCCAAGAAATTTCAAGACTCTTTTGGCTCTGATTTCTTTGTCATGTTGACTAATACGGAAAGACATTTTGACCGTCTTAACTTCGCCGCCTTTGTTTTGGGCTTTTTGTTTCTTCTCTTTTTTTTCTTGTTGATATTTGTAACTGCCATAGTTCATTAGCCGGCAGATGGGCGGGTTGGCTTTCGGCGATACTTCTACCAAGTCTAAGTCGGCCTCAGTTGCCCGGCGGAGCGCCTCTTCTTTGGACATCTCTCCCAGATTATTGCCGGTTTCGTCAATCAGCATCAGCCGTCTGGCAAAGATTTTTTCGTTTGCCCGCAACATTTTAGCATTGACGGCGGCGGTGGTTTTTTTTCTTCCCCTAAAGGATCTGCGCATTATTTTATTTATTTATCAGTGGAGATGAGGGGTAATGAGCCCCTGTCTAAGAATAAGGATTAAAAATTAAACTACAAGCTTAGCTCCTTTTTATTTTAGTCTGTTGCCTGTAAAAAGGAGCAAAACGGCAACAGCTTGGCCTTGGAGTTTTAAGTGATAATCTCAAGGCGGGATTATCACCGAGCCCGATAATATAACACCGCTAGTTGCCCGTCGGGCCTAAGGCAAGGCGATGGCCGTTAAGCTAAATTAAGCAACGGCAGGAGCCAAAGCCAATCCGCTGAAAGCAGATTTTAATTTGGCAAATAAGTTGTTTGCACTTATCTTAGTCGGCAGGTTTAGCGAGGTAACACCGACCTCGGCTTGTTAATTTTTAAATTATTCCTATCGAAGCGATACATCCCCAGTTTTAGCGGCCATTATTTTTTGACCGTAGGGCGCGATTAATCTCTCTGGCGGTTTCTCGTTTTTTGATGGTTTCTCGTTTATCGACTCGGGTTTTGCCCCGCGCCAGCGCCAAATCAATTTTGATTAATCTTTTGTTAGTATATACTGAAATTGGGATAATTGTCAAGCCTTTTTGTTTGGTTTTCCCCATTAAGGAATTAATTTCTTTTTTGTTCAATAACAGCTTCCGTCGCTGATTGGGGTGGTAGCTCGTCTGGGAATGAGCCGCCGGTTTGTAGGGAGAAATATAGGCGCCAATAAGCCAGACTTCCTGGTTAGCGTCAATGGTGACATAACTACCCTTGAGTTGGATGTGGCCGGTTTTAACTGATTTGACCTCTGGGCCGCTCAAGACAATGCCGGCCTGATAGGTCTCCAAAACTTCGTAGTTAAACAGGGCATTTTTATTTTTAGCAATTATTCCCATTTTTTTGTTGACAGCCTTTGACTTGATTAGGTATAATTTAATTAATCTTAATCAACTTTAGTAATTTTGTCCAATGAGCGCCAAAAATAATATTCGGGAAAAATTGACAGTAGATATCTCTTCTTTGACGCTGATAAAAGTTTTGGTGATCATCATTGTTTTGATGTTTCTTTTTTATATCCGCGATATTATCCTGACTGTTTTTATCGCTTTGATTTTGGCCTCCGCTTTTGACCCCTGGGTTGATTGGTTTCAAAAAAACAAAATTCCTCGGGCCTTGGGATTATTGGTGATTTATGCGGCGGTAATTTTGGTGCTAGCGGGCGCGGTTTATTTGATTATCCCGCCGATTGTAACTGAGGTCAATCAACTGTCAAAGGATTTTCCGGTTTATTCGAGCCGGATCATTAGCAGTTTTGAGAGTTTGCGCAATTATTCCAACACCCAAGGTTGGAGTGAAAATATTCAGGGTTATTTGACCGGCCTGCAGGCTAATGTTGGCGTAGCCGCCGGCGGAGTGTTTAATACTATTTTTTCCTTTTTCGGAGGAATTTTTTCTTTTTTTATTATTATGGTGATTACTTTTTATATGACTGTCGAGGAGCAGGCAATGAAGAGAATGATGCGCTTAATTTTGCCGGTTAAATATCAGCCTTATTTTACTTATTTATTAAATCGGATTCAGGATAAGATCGGTCGATGGTTACGGGGGCAGCTGTTGCTGTCATTGATTATTTTCATTTTAGTTTGGTTGGGCCTGAGTTTGTTGGGCATTCGTTACGCACTGGTCTTGGCCTTGTTTGCCGGCGTGACTGAATTGATACCTTATTTGGGTCCGTTTCTGGGAGCGATTCCAGCGGTTTTTATCGGCCTGACTCATTCGCCATTAATTGCTTTAGGCGTAGTGATTCTTTATTTATTAATTCAATTTTTGGAAAATAATGTAATTGTGCCCAAAGTGATGCAACGGGCGGTGGGTCTCAATCCGATTATTACCCTGGTTGCTATTTTGATCGGTGCGCGAGTAGCCGGTATTATCGGGGTGGTGCTGGCTGTGCCAGTTGCTACAGCAATTAGTGTAGTCGTTAATGATATTGTAGAAGCGAAAGATTAAATTATAAATATTAATAAATAATTAATTTCGGCACGATTTGTCCGAAAATAAGGAGAATAAAGATGATTTACAAAAAGACCAACAAACGGATGTCTGAATTAGTTGACGAAGAACCAATTGTCAATGATGAAGCGGCGGGGCTGGAACAAGCCACGCTGGCGAGAAAAAAATGCGCTCCTAGAAAAAAAGGAGGGTTATTATTGGTAATATTGGTGGTAGCGTTATTATGGTATGTATTAGGCGCTTATACCGGCCTGGCGTTGCCCGGGTTTAGCAAGATGCGGCCCAGTAATGATTGGCAGGCGATTTTTTTGAATAATGGTCAGGTTTATTTCGGCAAAATTAAAAATGTGACCAGTCGCGAATTAGTGTTGACCAATATCTATTATTTGCAGGTTATTACTAGACCGCTTCAGGCCACTCAGGAAGGTTCTGCCGAACAAGTGGAGCAGAATCAGCAAACTCAGCAGGAATTGACATTGATTAAGCTGGGCAACGAACTTCATGGGCCAACTGATAAAATGGTTATCAATCGTGACTATATTTTGTTGACGGAAGCGTTGAAGAACGATTCTCAGGTAGTCAAAGCGATTGACGCCTCTTTCCAAAAATAATAAATTCATTGTCTAAAAATAAATAATTCCGCCCTTCACTTAGGGCGGAATTATTTGTTATAATGAGAGTATAAAAAATATCCGATTTTATGTTGGATTTTTCTTCAATTGAATCGATGTTTACTGATGGCGAGCGGCCTTATTTGACTATTAATGACCTTGCCCGGCGCGGCAAATACAGCGAGGCCTTCTTATTGACGGAAGTCAGAAAAGGAAAATTGAAGGCTTTTAAGGTTGGTGATAGCTGGTTGACTAGTGAGGCTTGGTATCAGGATTGGCAAGAAACAATTCGTCGGTTGGTGGAGGAAGAGTTGGAAACGACTAACGATAGCGATCAGTTTGAGCCAAAATGGCTCAGGCCAATGGCTCGGCCAGAATCGTCTGGCCAGTTTAATTATTATGTTTGGACGGCGGTTTTTTGGACGCTATTATTGTTTTTTTCGGCCGGGCAGTTATTTTTTTGGTCAGCAACCGGATTAATTTCCACTGACGGTCGGGTGATTAATTTTGGTCGTCGAGTGTCAGTTGGGTCTGATTTGGTTCCCCGGCTCGTTTTATCGGCAAGTGGCAAGGTTTATGCCGAATCGCTAAAACTGGCGACCCGGGTCGTTCGGTCCGACTATCCCCTCAACGATGAGCGGTTGACTGATTGGCTAACTGGTCTTTGGCAGTCTTCCGGTCAAGTGGCCGGCGATAGCGATCAGCAAATTAAACCGCTCAGATGAAAATCGCTTTGGTTTATGACATGATTTATCCGTTTCACATCGGCGGAGCGGAAATCAGAAATTATCAGTTAGCTCGACGTTTAGCTCGACACCATGAAGTCCATTTATTTGGGGTTAAATTTTGGGATGGTCCGGATATTATTTATCGGGAAAAACTGATTATTCATGGCGTTTGTCGATATAATAATATTTATAATAGTGCCGGCATTAGGACGGTAGTTGGGCCGATTAAATTTTCTCTCAAGTTGTTTTTTCCTCTTTTAAGAGAAAGGTTTGATATTATTGATGCCTCTACTTTTGTTTATTTCCACTGTTTTACTTGCAAGGCGGTAGCCTTATTTAGACGAACGCCTTTAGTGTTGACCTGGCATCAGTATTGGGGGGAGTATTGGTATTCTTATGCCGGAAAATTAAAAGGAACAATCGGTCGGTTGATTGAAAAAATGGTTTTAAAACTAAGTCATTGGCACTTGGCTGTTTCCGAAACAACTCGGCGGCAATTATTGGCAGTCGGAGTTAGGCCTCGTGATATAGCCGTTATTTACAACGGCATTGACGAAGCGGTTATTAATGACGATACTAGACAATCAGGTCAATATGATGTAGTTTTTGCTGGTCGTTTGACCCAACAAAAAAATCTTTCCCGGCTGATTGAGGCGATTAAAATTTTAGTTGTCCGTCGGCCGGAAATAAAAATTATTCTAATCGGTGACGGTCCAGCCAAACAAGAGCTGATGGAATTGGTTGAAGAGCTTGATCTAAAGAAGAATATTTTTTTTCTTGGTTTTTTGCCTCAATTAAATGATGTTTATCATTTAATGAAACAAGCAAAAATTTTTGTCTCCCCATCTTTACTGGAGGGGTTCGGCATTGCAGTGGCTGAAGCCAATGGCAGCGGCTTGCCGGCGGTTATCGTGGAGTGTCCTTGGAATGCTTCGTCAGAAATAGTAATTGATAATTATAATGGCTTAATTGTAAAGAATGATAGCACGCAATTGGCTCGGGCAATCGATAGTCTCTTAGCTGATGATAATCTTAGGCGAAAATTAGCCAGTAAAGCAAAGATTTCAGCGCGGCGATTTGATTGGAACAAATTAGCCGGCCAATTAGAAGAACAATATAAAAAAATAATTCAAAGTTAATTAAACGATCAAGGGAACGTTGTTGATTCGGGGTGGTTTTTCCCAGTTGCCAAGGCCTTGGTTTTGAGCTAAAATAAAGGAAATTAATCCTTTATTTTTTTATGGCTAAAAAACAAGAAGACTTGATGCAAAAAATTGTTTCTTTTTGCAAGCGGCGGGGTTTTATTTATCCTTCGTCGGAAATTTATGGCGGTTTTGCCAATTCTTACAGTTATGGTCCTTACGGCACCGAACTTAAGAACAATCTCAAGCGGCTGTGGTGGAAGAAATTTGTTCAAGACCGGGTGGATATGGTGGGCATTGACGGGCCGATTTTGCTCAACCCCCGGTTGTGGGAGGCCTCCGGTCACACTAGTGGGTTTAATGATACCATGGTTGATTGCAAAGGGTGCAAGAAAAGGTTTCGAGCAGATCATCTTATTGAAGCGGCAACCAGCCTAGATTTAGAGGGAGATATAGCAAGAATGGCTAAGGCATTAAAAGAAAAAAAAATCAATTGTCCCGAATGTGGCCAAACTAATTGGACCGAACCCCGGAATTTGAATTTGATGTTTACCACCACAATGAATGGCGTTGAGGGGCCAGTATATTTGCGACCGGAAACCGCCGGAGCAATATTTGTTGATTTTAAAAATGTCATTGATTCGATGCGGGTGAAAATTCCTTTTGGCATCGCTCAAATCGGCAAAGCTTTTCGTAATGAAATTGTGGCGGGTAATTTTATTTTTCGGTTGCGAGAATTTGAACAGATGGAAATAGAATATTTTATCGACCCGGAGGCCAAATGGGAGAAATTATTTGATTGGTGGCTTAAAGAAGAAGAGGAATTTGCCTTGGCCTTGGGGGCTGACAAGAAAGATTTGCGGCGGTTCGAGCACCCGAAAGAAAAATTATCCCATTATTCGCGCAAGACTGTTGATATTGAATATAATTTTCCCTTTGGCTTTAGCGAATTATATGGTTTGGCGCATCGAGGTGATTTTGATTTATCTCAGCACGCCAAGGCGTCCGGTCAGGATTTGTCTTATTTTGATCAAATTAATAATCGTAAATATTTGCCGCATGTCTTGGAACCGACTTTCGGGGTTGATCGGAGCATTTTGGTGGCTTTGTGCACCGCTTATCACGAGGAGGAAGTTGAGGGAGAAATTAGAACTGTTCTTAAATTTCCTCCAGCGCTTGCGCCGGTTAAAATTGCCGTGTTTCCATTATTAAAAAATAAGGCTGAGTTGGTCGTTAAGGCTAAAGAAATTTTTGATTTGTTAAAAGACAAATATTTTTGTGAATTTGACGATAATGGCAATGTTGGTAAGCGTTATCGCCGCCAGGATGAAATCGGTACACCTTATTGTGTCACGATTGATTTTGATACTTTAGAAGACAAAATGGTCACAGTCAGAGATCGCGACAGCATGAAGCAAGAGCGAGTGGCAGTTGCGGAGTTAGTTAATTATTTTAATAATAAATTTTCAAATTAATGTATCAATTAAAGGAATTTAAAAATGGTTTGAAATTTGTTGGCATTCCTCTGGCTGACGCGCCGACAATTGCCATTTTGTTATTGGTTAAGGTAGGTTCGCGTTTTGAAAACAGCGATAATAACGGATTGTGTCATTTTATCGAGCACATGATGTTTAAGGGTACGAAGCGGCGGCCGACTGCCTTGGATATTTCTAAGGAACTGGACGGCATTGGCGCCGAATTCAATGCTTTTACTAATAAAGAATATACCGGCTATTATATCAAAGCGGATGCCAGCTATTTGCCATTGGCGGTTGAAGTTTTGTCGGACATGTTGTTACATTCTAAATTTGACGCCAGAGAAATTGCAAAAGAAAAGGGGGTAATCATCGAGGAAATCAATATGTATAAGGATAATCCCTTAATGTATGTTGATGATTTATTAGAGCAGTTAATGTTTAAGGGCAATGCTTTGGGTTATTCGATTGCTGGTCATAAAAAAAATATCAAAGCCATTAAACGCCAGGATTTTTTGGATTACTATAAGGGGTTTTATCAGTCCCAAAATATGGTGTTGGCTTTAGCGGGCAACTATAAATCTTCGGCCCCTTCATTATTGGAGGAAAAATTTTCTTTTACCGGCGGATCAGCAGCCGGTTCTTTTGTTGAATTTAAAATTAACCAAAACAAGCCGCGAGTGGCATTAATGTTTAAGCCGACTCAGCAGGTGCAATTAGCTTTAGGTTTTTATGGTTGTTCTTACAGCGACGATGATTTGCCTTCTTTGAAATTATTATCCGCCATTTTGGGTGGCAATATGAGTTCTCGGTTGTTTTTGTCGGTTCGGGAAAAAAATGGCTTAGCTTATTTTATTAAGTCTTATTTGGGAAATTATTTGGATAGCGGTAATTTAATTATCCAGGCGGGGCTAGATAAAGGGCGCATTGATCAGGCGATTAAAATTATTTTACAAGAATTAAAACGGCTTAAACAAGGGATTAATTCTGAAGAGTTACAGCGGGGCAAGGATTATTTGGCTGGTAAGTTGTCATTGGAATTGGAGGATACGGCCAATCTGGCTCAATGGTTTGCAATACAACAATTAATGACTGATCGGATTTTATCGCCGACCGAACAGATTGCCAAAATTCAAGCCGTATCTGTTGCTGATTTAAAATGCCTGGCTAAAAAAATTATTGATTTTTCCCGTTTAAATTTAGCGGTGATTGGCCCTTATCGGGACAAGAAAAAATTTGAACGATTAATTATGATGTGAATGGCTAAAGGGAGGTAAGCCATTGATTGATGATGTTGTCTTTTTTTAATAAAATTAAAAAATGTCTCAATTTGAGTTTTGAGTTGGCCAGAATTTCCTTCAAAATTAGAAATGAAGGCAGTTTTTTGGGTCTAGCGTGGTATCTACTCAATCCACTGGCGGCTTTTGGTTTGTTGTTATTTCTGTTTTTCGATAATCTGGGAAGTCAAATTGATTATTACCCCGTCTATTTGTTGGTAGGGGTAATTATTTTTAACTTTTTTCAGCAGGCCACCACAGAATCCTCTCTGGCGGTTATTGATAATGCCGCATTGATTCGTTCGGTGAATTTTCCTCGTGAAGCGCTGATCATTTCCATTATTTTTAAGAACATTTTTTCCCACTTATTGGAACTAGTGATTCTGATTGTTTTGGTTATGGCTATGGGTTTGCCGTTTGTCGGGATTATTTATTATTTGCCGGTTTTGCTTTTGTTGGCTATTTTTACTTTGGGTGTTTGTTTTATCCTATCATCCTTAACAATTTACTGCTTGGACCTAGCTAATATTTGGAATTTTTTTTGCCGGCTGCTTTGGTTGGGGACACCGATATTTTATACGGTTGTTGATCAGCCAAGATTAATAATGGTCAATCGTTTTAATCCAATGTATTATTTTGTTTCTTTGGCCAGGCAAATTTTAATGCCACTGCGACTGGAAATTGGTTATGGAGTAGCAGCGATTTTTTATTCATTGGTTTGTCTGATGATCGGCTGGTTCCTTTTTAATCGCTTGAAACGCAAATTTGCCGAAAGAATATGAGCGACTATATTAAATTGGAAAATGTATCCAAGAAATTTAAAATAGGGCACAGTAACGGCACCCTATTGTTTGAATTATTGGCAACCGTTTCCAGACAAAGGCCAAGAGAGATTTTTTGGGCGCTAAAAAATTTTTCTTTGTCAGCTTATCCGGGCGAAGCAATCGGAATCATCGGCCTTAATGGAGCCGGCAAAACCACTTTACTTAAAGTTATCGCCGGAATTTATGAAATCGATGGTGGTTCATTACTGGTCAGCCGGTCGGTGATGCCGTTAATCAGCCTGGATATTGGTTTGGTGGAGCGGTTAACGATGCGGGATAATATTTATTTGGCCGGGTCACTACTGGGCTTATCGCGCAATCAGATCAGCCAATGCTTTGATCAGATAGTTGACCTGGCTGAATTGGGTGGCTTTATTGATTGCAAATTATGTCAATTTTCCAGCGGTATGAGGACTCGTTTGGTTTTTTCCATCGTGATTAACAGCGTCAAAATCAGCCAGCCGGAAATATTGTTAATTGATGAAATTTTTGCGGTCGGCGACGGTATTTTCAAGCAGAAGAGTATCTCGGAAATGAAAAAATTGAAAAAAAATAATGTGACTATTTTATTTGTTGCTCATGATTTAGAATTCATTAAAGATCATAGCGATCGGGTGCTTTGGCTCGACCGGGGCCAAGTCAGGGAGTTGGGCGAACCCTCAGTGGTGGTGACTCATTATCAAAAATTTCTTGAAGATAATATCAACCATGGCCAGAGGCAATAAAATTTTAGCGGTTATTACCACCTACAATCGAGTTGCTTTTATCAAAAGGTTGCTGATGAGCCTGAGTCTTATTAGTGGGCCGAAATTTGACGTCTTAATAATTGATGACTGCTCTGATGACGATTATCAATCGTTGGTTGCTGATCGGCAATATGGTTTTTCTTTGGATTATATTAGGAACCATCATCAAAGTGGCCCGATTTTTTCTTTAAATTTAAGCATTGATTATGCCGTTAATAAAGATTATGATTATTTGTGGTGGTTAAATGACGATTCAGTGGTGGCTGGGGGCACCTTAGAGAAATTGCTTTCTGTTCTGACTGAATCAGAGATGGTAGCGGTGGCCGGTTCGGCTGTTTATGATGTTGATTATCCGAGCCATTTAATCAGTGCCGGATATTTTTTTGATTTTGACAAATTAATGCCGAGGATTAATTTCTCCAGTCAATCGGTTGATTATGTCAGTACTTGCTCGGATTTAGTCAAGGTGGCGGTTTTAAAAAAAACCGGCTTGAGGTTTGATTCGGCTTATTTTATACGCAGTTATGACATTGATTTTTATTTCCGGTTAAAAAAATACGGCTACCAGATTATTGCCGTTAAAACCGCTCCGGTTTATCACCCAAATTTTATCAATGATCCGGCTGACAAACAATATTATAATTTGAGAAATAATTGTTATTTTTGTCTAAAGTTCAACCAGTTTAAGTCTAAACAGCAAACAGCGGTGTTTCACTGGTTAGCGAAGGCCAGAAAATTATATCATCAGGAATATTCTTTGGAGGCAGCCACTTTTTATTGGTCAGTGGTTGATTTTTTTCGATCACGATTGGGACAAATTGATTTTTATGGTCAGGCCGGCTTTGAGTTGGTCGATGGTTTAGACGATCAGCGAGTGATTTTCCCTTATTTTGGTCAGACAGCTGAATTGGCGATGATTGGTCGGTGGCTCAAACAACGCGCTTCGGATTGCAGTTTAACTGTAATTTTTCCGGCCGGTCAACCAGTGGTCAAATTGTCAGCCAAGCAAAATAATATTATTTTGCCGGCCGGATTTTTTTATCGGCTGATTGCTTATTTGACTCTAATTGGGCGCTTTGATTATATTATTATTCCCGGCGGGATTAGAAATTTAATTCACCCCTTTTTGGCAGACAGAAAAATAAAATTAGAAAAAAATAACGGCCGCTTTTATGCCGCCGGAATTAGTTGGCTTGATTATTATTGGTTTGATTTAAAAATTTATTGGTTGATTTTGGCAATCCGTATCAAGAGGTATTTTTTTCAAACTTGGCGTCGTCAATTATTGAAGCAATCTAATCATTAGTTTTCTTGAGCCGTTGATAAATTGTTGGGTAATTTTTTTTCAGGAAGATGCCGACTTTGCCGATTTGCCGGTCGATAATCAGCGCGGTCATTTTGACGGCGTATTTTATTTTGGCCCAGCCATAAAAAAGGGATAATCTGAGACTGGTTTTTAGGCTACCATCTTCCTCATAAGCGCGATACCAGTCCATTCGAAAGTAGGGGTTGGCTTCCTGGTTGGCAAAATAGTTAACCAATTGGCCTTGATAATGAAGGCATTGTTCTTTAGTGGTATTAACTAGCTTGATGGCGGGCTGGCTATTATAGTTGGTCAAGTTGAGAATGGAGTCCTGTTCCAGCAGTAGATTATTTTTTTTGCATAGTTCATACATTTGCGTGCCAGGAAAGGGATAATAGAAGGAACATTGTCCGCGGTCTGCTCGGATGTCTTTGTTTAATTGGACAGTTTGGGCCATTTGCTCGGCCGTTTCAAAGGGCAGGGCGAACATATTGAAAGTGTAAATTTGAATTCCGGCTTGTTTGACTAATTTGGCATTGGCAATAAATTGTTGATTACTGTAATGTCGGCCGAGTAATTGTTTTCTGAATGACTCGTTGCCGCTTTCCAGTCCCACCCAAATATAAAAACAGCCGGTAGTTTTCATTAGTTTAATTGTTTCACTATCAAGAGTATCCATGCGGGTCATTAGGGTATAGGGTAGTTTAATGTTTTGGGCGTAAGCCCGTAAAAAATTTTTGAACCATTCTTTATTGGCAGTTAAAGTTTCATCAGCGAAATTAATTTGGCCGGCTTGGGGATATTGGCGGATTAAATTTTTAAGCAGATTAATGGCGTAATCAATCGGTGGCAGACGAAAAAAATGTTGGCCAGGAGGATATAATTGGGACAACTCTTTATTGGAACAATAAGTGCAGGCAAAGGGGCAACCGCGGGTAAGCTTGGCAGAAATATTTTTACCCTCATATTGAATAATCAACGAACGTGGATAAAGACTGTAATCGGGGAAGGGTAAGGTTGACAGGTCGGTAATAAAAGCTGACGGTGGATTTTTTTTAATTTGACCGTTAATTTTCCAATAAAATCCGGCAAGGTCGGAGATGTCTTGATGTTGGTTAATTTTTTTTAGCAGGTTGGTTAGGGGAATTTCCCCTTCGCCAATCGTCACGCCATCAATAGCGGCTTTGTTGAGGACGGTTTCCGGGGCCAAAGAGGCGCCTGGACCGCCACAAATTTTTAAGATGCCGGGCAAATCGGCGATTGCCTGAGAATAATTGATCAGGTGGTTAATCTGCGGCCACATCAAGGAAAAACCAACCAGGTCCGGATTAAGCCTTTTGATTCGGTCTTTAAATTTTTTGGCGCTGATTTTTTTATTCAAGTAAATCAAAGAAACCTTAAAGCCACAGTTTTTGGCTATCGGTATTAAGGCGGCCACGCCCAAATTAACTGCATAGTAAAAACTATCAATAGCTAAATCGACGAAGACAAGATGTTTTTTATTGGGTAAGTTATAATTCATCAGGTTTTAAGGGAGTCTTGATTTTAATGTTGGATATTTTTTATTTGTGCTTGGAGCGGAGGATTTTTTTGGAAAGATTTTAATTCTCGGTTGATTTGATGAAGATCTCTCAGATATTCCGAGGTTAGTCCATTACTGGTCCAATAGTGGCGAAAAATTGGTTCGGGATTATCAAAGTTGCACCAACTTTGATATTGATTGGGGTCCAGTGGCCGGGTTGAATTGGCCCAACCGGCCCGACTGATTAGGGCCGGGTAAATATTTTGCGTTGTCCACCAATCAAATGGTTCGGCACGACTTAGCAATAGTTCTATTAATTCTAAATTTAAAATTTGTCGATTTAAACAGAAAAAACCGGCACAAAAATTAGGTGGCAGGTCGCAGTTTAATGTTGATAGAAATGCTTCTTGTCCCCGGGGGGACGCCTCATAAGAGTAAAGGATTTCGCGACTATTATTTTCTATCCAGTCGATTATTTGCTGGGGTCGTTTCAGAAATAAAGTGTCGGAATCCAATGATATTATTTTATCGGTTTTGGCTAGCATAAGGTAGTCTAGTAGTTGCTTGGCGATCAGGTGGTGCTGTCGGTAATTGGATATTTTTTTAAATTCGGCGATTTGAGGGATAATAATTTGGTCAGCTTGGCAGAGATCGATAATGGTGACATTTTTTATTTGCTTAGTCAATATTTTTTTATCAAAGTTTGTCAGACTGCCATCATCGTGGGCGACAACCGCTACTCGCTGATAGAATCTTAAGAAGGATTTGACGGCGAGCAAATATAAACCCAAATGTTTATGGCAAACCAAAGAATGTATTTCCGCTCGGCCCCCCGGGTCGGCGCTAAATTCGCCGGAAGAGCGAGGGAATTTAATTAAGGGGCAAGCTTCAATTTTTCTAAAAAATTTTTCAGTCACTTGACTTAATCGCCACAGGCCGTCTTTTAGTCGAACCAGTATCAACCAAAAAAGGGAGCTGGCTTCTCTTTTGCTTTCTATTTTTTTTTTAATATTTGTAAACATTTTGTTTTATAATTGCCATAGTCGCTGCCGCCATTAAAGCGCTGTTGGCGGAAATTGATTTTAACAACCAACCGGGTCTAAGGCGATTGGCGATAATATAAATAAAATCCTGAATAAGATTATAACCAGGCAAAATTAATAAATTAGGCATTAATCGTTTGCGGTTGATAGCCAGTAATGAAGCGAATTCCCGCAAATTTCTTTGGTAAATTGATTTAAACTGCGGTTTGTGCCAATGATTAATAATCGCCTGGGGTTGATAGCCGATTTTATAACCGGCTCGGCTGACTCTTATTGCCCAATCATAATCTTCCGAGGCGGCCAGATTTTCAATAAAGGGAAATTTTTTCCAGACGCTTTTTTTAATCATTGAGCCGGCATTGGAAAAATATAGCTGCGGTTTGCTTGAGCGGCATATTTTTTGGTGGTGGGCGGTTAACATTCTGGTGATTAAAGGACAATCGCTATCGGTAGCAATTTGTTGACTGTAAACTCCAGCAAAAAACGGATCGGCAAAACCGGCGATTAAATGATTTAGCCAATTATGTTGGGGGATAGCGTGGGCTGACAAAGAGACCAAAAATTCACCGCCCGCCTCATTAAAGCCAAGGTTGAGAGATCGACCATAAGTAAAGCTTTCTTTGCTTATGGTTATTATTTTGGTTTTAAAGCGAGCGGCAATTTTTAGAGTGTTGTCGCTGCTTCCGGAATCAATGATAATGATTTCGAAATTAAAATTAACCGATTGATTAAAAATTGACTCCAAACATTGGGCCAGTCGCCGCTCTTCATTGTAAGTTCTGATGATAATTGAAACTAACGGAGCGGCGTTAGTAGCAGGAGAGGGCATTTTTTATTTTATTAATAAAATTTTCCAAATTGAATTTAGCCGCCTGAGACAGACAGGCGGTTTTATAATCGGCCGGATTGCGACCAATAAGGCGGATGCCTTTTATTAGGTTAGCATCATCAAGGGCGTCAATTAATTTTCCGGTCTGGCCATCAATAATTGTCTCTTGGAAACCGCCCTCATTGGGGGCAATAACCGGCTTACCCGAGGCCATTGCCTCAACGGCCGCTAGCCCGAAATCTTCATTTTTTGCGGTCGTGATAAAACCTCGACAATCAGCGTAGAGTGCGGCTAATTTTTGGTTGCTCACCCAGCTTAAAATTTCCACATTAGCAGGTTTTATTTTCATAAGCCGTTGGAAATTTTGTTTAAATAGTTTACTATTTTCCTGATTACCGACTATAATTAATTTCTCCTGGGGCATCTGACGGAAGGCTTTGAGTTGAAGATCGATTCTTTTCTGGGCGACCAAACGGTTAACACTAAGCCAGAAAGGGCCATTTTTCCGATAAAAAAATTTTTTAATGTCGACCGGCGGATTTATTACCAATGAATCGCGTTGGAAATAATTTTTTATTCGTTGGCGAACGTTTTCTGAAACGGCGATAATTTTTTGGATTTGTTTAATATTTTGCAAATCGGAATGTCGCCTTAAACCAATCCACCAATCAAAAATCGTCTTCTGGCCCAATTTTCGAAGATGGTGCTTGGTGTAGTCGGCCAGGTCCCAGATTTCTCGGGCGGGTGAGTAGGCGTACCACAAATTTGGCTTATTATTGATTGCCGCTGATAAGGCCCAATCGCCGGCGATCAGGTATAAAGCGTATTTGGTTTTCAGATTTAGTCGCCCAAAACGCCAGTGGATCATTTCTTGTTTCCATGGGCTATTAATAGGCACTCGGCCGATACTAAAAATATTTTCAGTGCAGAAGCCCGCTTTAGCAATTTTGTCTTTATTAATGTTGGTGGTATAAATATCAGCCCCCAGTTTTTCAGCCAGGGTTAAATTGACCAATTCTGCGCCGCCAAGATTGTCAAAAGAATTATGGAAGATAGCAATTTTAGTTTTACCGCTCATGGGTTTAGTAATAGTTAAACAAGTCAGCAATAATCTGGAGTAATTTTATATTAATTTTCTAATTTTAGCAATTTTTAGCCGCGGGAGCAGCGGGATCGCGGAACAATTCGACTGATTTGATTATTTACCTTGGTTGAGATACAATATCAATAATTATAAATCTTCCCTCAAATATGAAAATTGGTATTGATTGTCGAACAATTTTAAATCCCGGGGCCGGCGAACAGGCTGGTGTGGGTCATTATACTTATTATTTGGTCAAAAGCCTATTAGCACTTAATCAGGATAATATTTATGTGCTGTTTTTTGATGATCGCTTTAAAAATAAGAAAGAATTTTCCGCTTATAACAATGTCATTATCAGAACCTTTCCTTTTTATCAGTATAAAAAATATTTGCCGGTTACTTATTCTCAGATGTTGGTGAGCGCCTTATTGAGTCGGGAGAAGTTGGATGTTTTTCATTCGCCGGCCAATACCTTGCCCTTACCTTATGATGGTAAATCTGTGGTTACCGTTCATGATTTAGCAATCTATAAATATCCTGAATTTTTTCCGGGAAAATTTCTTAATCGACAAATATTCTCTACTCGGGTTTTGGTGCCGCGGTCGCTCCAAAAAGCTGATCGGATTATTGCCGTTTCCAAAAATACCAAGACTGATATTATTGAAGAATTCAGCGTGCCAGAAGATAAAATTTCCGTCGTTTATGAGGGGGTTATCAGCCATGGCAAGAGCTGTCCTAATCAGGCTGATTTTGCCGGAGTTAAAAAGCGGTATGGAATTTCAGATAATTATTTTTTGTTTTTGGGCACCATTGAGCCTCGGAAAAACATTATTTCTTTAATTAAGGCGTTTCGGAATTTAAAATTGATTTATGATTCTCCAGCCGAAGATTATCAATTAATTATTGCTGGCGCCAAGGGCTGGAAGGATCAGCCGGTTTACGAGGCAATCGCCGATGCCAACGCCAGTATTCTGGGAATCAAGAGGCGGCGCAGCGGTTTGGAACGGCGGCGGGGTTTTGATGTCAGGACTGATTCACAAAAGAAGAAAATGGGTGAACGGCGCTCACTCGATGATCGTCGGAAGCAAGATCCGATTAAGTATATTGGCTATGTTCCTCATGCTGATAAGTTGGCTTTATTGTGCCGAGCAGTTTGCTTTGTTTTTCCCACTTTATACGAAGGTTTTGGCTTGCCAGTATTGGAAGCGATGAGTATCGGCACTCCAGTTATTACCTCAAATTTATCGTCGTTGCCGGAGATTGTCGGGTCTAAATCTGGTCTCTTGATTGATCCCACCAAAGAAGCGGAATTAATCGATGCAATGCAACACATTTTAACTGACGAGGGTTTACGCGAGTCATTGTCAATCAGTGGTCATGAACGAGCCCAGGAGTTTAATTGGAATAATTGTGCCCAGAAAACTCTGGAGGTTTATCAATCATTAAAAAAATAATAATAAAAAATCTCCGCCCAGTAGTTAATCGATTGTCGGGCGGAGATTTTTTATACGATATAAATTAGCCACACGATCAAGCTCATAAGAATTATTTGAAGTATCACTCCATAGTTTAGAGGAATATCAGTCTTAAATTTACGAATTAACCAGCTGTGATTCCGACCGTGAATATCAGCAATTGGTTTTAATAATTTTAGGTTGGTGATTTTATAAAAAGCGACTAAAACATCGGGCAGGATGCCGCCGATAATCGCCCAAACGACGTGATCATTGGTGGCGAAACTGAAGTTTTTAAACAAGAATATTAGAAAAATGGCTAACAGACAGGTATCAATACTGCCATATAGAGCCAGGATTCTAAAATCTTCCTTGTTTTTAATTTTAATGCCTAAAAATTTTTTACCTAAGCTTTCATCACCATGAGGAATAAGGTCCAAAATAAAATGGGAAATAAGACTTAAGACAAATGCCAAGGCTGAATTACTAATTTTTTTGCCGATAATAGTTGCGGCAGCGGCATGAACGGTAACAAACATAGGAGTAGTTATTTAATTAGGTATTATTAATATTTTAACAATTAAATCAATTTAAATCAACAAGGATGGACAATAAAAACGAGGTCAACTCGTTGGGGGATTTTCAGAAAATTGTAGTTTGGTGCCGAAGGAGGGAATTACGCCTCGCTATTTTGTCTAAAGACAAAATAGTCTCGTTGTCCGGGGCAGCGCCGGATGCTGCGCCAGCTTGCATCTGTCGACGCTCTCCAGAGAACTCGGGATCGCTTCTGCCCGTTCGATTCCTTGGGTCGCTTTTAGAAATGTGAGTCAAAATAAAAACGAGATTTACTCGTTTTGGCTTTTTGGTGCCGAAGGAGGGAATCGAACCCTCATGGACAGAGTCCACACGATTTTGAGTCGTGCGCGTCTACCAATTCCGCCACTTCGGCATCTGGATGTACCAGGGGTGGGAATTGAACCCACGACCAATGGCTTATGAGTCCACTGCTCTACCACTGAGCTACCCTGGCTCCTATTTTGTTGCGGGGGCCGGACTCGAACCGGCGACCTGCGGGTTATGGGCCCGCCGAGCTGCCAACTGCTCTACCCCGCGTCATTGTTTATTATTTTAGCAAATATTTTTATTTTTGGCAAGCCGGTGGAGATGGTAGGAGGAATATTTTTATTAATTATTTTTTTTATGTTATAATATAAAAGTAAAAATATGGGACAAATAATTTCGGTTGTTAATCAAAAAGGGGGAGTGGGCAAAACCACTACCTCAATCAACTTATCTGCCTATCTCAGTCAGCTGGGCAAGTTTGTGCTTTTGGTGGATCTGGATCCGCAAAGCAATGCCACCTCAGGCTTGGGTGTTTCCAAGGAACTGGATCGGGGAGTGTACGAGGTGTTAGCCGGACCATATGATTTTAAGGATATTTTGGTTGATACTCAACACAATTATTACAAATTGGCTCCTTCGACCATGTCGTTGGCGGGAGCGAATGTGGAGTTAGTTAATTTAGACCGGCGGGAATTCAGGCTTTATGATAATTTATTAAGCATTAGAAATGACTTTGATTATATCATTATTGATTGTCCGCCGTCTTTGGGTTTATTGACTATCAATGGCTTAGTGGCGTCTGATCAAGTATTAATTCCCGTCCAAGCGGAGTATTATTCATTGGAGGGGTTGGGGCAATTGATGTCCACTATTAATTTAATTAGGGAAAATATCAAGCCTGAATTGGATATTTTGGGAGCGGTTTTAACTATGTATGAGAAGAGATACAAATTAGCCAATGATGTTTTACATGAGCTTTATCATCATTTTCCCAATAAAATATTTCGCTCAGTTATTCCTAGGAACGTTCGATTATCGGAAGCGCCAAGTTATGGTCAGACGATTTTGAGTTATGACCCAAAATCTAAAGGCGCCAAGGCTTATGAGCGATTGGCTCGGGAATTTTTATATTACACTAATTCTTATTAATTTTTATGAATAAAACCAGTGGCTTGGGTCGCGGCTTAAGTTCGTTGATTCCCAATAAAAAAATTAAGGATGAATTTGAGGCAGAATTGGTTCGGGAGGTTTTTTCCGGTAAACGGGAAGAAATTTTGGAGTTGCCAGTAGAGCAGCTTTCACCCAACCCCCATCAGCCAAGGATTGATTTTGATGAGGTTGCTTTGAATGACTTAGCAGAGTCGATTAAGGAGCATGGTATTATTCAGCCGCTAATCGTCACCAAAGTTAAACCCAACCATTATCAGTTAATCGCCGGGGAACGGCGTTGGCGGGCGGCGAAAATGCTGAAAATGGAAACCGTACCGGCAATTGTCAGAGACTTTAATGAGCAAAAAAAGTTGGAATTGGCGTTGATAGAAAATATTCAACGCCGGGATCTTAATGCGATTGAAACAGCGATTGCTTATCAAAAATTAATGACTGAGTTTAATTTGGATCAGCGGGAATTGTCGCAAAAAGTCGGTAAAAGCCAATCAGCGATTGCCAACACCTTGAGAATTTTGAACACCATTTCGGCGGTTCAGGAGGCAGTTAAGCAAGGCAAGGTGTCAGAGGGTCACGCTCGGGTATTGGCTGGCTTGCCAGCTCAAGATCAGGCGTCAGTGCTTAAGCAGATATTATTAGAAGACCTTAATGTCCGGGAAACAGAACAGGCCGGCAAGGAGATTGTCGTCAAAAAACATCTTCGGAAGATTTCTTTTGACCCGGATTTGAAGGATAAGCAAGATAAATTGGAACAGGCACTGGGCACTAAAGTGGAAATAAAAAAATTCGGCTCTTCCGGGCAAATTGTGATTAGGTTTTTTTCCGAGGAAGAGTTGGAAAAAATTTTTAAACTAATCAGTCGGATTGAATAAGACGTCTAGCCGATTAGCGTGTCAGCAGGTTTGTTATTTTTTTCTTTTTATTGATAGCGGATTTAATTTTAGTTTTGGCCATCGAAGTTTTGGTTAACTCTAACCAGTCTTCGCTTGGTCCCGGCCTATTTTTATCGGTGATAATTTCAACAATATCACCGTTTTTTAATTCTGCTCCCAAATTGACCATTTGGTTATTAATTTTTGCGCCAACACATTTGTCGCCGACCCAAGAGTGAACATGATAAGCAAAATCAATAGGTGTTGATTTTTCCGGCAGATCAATCACGTCGCCCTTGGGAGTGAAAACAAATATTCGGTTTTGAAAAACATCAAGTTTGATGCTACTGATAAATTGTTCATTGTCCCTGATTTCTTGCTGCCATTTAACTAATTCTTTGATCCAGTTGGTATTTTTTTTGTCAATATTGCCCTGGTATTCCTTATAATGCCAGTGGGCGGCAATGCCGAATTCGGCCTCCTCGTGCATTTTGGTGGTTCTGATTTGGAATTCAATGATTTGCCCATTATCGGCAAAAACAGTAGTGTGGAGCGACTGGTAACCGTTGGGTTTGGGCTGGGCAATATAATCTTTGATTCGTCCCGGAAAGGGCTTGTAAAGTTTATGGATTATACCCAAAGTTGAGTAGCAATCGCCAATGGTCGGCAGAACAATTCTGAGGGCGACTAGGTCATATATTTTGGAAATATCTTTATTAATATCCGGTCGAAGCAGTTTTTTGTATAAGCTGTATAAATGTTTGGTTCGGCCATGGATGGAGACCGTTTCCGAGGTGATGTGATTATTCTTTAATTCTTGTTCAAGCAGTTTTTTGACTTGTGCCAGATATTTTTCTCTGGTGCGGTATTCGCGGGGAATTATTTTTAATAGCCAATTATAAGCCTGCGGATAAACATAAGGAAAGGCCAAGTCTTCCATTTCTCCCTTAATTTGGCCCATGCCGAGGCGGTCAGCAATCGGCGCGTAAATTTCCAGCGATTCGGTTGCAATTCGTTGCTGTTTGACCGGAGGCAGGGCAGCAAGGGTTTTTAAGTTATGAATTCGATCAGCAAATTTGATGAAAATTACTCTAATATCATCGCTCATTGCCACAAACATTTTTCTGAGATTTTCTGCGTAGCGTTCAATGCCGCGATATTTGATTTTTCCTAATTTAGTGATGCCATCAACCAAGTGAGCGATTTCTTTGCCGAAGTCTTTTTCTATCTGTTCCACCGTAATTTCAGTTTCTTCCGGTATGTCATGAAGCAGTCCGGCGATAATAGTGGGAACATCCAGATTTAATTCTGCCAGTTTTTGAGCGGTGGCTAAAGGATGAACGATGTAGGGTTCACCGGACATTCGGGTTTGACTCTGGTGGGCCGTTGCCGCGAAATCATAAGCCAATTTAACCAGTTCTAAATCATCGGGGTAATAATTTTCTCCGACTAGATTAAAAAATCTCTCTCTTTTTTTATCCAGG
The DNA here is from genome assembly GCA_029558735.1 of bacterium. Classification (GTDB taxonomy): domain Bacteria; phylum Patescibacteriota; class Patescibacteriia; order 2-01-FULL-39-33; family 2-01-FULL-39-33; genus JAKQDP01. The sequence continues at coordinate 19,704 of JAKQDP010000047.1, read as the reverse complement.
TGCTCTTTTTTCATTGTCTTTTGATATAATATTGTAAGATATTTTAATCAGACTGGCAAATGGGTCAGTTACTTAAAACGCCCCGATAATTCGGGACGCTGGTTAGGCTATTGACATTCTTTATTACTACATTTAACTGTGCCTTTTTTGTCTTCGGTTAGCGGGTAACCGCATTTGGGGCATTGGTCTTTAGTGGGTTTTCCCCAAAACGCAAAATCGCAGTCAGGGTATTTGTCGCAACCATAAAATATTCCCCGCCGACTTCTTTTAGAAATGATTTTACCGTTTTGACACTTGGGGCAGTTGATGTTTAAATCGGGCGTCGCTTCTTTTTTGATAAATTTACACTTAGGATAGGCGCTACAACCCTTAAATTGTCCATAACGACCTTGGCGTAAAATCAAATTGGCGCCGCAATCGGGACATTTTTCTTCGAGTAATTTAGGTTGGTTGTCTTCAATTTCTCCCTGGGGATTGATATTTTTAGTGTTTTTACATTCGGGAAAATTCGAGCAGGCCAAGAATTTACCAAAGCGACCGATTTTAATTACCATGGGCGAGCCGCATTGTTCGCATTTTTCGTCGGTTTTTTCTTCAGTGATCTCTTTTTTATTGATGGCGGTTTCTTTTTCTTTGATATTTTTTGCAAACGGCAGATAAAAGCTTTTAATAAAGGGTTGCCACTTTTTTTTGCCAGCGGCTATTTTATCAAAATCTTCCTCAATGGCGGCGGTAAAATCATAATCAACAATATTATCAAAGTGTTCCACCAGCAGATCGTTGACTATTTTCGCTATATCGGTCGGCTTGAGTCGTTTGTCTGTCAGTCGGTCAACATAGCCTCGATCAATGATAGTGGCGATCGTAGGGGCATAAGTGGAAGGCCGACCAATGCCTTTTTCTTCCAAGGCTTTAACTAATGTGGCGTCAGAATATCGAGCTGGCGGCTGAGTGAATTTTTGAATTGGTTCGATTTTTAAACAACTAACCGGGTCATGTTTTTGACTAGCCGGCAGCAGTTCGTTTTTGGTTTGGCTGGGGTAAATCTTTAGGAAACCGTCAAATTTAATCACTTGACCAGTGGCGCGAAAACTGTAGTGGCTGTCTTTATCGTCGATATCAATAGTGGTTGCTTCTAGAATCGCCGGCGCCATTTGGCTGGCGATGGCGCGTTGCCAAATCAATTGGTATAAGCGGAATTGATTGCGGTTGAGCTTACCGTTTAGTTGGTCCGGAGTTCTGGTGGCTGAGGTTGGTCGGATTGCCTCATGGGCTTCTTGGGCGCCCTTACTTTTTGTTTTGTAATTTCTTTGGCGGTGATATTTCTCACCCAGCTCTGCTTTGAGATAGTGACCGGCTTCGTGGGAAAATTTTTCCGCCAGGTTAGTCGAGTCGGTTCTCATATAAGTGATTAAGCCGACCGAATCACCATCGATTTCTATTCCTTCATAAAGCTGTTGGGCGAGCATCATCGTCTGTTTGGCAGAGAAACCTAGGCGGCGATTGGCTTCTTGCTGAAGCGAGGCGGTGGTAAAAGGAGGGAGAGGATTTTTAATATTCTCCTTGCTGATTATTTCGCTGATTTGATAAGTTAGGCTGGTTAATTGCTGGTTTATTTCTTGGGCCGCAGTGTCGGTGGTGATGGCAAATTTGTCCAAATTTTTTTGGTCAATTTTATGCAGTTTGGCCCGGATATTTTGCTGGTCAACAGTTTCAAAATCAGCGAATATTTCCCAATATTCCTGTTGTTTGAAGTTTTCTATCTCTCTTTCTTTTTCAACAATTAATCTGACCGCTACTGATTGAACCCGTCCGGCGGAAAGTCCTTTGGCCACCTTTTTCCACAATAAAGGCGAAAGATTATAACCGACCAGTCGATCTAAAATCCGTCTGGCTTGTTGGGCGTCGACTAAATTTAAGTCGATCGGTCGGGGATTTTTGAGGGCTTCTTTGATCGCTTCTTCGGTGATTTCATGAAAAGTAATTCGTTGGCTCTGGTCTAAGGGGGTATTAAAAATTTGGGCCAAGTGCCAAGAGATCGCCTCTCCTTCACGGTCTTCGTCAGTGGCGAAATATATTTTTTCGGCCTGTTGAGCTAATTTTTTTAATTCATTGGCTGTTTTTCGACTTTTGGCCGGTATTACATAAGTTGGTTGAAAATTATTATCCACATCAATGCCAATTTTACTTTTTGGCAGATCGCGGATATGGCCAAAAGAAGATCGGACTTTAAAATCTTTAGACAAAAATTTAGAAATAGTTTTGGCCTTAGTGGGTGATTCGACGATTAGTAGTTTAGACATAGTTGTTGATTAAATTAGCTTGATGTAATTTTTACCGCCAAGATCTTTGATCAGGCCTTTCATTTCCAATAAGGTCAAAGCGCTCATCAAGGAATTAATTTTAAGTTTACTAAAAATAGCTATTTTGTCAATGTGAAGCGGTTCCTTACTAAGGAGATTTAGAATTATCAGTTCCGTTGAATCATGGGGTTGGTCGGCTAGGGGGGAAATTTTTTCGTCAATACTTTTAATATTTAATTCTTCTAAAATATCCTGATGGCAATTGACCAATTTGGCTCCAGCCTTAATTAAATTATTAGCACCCACCGAGAGGCGACTATAAATCGATCCGGGAATAGCAAAAACTTCTCGGTTTTGTTCCAGGGCGTATTTGGCAGTGATTAAGGCGCCAGAACTTTCGGGTGCTTCAATCACTATTGTTCCCAGGGATAGACCAGAAATAATCCGATTGCGCAGGGGAAAGGTAAATTTGGTTGGCATTGTGCCAAGGGGGAGCTCCGATAAAACAATGCCTTGGCCGTCAATTATTTTTTGGGCCAATTGCCGATTAGTGGCGGGATAAATGTTTTGCCAGTCTAGGCCAGAGCCCAATACGGCGGCGGTCGGCTCTTGGTGATTAATGGCCGTTAAGTGAGCTAAAGCGTCAATGCCTAAGGCTAAGCCAGAAACAATAGTGAGGCCGGCTCGGGCCAATTGACCGCCAATTTCTTTAGCGACTTGGCGACCATAAGAAGAATTTTTTCTAGTGCCGACAATGGCGATCGTCGGCTTGGTTAGTGAATCCAAGCTGCCGCGATAATATAAGATTGCTGGGGGATTATAAATTTCTTTGAGCAGTCGGGGATAATTCGGGTCAGTTATTTTAATAAGGTTGATTTTTTCTTCCAGTAGTTTACTTAATTCGGCCTCAGGGTTTAAGGTGGGTCGCTGACTAATCAGATAGGAAATTAATTTTTCTTCCAATCCAGCTCGTTTAAAATCTTCGGCGGATGCTTGCCAGGCCGCTTCTATTGAAGGAAAATAATTAATGATTTTTTGCCAACTAATCGGGCCGATTTTTTTTATTTGCGAGAGAGCCAACCAATATTGGTCCTCTAGCTGAGGGTCGCTGGTGGTCATTTTTTGCTTAATTTAAACAACTTGTCTTAAGGCTTGACTTTTGGTTTTTGCTATGATAAGATATCATATCAATGTAGTTCTTTGAAATTGTTATCGGCTATTATTCTGTCTGCTAGTTGACGAGAGAAATTGTTTCCCTCCTGACAGTTTTTCTTGTCCTAAATTATGATTTCAGTCTTTTGATTGAGATCATATACTAGCCGACAGTATAGTAGTCGATAGCAATCATCGGGGTGTCCGATTCCCGATTGGGATTACCTATCCACCTTGGGGGGATTAGGCCCAATCAGGTTGAGTCCGCCGGTAACCAGTCCGGAGACACCCCGACCATTTTGGGGCGCGATTTTGTTAACGCTTGTTAAGCTTTGGCAAAATCTTTTCCAGTTAAGCTGGAGCGTCCCGCCAGATATTCTGTTCCGGCTTTCTTAAGGAGAGTCGGTAATTGTTTTGGCGCGCCAGTCCTTGTCGTTTCCTTGGCTCAAGGGAACAAGGCTTAGGCATCCGCGAGGTTGCTGGCGTGCCTTTTTAATTGTAAAGATTCATTACTTTTTCAATCGGTTGGGATACTAATTCCTGAGCCGCCGCCGCCGCAATTTCAACGGCAGCTTTAGCTTTTTTGCCATCCCAAAAACCGATTTTTTTTAAGACATAATTATTGGCGGCGATTTGTTTGGTCTTAGTGGTTTGTACCCCGATTTTGATTCGGCTGAATTTTTGGCTGGATAAGTGATTAATCACTGATTTGACTCCATTATGGCCGCCGGCCGAAGAGTTTTGGGCAACTCGAATAGCGCCTAGCGGCAGGTCTAGGTCATCATGGATGACAATAATATCGGAGATTGGTATTTTGTAGTAGTTGGCAATGGCCGCTATGGCTTGGCCGGAGTTGTTCATAAAGGTTTGCGGCTTAGCTAAGATTATTTTTTCTTGGCCGATGCGACTAGTGGCAATTTGCGCTTGAAATTTATTTGCCATTTTAAATGGTCCAGCGGCTAGCCTGTTTTGCAGACAGTCTAGCGTCTTAAAGCCCAAATTGTGCCAGGTATGGGAATATTGGGAGCCGGGATTGCCCAGGCCGACGATTAGTTTCATAATGGCGATTATTTAGATTTCCATTTTTTAACTTCAATTTGAATGGGGGTGCCGATAATATTAAACTGTTGGTGTAAATTATTTTGTAGGAACCGAATATAGGAAAAATGCAGGATTTTGGGGTCATTAACATAGATAATTATCCGTGGCGGATTGATGGCGGCTTGTTCTAATTTATAGATATAAGGGTTTTTTAAACCGCGACCGCGAGCCGGGCGATGTTGTTTGATTTTTGATTTTAAGAAGCGTTCCAGCTGTTTATCTGTCAACTGGATAGATCGGGCCGCTTGGATATCTAAAATCAAGTCCAATATTTTTTTAGTTCTTAAATTTTCTTTGGCGGAGACGAAAATTATCGGCGCCCACCATAGATAAGGGAAGTTGGCCTGATAATAATCGATGTAACGATTAATTGTTTTTTCATCTTTGTCGGGAATTAAATCCCATTTATTCGCTACAATAATTACTGACTTGGAATTTTCTAGGATTGCTTGGGTGATGTTTTTGTCTTGAGTGGAAATGTTTTTCTGAACTTCCGTCACCAACAAAACAATGTCGGCCTTAGCGATTGTTTCTAGGGAGCGATCAATTGATTTTTTTTCCAAACTTTTATTTTTTAGTTTATTGTCACGGCTGATGCCGGCGGTATCAATTAAGGTGAATTTATTTTTTTTATAGATAAATTCGGTATCGTGCGATTCCCGAGTAGTGTGAGCAATATCAGTAACCATCACTCGCTCTTCGCCCAGAATGGAATTTAACAGTGAAGACTTGCCGACATTGGGCTTGCCGACAATAGCCACTTTGATTTCATTATTTGGTTGTTCGGTTTTTATTTTTTTATCCGCCGGCAAACGGGAAACAATTAAATCCAGTAAATCACCGACTCCAGAACCATTGGCAGCAGAAAGCATGTTGGGCTGACCTAAATTTAATTTATACATTTCCGCGCTGGGCTGACGCCACCTTAGAGAGTCGGCCTTGTTGACGACTAAAATAGTTTTATCTTTTTGTTTATTTTTGACGAGCGCCTTGGCCAATTCGCTGTCTGAGGCAATAATGCCGGATTTGGCATCAACCACAAACAGTATCAGGTTGGCTTTATTAATGGCCTGTTGGCTTTGTTTGATTATTTCCTGGCTGATTTGGTCGGGATTTTTTTTATTAATATCCAAGCCACCGGTATCAATTACCTGGAAGCGGCGGCCGCGCCACTCGGCAGTGGCAATATTGCGGTCGCGGGTGGTGCCGGCGATCTTGGAAACGAGCGCTTTATTTTGTTCAATCAGGCGGTTAAATAGGGTGGACTTGCCGACATTGGCGCGGCCGATAATCGCTATTTGGGGCAATAAGTGAGTCATTTTAGGGGGGACTATAAAAAATTTTATTATAATATAATTTTAACCTAATTTCAAGTGGTTGGCAATTTACTTTATATTTTTCAAATAATCAGATAAAATAAATAAATAATAATAATATTATTATTAATGAATTAATATTTATGGCGGTAAAAAAACTTTCTGAAGTTGGGTTATCGGCAATCGGGGATACCATCGGGAATAATGAAGAGCAGAATAATAATCAGGAAATCAGTGAAATTAGTCAAGAAATTATTGATGGTTGTTTGGAGTTGGCCATTAGAAGTGAGGCGGCAGAAATGGTTAATTATGGCAATAATGGCGTAATTTTTAAATTAAGTCCGGAAGATTTGCCGGAGGATTTAAAAGAGGTATTTTTACAAGCGCTACCGGATTTTATTGAAAACGGTCAGGAATCGGCTTTTAAAATTCTCAAGCTTTATACCAATGGCAAGGGATTGGTTGAGTATAATCTTCAGGCGGAAGCCTATCAGCTGTTGACAGAGTCAGAAGTGTCGGAGGTTTCAGTGCCTCAGCCGTTTTTTTATCGCGATTTGGAAATCAAGGATCAGGAAACAATTGATTTATTGCAGCAATGTGCCGTGGATATTGATGATAAGGAGCCGCGAATAGAAATTTTGGCTATGGATTTTGTGGATGGCTGCGATTTAGCGGCCTGGGTTTATCGCCAGTACCTGATTACCAGGAAAAATGAAATTGAATTAGCCTATCCAGATATTGGTTATGAAAATTTTATTGTCACCCTAGAGCAGAAGGGGGCCGATGAATTAATGGAGATAATTTGCCGGTTTATTGGTTTTAAACATAAATATCGGCACAATGATGATTCTCCTGAGGCGCATAAAGAGCGAATGGCGTTTATGAATAAAATAAAGCCGGATTTGGTATATAGGAATCTTTTTGATAAAAAATTAATCAGCGAATTAATAGCGGCAATCAGTGTTTTTCATCGGGCTGGAATTTATCATCGGGATCTGCATTTAAGAAATATTATGCTGGATCAAGAGGGCAAATTAAAAATTGTTGATTTTGGCTCGGCCATTAAAATTGATCCGAACAATGACTTGGATTTAAGGAGGGTTTATCAGTCCGATAATTGTTATCCGGATAATGTCTCAATAGAATTACTTAGGCCAATTAGCAAGGGCCCGGAGCAAAAAATATTTATCGAAAGAATGGATAAAGCCCAGGCTTTGGGGCAATATATTGATGAACCGAGGGAAAGTATTAGGAGAAGGTTATTAGCCGGTGAACCGTTGACTAGGTATCCGTTGAATAGGTATCAGGAAATATCAAAAAAAGCGATTGATAATTTGGATGAAGGAATCAGACTGGGCAAGACCATTCAAGAAATTATTAAGGAATTTGAAGAAATTAGAGGGAAAGGACAAGAAGAAAGTCGATTTTCTTTGGCGGTAGCAGTTTTGCTTGAGATTGCCCGGCAGGGTCGAGCCGATGAGGTTATCGATTTTTGCAACAATGAACTATTAACAATTGAGGATAGTAATCAAAGGATGCTTTATCGAGGGCTGCTGGAGTATCTGCAATAAAAAAAGATTTAAGCGGTTCGGCTTAAATCTTGGCATTTTTGTTTTTAGGGTTATTAATCGTACCCGAGAAACCTTTCCAATTGGTTAAGGGGAATTTTTTTGATTATTCCATTTTTTTCCAAAATCACTTGGTCCTTAATTAAGGTCACTTTAAATCCCCGGGCTTTAAATACAGATTCAATGTCTGTTGTTTTTAATTTACGCCCAGACATTTTTTTCTTTTGTGCCATGTTATAACGCCTTTTTTGTTTTTATCTCTTGTTTGAGATGCCATTATCAATAATGGATTATTATTGTAACAAATAAAAGAATTATTGTCAATAGCGGTTAATCGGGCTTGTTTTACCATTGACTTGATTTTGAAGCTCATTTTTCTTATACTTTTATCAGTACAAAGTTAGGAGGGTAATATTATGTCGGGTGAGAGAGATTATTATTGGTATTTGAAACCGTTGGACAGCTATACAAATGAGGTGATAGCTAATTTAGCGGAGGCCATCTTTGAAGATGGAGTGTTGTGCCAAGATGGCGGCCGGCGAGGGATGTGGCTATGCCCAAGGGAGATTATTGCCAGCCTCAAAAGAAGTCGGACAAAACTCAGGCTTAAGTTTGAAGTTTTTGTCCGTGAAGGCGGCAGTCATTGTCCGGCTCGACCTTTTATTTTTGATCAGTAATCAAAAAAGGCGCGACCCCAGTGGGTCTCGCCTTTTTATTTGGTGAGCGGAAAGCGGCTTATTTACCAAGGATGATCACGAAGTCAGCCTGACTGTCAAAAGATATTGGTCGCTCGGCAGTTAGTTTAGTTTGGTAAAGTTTTTCCAGTTCGGCGGCCGTTGCCGGCTTGGTTTGACCGGACAAATCATAAATAATGGTAGCGGCAAAATCATGATTGACGGCATTAATTGCCTTGGTGATATTAAATCCCAATTTTTTCAGTCGGTCCTTTTCTTGGCCGGCCCAGCCGGTTACCCAGGTGCCATTTTGGATTTCAATAGTGGCGTTTTCCTTTTGATAGTCATTAGTCGGTGGAGTCTCGGCGACCACTGGCGTTGGAGTTTCGGTTTCAGGCGGTGCGGACAATATTGGAGTCTCGGTAGCCGTTTGAATATTTTCAGTTTGATTGAGATTGTCGCCGGTCGCTAAAGCTGGCTCGCCTTGAATATAAAAAATATTCTGCCAAATTTTTTTAATAGTTTCAAAATTACCGTCTTTAGGTAGTAAAACATAGGCGCCATTAACTTTATCGGCATATAAAAAACCGGTTGGACCATCGGTTAGGGTCTGATTAATAATTTTGGTTATATCAATGTCTTTGCCGATTTGAGCCAAGCGAATTATTTCCCAAACTTGCAAGTTGGTAATAATGTGATCCTGATAGGCGCTTAATAAACTATTGATGCGTCGGGGGCTAAAAAAAGTTTTGGTTTCAAATATTTTTTCTTTTAGGGCGACTAAAATTTTTTGTTGCCGTCGACTGCGGGCGAAATCCGATCCCTCGATGCCCAGGGCGTGACGGGAACGAGCGTATTTAAGGGCCAGTTCTCCGTCCATGTGCTGGAGACCCTTTTTAATTGACAGAGTTTCAAAGCGGTTCTCAATGGGAAAAATATTTTCTTTGCCGCGAATTGGATATTGATAATCGATTAAATTTCTTTCTACCTCGATATCGACGCCGCCAAATTCGTCAATAATTTTTTCAAATCCATCAAAATCCACAGTGGCATAATAATGGATTTCATCGCCTAATAGCGAACTGAGCGCCTCAGCCAGATCTTTACCGCCGCTACCCGGATTTTCTTTTTCTCCATAAGCATGAACGGCATTGACTTTTATCCAGCCGTATTTGGTGGTAAAAATACTCAAATCTCGGGGGATTGACATCATGGCCACTTCATTGGTGCTGGGTTTGAAGCTACCCAAAATAATTGTATCAGCCAGTGTGCCACCGTCATGGCCTCGACCGCCCATACCAATCAGCAGAACATTAAGGCGATCCCTATCTTCGCCGATCAACTCTTTGTCGCCGCCGCCAATCAGCTTGCCCAGTTGACCAATTAAATTGAATTTAGACAATTCTTTGGCTAAATTTTCATCGGAAAAAACCACGGAAGAGGAAAAGACCGCCAAAACAATGATAATCACAATAATTAGGCTGAGAATAATTTTTTTCCAGCCGCTGATAATTTTCTTATCTGCCGACCCTTTTTCTTCTGGCGGCAAAAAATCTACGCCGATTTTTTCCATGGGTATATTGTTTTCTTCTTTATTATTTAAGTCATTATTTATTATAAACCATTACTTGAAATTTGCCAATCAAATGTGTTATAACAATAACTTGCAAAATATTGCTTTTATGTTATAATTTATATAATTATGAATAAATTTTAAGCGTGTGGATAATATTTTAAACGACAAGGGACTCAATTTAGGTGATTTTAATTATTCTCCCAATAAGCGGTCCAAAATTAGAGCCGTGGTTGATTTTATTTGGGAAATGGTCAAAGTGACGATAATCTCTTTGGCTATTATTCTCCCGATTAGATATTTTTTAATTCAGCCGTTCTATGTCAAAGGGGCTTCCATGGAACCGAATTTTTATGACCATGAGTATTTAATTATTGATGAAATTAGCTATCGCTTCAGTGATCCGGGTCGGGGCGATATTGTAGTATTTAAATATCCCAAAGATCCCAGCCAGTATTTTATTAAACGAGTAGTTGGTTTGCCTGGTGAGAAAATTGAAATTAAAGAGGGTCTGGTTTTTATTGACGGTCAAACTCTTCGGGAGGATTATTTGACTGACGATATTTTAACTCAATTACCCCTGGGGGGGTATGGCGAGGTGGTTTTGGCCGAAGGGGAATACTTTTTATTGGGCGATAATCGGAGTCAGAGTTTGGATTCGCGGACATTTGGTCCGGTAGCCAGGGATTTCATTATTGGTCGGACCTGGTTAAGGGGCTGGCCGTTTCATCGATTGACTGTTTTTAATGCCCCAACTTATAATTTTTAAATTACGATAATGGTTAAGAAAGTAACACCAAAAAATAATAGCGCTAAATCCGGTTTAATTAAAACCGAAGAAGATAAAATCAATAAGCGTGGTCGCCGCTCGACTAGAGAGATAGTCACAGTAACCGGCATGAGAGATATTTTGCCTCAAGACCAACGGTATTGGCACGCCGTAAAAAAAGTGGCGGAAAAAATTGCCGCTGATTATGGGTATGGCTTGATTGACACTCCAGTCTTGGAACCGGTTGATTTGTTTGTTCGCGGAGTGGGTAAGCAGACCGAGGTGGTGGAAAAAGAAATGTTTGCCTTTAAAGATCAGGCTGGCGACGAGTTGGCCCTTCGGCCTGAAGCAACCGCTTCAGTTGTCCGCGCCTATGTGCAACACGGGATGCTGAATCAGAGTCAGCCGGTAAAGTTCTTCTATCAGGGGCCAATGTTTCGCCATGAGAAACCTCAATCCGGCCGTCATCGCCAATTTTTTCAGTTTGGTTTTGAGGCGATTGGTGAAGCTAATCCGGCTTTGGACGCTCAATTGATTTTGATGGGCTGGAATAGTCTGAATGAATTGGGTATTGAATCGGTGATTCAGGTCAACAGTATTGGTTGCCCCAATTGTCGGGATAATTATCGCAAAGAATTGGTTAAATATTATCGCAGCAAGTCAAAATTGCTTTGCGAAAATTGCCGTAAACGATTAACTACTAATCCATTGCGGATTTTGGATTGCAAAGAGGAGGAATGTCAGAAATTAAAGGACGAGTCGCCTCAGGTTTTAGACTATCTTGATGACGATTGCAAAAAACACTTTATGAAGGTGATTGAATATCTGGATGAGCTGGATTTACCTTATGTGCTTAACCCGTTTATTGTTAGGGGTCTAGATTATTATACTAAAACTATTTTTGAGTATTGGTCGACTGATGATCAAGAAGGTAAAAATGCTTTGGGCGGCGGCGGTCGTTATGATGGCTTAGTTAAGTTGCTGGGCGGGCGAGAAGAAACGCCAGCTTGCGGTTTAGCCATGGGATTAGACAGAATTGTGGCTAAAATGAGGGAGATTGATTTGGAGATTAAAGACGAATTTCAGCCGGATGTGTTTATTGCTCAAATCGGCGAAGCCGCCAAAAAGAAAGTGATGGTTTTATATGAAAAATTAAGACAATGCGAGGATTTTCGGGTGGCCCAAGCCTTTTATAAGGATAGTCTTAAAAATCAGTTGGATTTAGCCAATAAATTGAAAGTAAAATTAACTTTAATTCTTGGTCAGAAAGAATTTGGCGATGGTACTATTTTGATTCGAGACATGGAGGGCGGTATTCAAGAGGAGATTAATTTTAGTCGAGCAGAACAGGAAATTCGTAAACGTTTATTGAAATATAAGGAAAATGGCGCGAATGTTCCCCCAGAAACTAATAAGTTGAAGATTGATAATAATTAATAAAATAATCAATTAGAAAGTGAGGTGAATTTAAGTGGCAGAGGTAAAAAGAAAGAAAGGAGAGACTTTTGAAGCGTTAGCCAGGAGATTTAGCAAGAAGGTGCAACAAAGTGGCCGGTTGCTTCAATCCCGGAAAATTCGTTATTATGAGCCGAAAAAAAATAAAACCGCCATTAGGTCAGCCGCCGCTAGAAGAGAAGAAATTAATAAGAAACGCGAATATTTGAAAAAAATCGGCAAATTAATTGACGAACCAACCAGAAGATAATAAATAATTAAGAACAATGTCTTTACAGCAGACTATCGAGAAAGATTTTATTGAAGCATATAAAACCAAAGCGGCGCTTAAATTATCGACCCTGAGGATGCTTAAAACCGCTATTGCCAATAAAAAAATAGCGGCCAGAATGGCCAAAGAAAATGAGTTAGAGGATAGTGAAGTTGTTGGTTTAATAAAATCAGAAATCAAAAAAAGAAGAGATTCTATTGAAGCCTACAACCAAGGCGGTCGGTCAGATTTGTCCCAGCAAGAGGCTGAAGAAATGGCAATATTGGAACAATATCTGCCCGATCAGCTGTCGCCGGAGGCAATTATTGACATTATTAATCGTCAGGCCGAAATTGTAGGCGCCCATTCGCCGGCTGATTTTGGAAAATTAATGGGTGCAGTCATGGCCGAAGTCGGTTCTCGTTCGGACGGACAAATTGTGTCGCCCTTGGTTAAAAAGTTCCTCAATCAGTAGTATAAATTTTAATTCCCATGCCTTTTTATCCTTTCTTAACCGGAAAGATATTTAATAAAAAAACCACCCTGCTTATACTAGGTCTGGCAGTGGTGGTTTTTTTATTTGCGCCGACAGTCACTTTGGCCAGTTCCGGACCACTGGAGAATTACGGTTTAACAACAGCCCGCGATTTTGGTCTGGGCACTAATAATTTAATTGAAACCATTGCTCGTATTGTTCAGGTGATTTTGGGTTTTTTGGGTATTTTGGCCGTGTTATTGATTCTTTATGCCGGGTTTATTTGGATGACCGCCGCTGGTGATCCGGCAAAAATTGACAAAGCCAAGAAGATAATTATTAATGCGGTTATTGGCTTAATTATTATTTTTTCCGCCTTTGCGATTGTCTCGTTTATTATCAACCAGCTGTGGGGCGGTCGTGATGGCAGTTGGGGGCCGAGGCCGGGAAGTGGCAATGATTTGTCCCGTTGGGGCATCGGCGCCGGCCCAATTCAAAGCGTTTATCCCGCTCCCAACCAGCGCGACGTGCCGATTAACACTTGGCTGGCGGTTACCTTTAAAGAACCGATTATGCCCGCGACTATTTGTAATGTCGCCGATGTTAATGATAGCGACAAATGCGATGGCGACACCATGCTTAATATTGATGTTTGTAAATTAGGGGATAATAATTTATGTGAGACCGAGACTGATTTTTCGGTTGATAAATTTGTCGGCTCTACTGTTTGGCAGACAGCTGATGCTAGGACTTTTGTTATTACCCCTAAAATTTATCTGGGTCTTGAGGATTTGCAGAATCGGGAGTTTATGGTGACCCTAAAAGAAGGAATCAGCCGGGCCGCTGATGGCGAGTCAGTATTAGAGCGGTTGATTGGTCGCCAATTTTCCTGGTCGTTTGTCACTAATGGCGAATTGGACCTTGATCCGCCGGAAATATTAAGTACTAATACCATTCTTAATCCCTCGGGAATGCCCAGTATCAGCGGTGTATCACCGGCGCCGGATGAGGAGGCGGATGGTTACAGCCCGGCGATCGCGCCGACCGCAACTAAATTTTCTTATACTATTTTTAATCAAGCCAATTTAACTCCAGAAATTAATTCAGCCTATACTTCGCCGGTTAGCGCTCCGAGCTCGCCCAGCGCCACAATTTCCGGCAGTTATGGCGGTACTGCCAGTGGTGAGGTGACAGTCACTATTCAACCTGACGGTAAAACTGTTGCGGTTGATTGGCCGGGAATAATGGATAATTATTCTGGTTCTTATAGTCAGGGCCAGACAATTAATATCGGTCCTTATGGTTTAACTTTTTCTTTGACTGAGGCGGCGAATGAGCAGGGTGGGTCCTGGGCAGTGGGGGGGAATTCCTGGAAATTTGCGGTGACGGCTTATCAGCCGGGTGATTATGTTGAGGTGTTATCTGATTCACAGGTGATTAAAAAATATGTTTTTGGTCGCGATATTGCTATTGGTCAAGACGCCGCTAAGACCACGGCCAATATTACCTCGGCGCTTATTAGCGGCAGTGGCGATATTTTCAAGAAAGAAAGCGATAGTTCCATTGTCACTAAAGAAGTCGGCGAAAATAGCAGTCGCTACTCATTGAATTTTGTTTTGAATAAGTCGGTCATTTTTTCTTCTACTAAGATTGACGGTTTAAACGCCAGCCAAAATCAGACCGTCAATGACCAGCCGGATGTTTACCGTAATCAATTGTTTGAGCTTCAATTTAATGAGCCGATTAATCCAATTTTTATTGATAATATAGTGATTAAATACGATAGAAATAATGATGGCGATTTTGATGATGCTGAGGATGTTTTGGCTGATTTTATCACCGAGATATCGGCTGATTATACCACAGTTGGTTTACGGGGCAGTATTGAATGTGGACTAAATACTTGCGGCAACCAGATGTATTGTTGGCCGATGTATGACGGGGCGCCGGAACAGGGAGTCGCCACTCATTATCAGGTTGAAATTAAGGCCAGCGACTTGATGGTTTGTTCGGATCCGCGCTGCGACCAATGGCAGGGAGCTTGTGTTGGCGGTAGCGATAATCGTTGCGCCAGAAGGGTAGGCGATCAGATGGTTTTTTATCCGGGGGTTGGTGCCAATTTGAATGAAGTCAATGGTATTATTGATTTGGCCGGCAATTCTTTAAACGGCAGCTTTGATTATTATCAGGAAAACGGTCAAGTCTATGGCTTGGCTAATGGCCCAAAAAGTTTTTACGACCTTAATTTGTCCAATCCGCCGTTTGGTCAATCAAATCCGGAAGTTAATGGTTTTGGTGATAATTTTCGCTGGAGTTTTTGGGTGTCAACGGAGATTGATCGTCAGGCGCCTCTGATTATGGCCATTGTTTCCGAGGATATGACCGGCGGAGCAATGACCAGCAACCTTAATCAGCCGGTAAATTTTTCTTTTGATCGTTTAATGCGCAGCGCCAGCTTAAAGCCGGGTTGGAATTACGGCCCAACCAGCGACCAGAAAAGTCGGACTACCCGTTATTTGGCTTTGAACACTTTGACGGTTAACGCTAATCCAGTCGGTTTTTGGGTGACTAAGGTCAATTATGACCAAGATAATGATGGCTGGCCCGATTATACTTCAGCCAACTTACAGCATCATATTTTGGATTTGTATGCCGCTTATGCGCCCTTGGTTGGCTCGGGCGCGGAATCAATTACTCAGAATTGTTTTTTGCCCAGCGCCGGGCCAATAGAAGCGGGCTCAGGTCAATGTCAATATACCAGTGAGGGTATTACCAGCGGTTGTGTAAAAGTTAGGATGCCTAATCCGGCTTCTTATGGTTATTTGAAATGTTCGGAAATCACTGATGCGGAAGTTTGTCTTGACGAGAATTATTCTTGTCAGCCACTCTATGAAAACGCGTCTGATGATATTTCCGGTAGCTGGGTGATTACTAAAGATTATCCAACTGTTGATCCGGCTAGCGGTCGAACCGGTTGTTGTTTTGGCAAATGTAAATCAAATCAATGAAACAAATTATCCATAAATACAATTGGTTGCTTATAGTCGGCTTAGTAGCGGGAATTATTTTTGGCTTATTTTTTTTAGCGGGAGCGGCTTTAGCGACGGATGCTTTGGATAATTATGGTTTGGACGCCGCCTCCGGTTTTGGCCTGGGTTCAAGGGGGTTGGTGGAGACAATCGGCAATATTGTCAAAATATTTTTGGGTTTTTTGGGTATTTTGGCTGTGTTACTGATTGCTTATGGCGGTTTTTTGTGGATGACGGCGGCCGGCGATCCCGATAAAGTGATTAAAGCGAAAAAGGTGATTATCGCTGCCGTAATTGGCCTCGTAATTATTTTTTCCGCTTTTGCCATTGCTTCTTTTGTGATTAATCAGATTTCTAACGCCACCAATGCCAATCCGCCCAGTCCCGCCGGACCAAAACCACCGACTCCCTGGAATTGGAGCAGTCAGTATTCGTATATTGGCGGATTTAAGGATGATAGTGTTGGCGACGATGGCTGGGTCGTTAATGTCGGTTGGAATTATACGGGTACCTTAGGTATTCCGGCCAGCGCCACTCTCCACGCCAAGGGTTATGCTAAAAATAGCGGCAGCGTCATTAACGCGATGGATTTTTATTCTCGATTGGCCAGTGAGACAAATTTTTCTCCAGTGAGCGCTTTTGCCATTTCTGCCGACCAAGAGGTAGTGAGCAATGTTTACGCTCCTTGGAATACCTCAGCTTCTAATATTGGCGACCAGTTTTTGGCTCGGATTACAGTAACAGCGCCGGGAGACAGTTTTCAATCCAATGTTTTAAATACCAAGATTAAACCGATTCATTGTTTTAATGGAGTGCAGGACGCCAGTCAAGGAGAAACTGGCGTTGACTGCGGTGGCGAATGTGGCGCTTGCGCCGGCGATCCTTGTGATGCTGACACTGATACGCCGATTTGCGACGCCGATAATGCCATGTGCGCGACCGGTGTTTGTGATATTGGTGGCGGTTGTGTCTGCGCTCGGGTACCGGAAATAATTTACATTTCACCGGCGGACGATCCCAACAAAGACACCAATTATGATGAGCCAGCTACTTGGAATGATGACATTCCCAATGGCGCGCCGGGCAATTATATTACCATTTGGGGCCGGTATTTCGGCAATGAACCCGGGGAAATCAGATTTAACGATACAGTTGCCAATTTAAGTTTAAAGTCCGGTTGTGATGATACCTGGACTTATTATCAGATTATTGTGGAAGTGCCGAATTTGCCTCAAGGTGATTATAATGTCCAAGTATTTAATGATTCTGGTTTAGGTAGCAATACAAAAACATTTTCCATCAATAATATCGAACGGCCGGGCATTTGCAGCGCTTATAACTTGACTAAATTCGAGGCTTCGGGGATTAAAATTAATTCTGGTAAAGCTGGCGATGAGGTGGTCTCAGTCGGCAATAATTATCCTCTCAATGATGCGGCCGGTGATTTTTTCTGGTATTTCAGCACTAAGGAGTTTAATGCTGACACCGACAGCTGGAACACGGTTTTGCTTGAGCATAATAATAACACTACGGTTTGGAATTGGGACAGGGAAGAAAATTTGAAAGATTATGTGCCGACCAATCGCAAAGGCCGGAGTAGTAGCAGAGTTTATAATATTAGTAACAGTCAATACAGTAATTATTATAAATTTTTAGTCAGTCCCGGAGAATTGGGTGATCCTTGCGGTTATGACACGGCCTTATGCGCCAGGGATACAAATACTTGTCAGGAAGGCTTAGTTTGCGATAACGATAGTTGTACTTGTCAATTGGCGCCCAATATCTGCGGCGATGGTATTTTGGGTCCGGAAGAAGCCTGTGACATTGTCTCTAATAGCTATGCTTTTTACGACAGCAGGGTGCTCTGTCAGGATTATGATTTGGGTGAAGGTCAAGTTGGCTGTACTAGTGATTGTCAGCTCGATACTTCCGCTTGCGAACTTTCCGGCGAGTTAGCCAGTCCGGCCAGCCAGTCTATTTATACTTGGGCATTTATAACCGGTGATGATGATGGACCCGAGGCTTATGCCATTGAAGATTGTACGCGCAGTCGCAGTTGTACCGAGGGAGCTAAATTGCCCAGTCCGACGCCTTGGAGCGAAGGTTGGAACACGGAAAATTATCCTTATTATCAGATTAACAACCCCCTGGCTTGTTTGGATGTGGTGATTTCCGCTAGATTCAATACTCAGATGGATCCGGCGACTATTAACAGTGAGAATATTAAAGTTTTAAAGTGTGACAATATTGAAGGCGAAAATTGCGTGGAAGTCGGGGGTACTCTAAGTTTAGCCAGTGATAACAGTGATAAAGAAAGTGATTATTTTCGTTTTATTAGCACGGAAGATTTGCAGCCCAAGTCTTGGTATAAAGTGGTGTTGCGTCAAGGAATCACCACTGAGACCGGTAAGGGTTTTCGCATTAATGAAAGCGACAGAGCCAAAATAAACAAACGTTTCTGCAATGTCAATGATATTAATAATGGCAGTTATAGTATTTCTGACCCGGTTTATTGTTGGAACTTTCAAACCAGAGAGGATAATAATTGTAAGCCGGGTTGTGTCGAGTGTTCGCCTGATCCGCATACGATGTATTGGCCGGGAGCTTTAACCGGCTATTTGGCTGATGTGGATAGCGAAGATAATGTTTGTTTGTTGCTTGATCCGCAAAAATATAATTGGGAGTGGTTTACTGATAAATCGGATAAATTATCAGTTGCTCCGGCTAATGCCGCGGCCACCGCCAAGGCCTTAGGTGAGACAATTTATGACCGGCCCAATCCGTATGCTTCATTATTTGCCAAGATGATCGGCTATGACAATAAAGAGGATTATTGTCGGGCTTATAATGACTTTACCAATCCGATTGTAGTTGAAGATGCATCTTGCTCTAATGGCAATATTCAAAGCCCGACCCCCTGGAAAGAGTCGCAAGATGCTTGTGTTAACGCGATGATTGCCGCGCGCTTCAGTCGCAATATGCTGGATAGTTCTGTTAGTGCCGATAATATTAAAGTCCAACAATGCAATTCGGGAGTTAATGATAAATTTGATTTGACCAGTTGTAGTGATATTAGTTATCACGATTTACGGATTTTTGATTATAGTCATGAAACCCTCGAAGTGATTACGCAGGAAGATATTATTATGGGGGATAATAATTCAAGCGACAATTTGGCCGAGGGTTTTGTTATTACTCCTTTTGATAATAATGATGAATTTGCGTCAAATACTTGGTATCGAGTAATTATTGTTGGCGGCGAAAATGGCGTTAAGGGGGCAAAATTAGATGGGGGCGAGGAGCGCGCTGAAGGAAAACTGGAAAAGCCTAATTGTGATGGCAATAATGATAATGTTTTTGATGATTATTGTTGGAAATTCAAAACGGGTCAGAAGAAGTGCGTTATTAACAGTGTTAATGTCGCGCCGAAGAATTTGTTTATGCGCTATACCGATAGCAATCAAACTTATAATGCTTTTCCTCAGGCCAGCAATTGCAACCTGCTTAATCCGGACAGCTATAATTGGAATTGGCGCTCTTTAATTGCCTTAACTGATGATACTGCGGAGAACAACCCTGACGGTGGTAGCGGTATTAAGGTGGCCAGTATTTGTAAATCAGATGTCAGTCAATGTTTGCCGAGTGATTATTTGGCTAGTTTATCAGATTCGGAAATTAAAGCATTCGCTCAAGCTGAAGGAGTGACAAATATTAAAGCCAGAGCTGAAAATACCCGGGAAGTCGACTGCGCTTGGGACAATCCCAGTTGCGGTGATAAATGGAATTATGGTAATTTGCGAATTGGTTTTGCAAATTTACAAATAGTTAATTATAAACCCAGAGACACTCGTTGCAGTGATGCGCCAATTGAGCTGGCTTTCAATATTGATGTTGAGATGGCGACTGTTAAGCCCAATGACAATATAATTTTATATCAACTTAATAATTCAAACGGTTTGTCACGCATTAATTTAAAAGAAGGCGTTTATCCTGATTTCGACTATTCTACAACAGTAAAAGTTCAGCCAGTTAAGCCGCT
>JAKQDP010000046.1 GCA_029558735.1 bacterium | reverse complement strand
AAATAGATGTTCTTTTAAAAACTTAAAAAACGATTTAACAAGAATTTGCGCGCGACGAACTGACCGCACTCTTTGGAGGTGGTGGAAACCTTCGGCGGTTTGGGAATAGCGCATAAAACTGGCTTTGACGGACATCAAGCCGGGCAACGATGAGAATTTGAAAACACTCACTTGCCCGGCTTTTTTTTATTGTCCGGGCGGAAAGGCTAAAAAAATGGATAAGAAAATATTAAACACACGCGACGCGGCGGAATTCTTAACAGTGTCGCCTGGAACTTTGCAAAACTGGCGAAGTCAAAAATTCGGTTTGCCATTTCATAAAATCGGCGGGCGCGTGGTGTATTTTGCCGACGAACTGGAAAAGTTTGCACGCGGCGGTGAGGTCAAGACAATCCATAGCCTCCGCAAGCGTTAAGGGAGGGAGGAGGCTACCATGAACTACCAAATCGATCCCTTCATAAAAAACATTAATGGCATTGATATTTCACACCGCGAAGATTTACGCAAGTCCGGTTTGACCGACGAAACAATTCTGGCCGCGAAATTTCATTCAGTCCCGCCGCGCCTGTTTAATAAAATCTTGGGCTTCAATGCTAAAATTAACTCACTGCTTGAGATCCCATATCTGGGAACTGATTTTTCAAGATATAAATTGTTTCCGCCGTTAACCAATCGCGAAGGCCACAGCATTAAATATTTTCAGGCCAAAGACTCCGCGCCGCGCCTTTATGTGCCGCCCGGATTTGATTGCACAGCCCCACTTTGGCGGAAAACGGAAGGTGAAAAAAAGGCACTAAAGGCCACGCAAGAAGGATTGAATTGCCTAGGCCTTGGCGGTATATGGAACTTTGCCACTAAGAATGGAAACGGACAGCCGGAACTTATTCCAGATTTAAAAAATATACCTTGGAAAAATAAAACCGTTGAAATAATTCCCGACGCGGATTTTAAGACAAACGATCATGTTAAGCGTGCCGTTTATAGATTAGCTCAATTACTTGAAGCAGAGGGCGCAACGGTTTTTATAGTTGAGTTACCGGGAGCATTAAAGCTTGACGACTACCTTGTCAAATACACCGCCGCCGATTTTGAGAAGCTTCCGCGCTTAACATGCCATGCGAAAGAATTTGAAGAAGCGGCGATCCTTGAAAACAGAAAAGACAATATCCAAACTGAAGGAACTGGCGAATTGACACACCCTGACATTTTCCGGGGAGTTGCAAAAATATTTGCAGACGAATATGCGAGCATAACGGAAGTGCCAAGGGAGTTTTTGTTCTGGGCTTTCCTAACCTGCTTTGGAAGTTTGCTTTCCGAAAAAATCACTTTAAAAAGTGCGCTAGATATTGAGCCGCGTTTATATTTGTTACTAGTTGGCGAAAGTGCTGATGTTAGAAAATCAACGGCATTGAAGTTTGCGGTTAAATTTTTTCAAGCGGAAATGCCTGACTTTAATGTAGCGCAAGGCGTTCAAGGGTCAG
>JAKQDP010000040.1 GCA_029558735.1 bacterium | reverse complement strand
GTGGATAACGCTGCCGCCAATACGACGATTTTAATCGGCAATTATGGCGATGGCGGCTCTTTTGCTTATGGTACCGGACCAAAAGTTGATTTATCTGTGGAAGGCGATATTGCCGGTGATCGGCTGTGTATTGAAACGGATTGCCGGGACAGTTGGCCCAGCGGCTTATCTGGCGCTGGCACGGCTAATTACGTTGCTAAGTTCACCGATGCCACCACTTTAGGTAATTCACAAATTTTTGATAATGGCACTAATGTCGGCATTGGCGTGGCAGCGCCAACTTCAAAATTAGAAATTGATGGAAATCTGACTTTTCATGAGGCACCCGGTATTGACCGCTATATCAATCCCAACACTCCGATTCTTGGTCCCGGAATTAATTTATTTATCAGTGCCGGTCGGAGTTCTATAGGCAAGGGGGGAAACCTTAATTTAATTGGCGGCGAAGGAATGGTTGGTGATGGCGGTGATGTTTTAATTACTGCCGGCGCGGGAAATATTGTTACGGTTAGTGGTAATGGCGGAAATGTTAAAATTAATCCGGGGGAGAAAGATGGCGATGGTGTAGACGGTAATATTTATATTAATGATTTGCGCGGCAATGCTTATATGGGCAGAGCGTTGTCCGGCTTTTCTCTAACAGTGTTGGGCAATGAATCAATCACCGGTCGCCTTGGTATCAATACCAGTAATCCGGCTTATCGCTTGGATGTCAATGGTCAGATGCGGCTCCAACCCTCGTCTCCGCCGACTCCGGTCAAGGGAGTGATTTATTTTGATTCCAACGTCAATAAATTCAAATGCAGCGAAGACGGAGTTTCTTTCGTGGATTGTATTTCTACTGGCGGGTCGTCTTTGCCCACGGGCGCAATTAACCAGACCTTGCGTCATAATGGCACCACTTGGGTTGCTAGTAATTTGCTTTATAATAATAATACCAATATCGGCATTGGCACCACGGCGCCTAGTCAGAAATTGGATGTCGCCGGCAGCATCAAGCTGTCTGAAGATATTTATGCCGTCGACAGTAAATCCATTCGGGTTGACGCTACTCGCAATACTAATTTGTATGTTGGTAATTATAGCGACGGTAGCGGTTTTGGCTATAATACGACCTATAAAACAAATTTATCCGTAGAAGGCGACATAGCCGGTGATCGGCTGTGTATTGAAACGGATTGCCGGGACAGTTGGTCGGCTATCAGTAATCTGCCCAGTGGCAGCACAAACGAGACTTTGCGCTACAATGGAACAAGCTGGGAAGCCAGTGGTCTTTTAATTAATAATAATACCAATATTGGCATTGGCGTGGCTAGTCCGCTGGCGAAATTAGATGTTAGCGACAATATTTATACTCGAGGCCGGGAAGTTGATGTGGGCTATGAAAGTGATGGCAATCGAATGAGAATTTATCGTTGGTCAAGCACTGATGCCACTTATCCCGCTTGGGCGCAAATAGGTAATACGGCTAATGGTTCAACCAATTATGGCGGCTACATTCGCTTTGAACCGAATAATAATACTATTACTGTTTATCCGCCGATGGGTAATAATGGCATGACTGATTTTTACGGCGCTATCAAAGTTCGCGGCGGTAGCCCTGGCGCGAACAAGATTTTAACTTCTGATGATGTTGGCTTGGCCGCTTGGAAAACTGCCAGCGAATTAGGATTAGCCGGTGGATTGACCGGTAGTGGCAATACTAATTATGTTGCCAAGTTTACCGGTGCCGGCGCTTTGGGCAATTCTCAAATAGTCGATAATGGTACTAGTGTGGGTATTGGTACTGCCAGTCCGCCCAGTGGTGTTAAGTTGGCAGTAAATTCAAATAATCAGGGCGGTATATATGCCGATACTACAAATGGGACTGCGATTTCGGGAACAGCCCAAGGAACTGGTGCTAGCTCTGTTAGTGTGGGGGTTTACGGCTCAATCTCTCCGGGAAGCGTAGGAACTAGCGCGGCGGGTTTTTTTAGCGGAAGATTAGTAACGGATAAACTTTGTTTGGGCAGCTATTTAAATACAACCGATTGTGTGACTTCATTCAGTGAATTGGGTTTACCCACCGGAGCAACAAATCAAACCCTTAGATATAATGGCACTACTTGGGTAGGAAACAGTGTTTTAATAAATGATGGCTCAAAAATCGGTATCGGCGCCTCTCCCAGTCTTTCCGCCACGACTAATATCAGGTCAGCCAATATTCTTATCCCGGCCTTAATGCTAACCAATAGCTCTTATGACATAGTTTGGGGCACTAATGAGACCCTTCGCTTGGGTGAATGGGATGGCGCAACTTTTACCGAAAGACTGGCTATTCTTGATGATGGTCGGCTAGGTATTGGCGTGGCAACACCGGCCGAAGCCTTGGAAATAGGAGATGCGGCTACCGGTGTCGCCCGGGTGAGAATTACTGATACCACTAATAATCCGGAGCTTCAGTTGCAATACGGTGGCGTTAGCGGTGAACATTGGGGGATTTATGCCAATCAGTCCAACGCCGATAGTTTTAATATTTGGAGCTATAATGGCGGCTTATCAGGCGATCGCTTGACTATTTTACAAAGTGGAAATGTTGGTATTGGCATTACTACTCCCGCCGCCAAGTTGGATATTAATGGCTCTTTGCGGGTTAGGGGCATAAGCTCAAATACCACCAATAGTCGGATTATGACTACTGACTCTTCGGGTAATGTTACCTACAGGGATCCGGGGAGCTGGGCTATTGGGACCACTTTGTATAGTTGTCCTTTTCATAGTTTGCCGAACGATTGTTCAATGTCGTCCACCGGGCAACCTTGTTATGGCCAGGTTTCCACGAATAATAGATGTTATTATATGGTAAGTAGTTATGGTGTTTGTGCTGAATATAATGATAGTTGTTCACTGCTGTAAAGCGCATTTCATTGTTAATGGTTTTTGGAGTACCAAATAGAAATTATTTTGAAATATAAATGCTTTTTAAAATATTAAAAATTGGCTGGTTGGTTTTAATCGCGATAATTTTGGTTTTGTCGGGGATATTGTTTATTGATTTTGCCGGTCTTAAGGCGGCTGACGCCGAATATGAACTGGGCGGCTGGCTGTGGACCGAGACTTTTGGTTGGATTTCCTTAAATAGCGATAATTGTGTCGGTAATTCTCTTTGTTTTGGCTCGGGGGTTGACTATAAAGCCATAATCAATTCTTCAGACCAAATTAGCGGCTATGGCTGGTCTGAACATGTCGGCTGGATCTGTTTTGGTGTCAATTGTAGCGGCACCACGCCTGACAGCGGAGCATCTTTTGCCCAAATGGATTCCAACGGGCGTATCTCTGGCTGGGCTAAAGTGCTTAGCTTAGATGACGATGGTTGGATTGACTTGGGTCGAGGTAGTAGTATTAGTGGCGCATCATGGTCTGGCGAGCAATGCTATGATTGCCAACCGGCTTGTAAAGTTTGGGAGATGGCTGGTGATCCGCCGTCATCTACTGGAACCTGTTTGGAATATTCTGATACTGAGTTTGACAGTTGCAGTACTTGTTTTACCAGAACCAGATTTGACAATAAGAATATACCTGATGAGGCAGTAGACTCAGTAACTGGTGGCAGCGGCTTTATATGTTCTAGTTGTAATAACTGTCAAAAAGTATTTAGTATTTCTGAACCCGAAATTTATCGTTTGGTTTGTAATTCATTGTCCGGTGGCAGTTGTTCCAGTTGTGAATTATATGGTGTTAATCGCAACAATTATGATGGTCGGCTTTTGGGTTGGGCTTGGAATGGAGACGCTGATCGGGTTAAGGGCGCCGGTTGGGTGAATTTTCATCCGTTATTTGGTCAGTCGTTTATTGTTTATCCGTGGCTGGAAACCAAATATGGCTCTATTTATTCCACTAGAGCCGTCAGGCAGAAAGCCGGTTCGGAAAATTATAATGCCACTTATTGTATTTATGCGGAAAGTATTAATTTGAATATTAAGAGTGATAATTGCCAAAGCCCGGTCGTACCTGGTTTGAATGTTGGTTTTCCCGCCGGCGCTACCAATGTCTACCGTAATGCTCTGGGCAAAGTTGATGTGCAGGGTTTAATTACCGAGGATTCTTCAATCGGAGCTGATAAGAATAAATATGGTCATGAGATTCAAATCATTACAGAGCCAAGTTGGTTGAATGAAGAGGTTATTTTGGCCGGCAAAGTTTATTATCGCGATGGTGATTTAACTGTCAGTAATTTGACATTTAATAACGCTCTTCAGGAGGGTGAAAAAGGTAATGGTGTCGTGGTGGTTAATGGCGATTTGCTTATTAATGGTAATATTAATTACGGCACCGGCTCCATAATGAGCCCCAAGCAATTAGCGTCGGTCGCTTGGTTAGTCAAGGGTGATGTTATTGTTGATCCATTAGTGTCAAAAATCGCCGGCGCCATGATTATCTTGGGTCAAGAAGCTGGGGCCAGCTGCCTTTATGAAGGCGGAGCAACTTGTGATAGCCCGGTTGATTATCCGGAATATGTTCAAAACCATTATGGTATTTTTTTCTCCGGCGCTAGCAACAATCCTTTGACTGTGATTGGTCTAGTAGTGGCTCGGGCCTTTGATTTTGACCGCACTTATGCTGATTTGCAAATCGGCTCCGAACAAATTATTTATGACGGTCGGCTGTCTGCCAATCCGCCGCCGGGCCTGGAAGGCTTTGTTGAGGGTCTGCCGGTCATTAGGGACTTATTAATTAATTGAAAATAGGTTATAATAATAGAATAGAAAAAGTTATGGGAATGTTTTCCAGCAAAAATAATTATTTGGGTATTGATATTGGCACCTCTTCCATTAAAGTGGTTGAGTTGGCCAATGTTAATGGCCGGCCCAAGTTGGTCACTTATGGTTTTACTGAAAAGAAAATGGATAAGTGGGACGGCAAAGGCGATTTGGCCAATGTTGAAGGCTTGCATCAATTATTAATTGAGGTTTGTCAACAGGCCAATGTTTCTGCCAATAAAGTAATCGGCGCCTTGCCTAATTTTTCGGTGTTTACTTCCATTCTTAATTTACCGGCGATGAGTAAGAAGGAGTTGGAATCGGCGATTAGCTGGGAGGCCAAAAAAATTATCCCCATTCCTCTAGAAAATATTATTTTGGATTGGAAGATTATTGACGAGCAGAGTGATGGCTCAGCTGGCGATAAAGCAGCTACTCAGCAACAGGTCCGCTCTTTGAAAAAGATTTTTTCCAAACCCCAGAAAAATTTGAAAATTTTATTGACTGGTGCCAGTAAAACTTTAGTTAAACGATATATTGATGTCTTTAATCGGGCCGGTTTGAATTTATTGAGTCTGGAAACAGAAAGTTTTGCTTTGATTCGTTCACTGATTGGCAACGATAAATCAATTATTATGTTGGTTGATTTGGGTGCTTCTACTTCTAGTATTACGGTAGTGGAAAAGGGCGTGCCAGTATTAAGTCGGAGCATTGAAATCGGTGGGATGATGATTACCCGTTCCATTTCCACCAGCTTAAATGTCAATTTAGAGCGGGCCGAGCAGTTCAAGCAGGATATGTCTTTGGATGTCGCTTCGGCCAGCAATTCTCTGCCTCAGACAGTGGAACGATCTTTTGCCTCGGTTCTAAATGAGGCTAAATATACGGTTAATATGTATCAAGAACAGAACAACAAAAAGATTGAGAAAATTGTTTTGACTGGTGGCACGGCGCTTTTGGGTAATTTGGCCGGTTATTTATCGCGGATTTTAAATATTAATACTTATGTTGGCGACCCATGGGCGCGAGTAATTTTTCCCACCGAGCTTAAGCCGATTTTGGATCGATTGGGTCCGAGATTTTCCGTCGCCATTGGTTTGGCAATGAGGAATATTGAATAATTATTATGGAAAAAATAAATTTATTGCCTGAAGATTTTCGGCAAAAAGATACTAAAGACCAGCAAAAAATCGCCAAGCGGCCGAAAATTTTTGAGGTGCAATTTTCCGGGCCGCCGGCCAGTCAACGGCCGGATTTAACTAGTGATAAGCCGCGCCAATCATGGTGGCAAAGGGTTTTCGGCTCCGGCCCGGCTAAACTGTCAAAAGCCAATCAAGGGAGCAAGCAGAAGCCGGTTAGCGCTAGTATAGACATTAAAACGCCTCGAGTTGAAAAAATTAATTTAAAGAAATCCGCCAAACCGGCCAAAGCCGGCCGGCCGAAATTCTCTTGGGCCAATATTTTTGGTCGGGCCAATTTACCGACGATTGCCCGAGAGCCTAAGTCACTGGCCAATCATCCTCCGCTTCAAGCGGCAAATAAAACTGAGTCGTCTTCGGCTGGTAGATTGATCTGGAAAGAAGACAAATTGCCAGTTGCGCCGACTGTTGTGCCTCCGCCGGCTGAGCCGATGGTTAAAAATTCTCCTCCTGTCCTGGGTTCAGTTAAGCCGTCAGCCAAAGTTGACAAACAGGCGACAGGGCGGTTTTATCGTTCCCGGCCGCCTCGGTTCAGTAAGCCGGAACAACAAAAAACCAAGCATCGTCAAGCTGCTTCGTCGGGAAAAATTGGTTTTGACATTAATTTAATTCCCGAGGAGCTAGTTTCCATTAAATATTACAGTATTCGGTGGCAGGTGTTTATTATCTTTTTGGCAGTGACCTTACCCTGCCTGGTGATTTATGGTTTTTATTTTATCATTAATGGCGAACAAGCCAAGATAAACAATAAAATAAATGCTTATCATCAAGAGTTGGCCGCTATGCGTGAGGATTTAAGCGTTTATAAAGAAAAACAAAATCAAAATATTAGTTTACAGCGAAAATTATTGGCCTTGAGCTGGGTATTGAAAGAAAAAATTTATTGGTCCAATTTTTTCAACTTATTGGAGAAGCATACCTTAGACGGTGTTTATTACCGCACTTTAGCCGCTGATACCTCGGGTGATTTTGTTTTGCCGGCGGTGGCCGATAGTTATCAAACCATGGCGGAGCAAATTGTCGCCCTGGAACAGGCCCCGGATTTTGTCAAAACCGTTAAAGTGGACGGCGCGCGGCTGATGTCGAGCGCCAAAGCGGGGGTAGTCGGCGTGATGTTTGATCTGAAAATTTCTCTCTCGGATGATATCTTGAAGAAACAACAACCATAATTATTTATGCCTAAACCAAAAAACAAGAACTTGCCGTTCAAAAATAAACTCGAACGCATTCGCAAAGAAATAGCGGCATTTATCAATCAATTTTTTGCTCCGATTGTCTTTTTATTAGTGGTAGTGATTTTGGTCGGCGGTTATTTTTTTATTATTCGGGTCCAATATGCCAACCTGGTTAAAAGTCGCGATGTTGATTTGACCGGTCTGGAAAAAGAAATCACCAAATTAAATCAAGAGTTGGTTTTATTCTCTCAATATGTTAAAGAAGATGTTGGTTTTACCGACAAAGACCGCGAGTTATTAAGCCGAGCGCTGCCGGATAAATTTGATTTTCCGTCAATCGTCGTTCAGTTCACCGCCTTGGCCCAAAAATATGATGTGGAAGTGTTATCGATCAATATTAAGGAGAATCTGAAAGATGAGGCATATTGGCCGCAAAATCCGGCCCTCAAAAAAGTCAATATTAATGTGGGGGTGTTTGTGGAAAATTATGATAAGTGGCGGCGCTTTATTAAGGCGCTGGAATCAAGCGTGATGGTTTTTGATGTCCAGTCGATTAATTTCAGCAGCGCTTCCAATTATTCCCTTGATGTGGCTGCTTATTATTATCAACCTTAGCCTAAACTAATCATTATGCTAAAACAAGATAAGGTGACGATGTATTTTATTCTGATTATTGTCAGTGTGATTTGTTTTGGTTTTATTTATTGGAATTTTATCGGCATTAATCGGATTTTAAATAATCTTGAAAATCGGATTGATAATATTGCCCAGATTAAGGAGGGAAACATTAAGGAAATTCGACAAGCCAAGCAGAATATAGTGGCTGAGTTGGATTTACTGGATTCGCCCCACGGCGCCTGGCCGATTATTGGGGTGGAGTTGAGCGCCAATCGCGGCAATCCTTTTGCTGAGCGTCAGTAAAACACCAGTTAAAACAAAAATTTATGCCGATAAAAAGATCGGATGAAAAAATAAAACAGTATTTATTGGAGAAGAACCTTGTTCCGCCGAATAAGATCGAGGTTGTGGCTGAGCGGATGTTAAAGAGCGGCCGGACGATTGAGCAGGAATTGATTAAGGAAAAAATTTTTTCGCCTCAGCAATTCAATGAGCTCAAGGCGGTTGTGTTTGGTTTGCCGGCGATGGATTTGTCGGAAATAGAAATTGACCCTAAAGTGCTCAATTTGATTCCGCAGAAAGTGGCGCAAAATTATCAAGTGGTGATTTTTGGCAAGACCGACGACAATATCATTAAAGTCGGAATGGTCAACCCCGATGATTTTAAGGCTCATGAAGCGATTAATTTTTTGGCCAGTCAAAATGGCTTGGTGGCCAATTATTATTCGGTTTCGGAAGATGATTTTTTGAATATGATGAATCGCTATAGTGGTTTTAAGAAGGAAATCGGTAAGGCAATGGAATCGGCTAAATTGAAGTTTGATAAACGAACAGAGTCATTAAAAGTCAGCGGCGCCGGTGAAGAGGATCTAGAAGAGGTGATTAAGACGGCGCCGGTAGCAAAAATTGTTTCCGTGATTATTAAGCACGCCATGGAAGGCGGCGCTTCCGATATTCACATTGAGCCGGGTCGGACCGAAGGTCGGGTGCGCTATCGGATTGATGGGGTATTACATAGTTCCTTGACTTTGCCCAATTATTTGTATGATGCGGTAGTCTCTCGCATTAAAGTATTGTCCAATTTAAAATTGGACGAAACCAGAAAGCCCCAAGATGGCCGAATCCGGGTTCAAATGGACAATCAGGAGGCGGATTTGCGTATTTCCGTCTTACCGACCCTCGACCAAGAAAAGGTGGTGATGAGGGTTTTGGACACCTCTACCGGTTTGCCCAGTTTAGCCGAACTTGGTTTTGAGCCTTATCATATCGAAATTATTGAGCGCAATATCAAGAAACCGCACGGCTTGTTCCTCTTGACCGGTCCGACCGGTTCCGGTAAGACCACCACCCTGTATTCTGTGTTGACGATGCTCAATTCCGACGAGGTCAATATTTCCACCTTGGAAGACCCAATTGAATATTATCTGAATGGTATTAATCAATCACAGGTCAATTCCGATGTTGGTTTTACTTTTGCTTCCGGCCTGCGGGCCTTATTGCGTCAGGACCCCAATATTATGATGGTCGGTGAAATTCGTGATAGCGAGACCGCCGAATTGGCTATTCATGCCAGCTTGACTGGTCATTTGGTTTTTTCCACTTTACACACCAATGATGCCTGGGGCTCCATTCCCCGGATGATTGATATGAAAGCGGAGCCCTTTTTGTTATCTTCCACCCTAAATGTGGTCATGGCTCAACGGCTGGTCAGGAAAGTTTGTCCGGAATGCAAACAGGAAACCAAATTATCGCCCAAGGTTCAGGCCGAAGTTCAGGCGCAATTATCAAAAATACCGGATATTTTTTTGGCCAATAAAGACGTCAGCAAAATTAAATTTTTTCATGGCGTTGGTTGCGCCGATTGTAGCAATACCGGCTATACGGGTCGAACCGTGGTCGCGGAAATTTTGGAAATCAGTCAGGGCTTGCGCGATTTGATTGCTCGGGATTTCAGTTATCAGGAGGTGCAAGAAGAGTTTAAAAAACAAAATTATATTACTTTACTCCAAGATGGTTTACTAAAAGCCACCCGAGGGATTACCAGTGTTGAGGAGGTGATTCGGGTTTCCAAAGAATAAAATAATTTAATATAAATAAAACAAAAATAATTTGTTAAACTTATGGCCAAAAAAGATCAGCAAATAAAACTTGTCATTGTGGAAGATGATATTTTTCTCGCCGATTTGTATCGGACCAAATTTGAATTGGAGGGGATGTCAGTATTGGTTGCCTATGATGGTGAAAAAGGCATGGAATTAATAGAAAAAAATATTCCGGACATCGTCTTATTGGATTTAATTTTGCCTAAAATGAGCGGCTTTTTAGTGTTAGAAAAAATGAAGACCACCAAGAAATTGAAGGATATTCCGGTTATTTTATTGACTAATTTGAGCCAAAAAGCCGATGTAGAAAAGGGGCTCAAAATGGGCGCTGACGATTACCTGATTAAAGCGCATTTTATGCCCTCGGAAGTGGTCAATAAGATAAAAGAAAAGGTGAAGGCGTAGCCGGTTAGTTGTTTTGTTGTATTGGCAAGTTTATTTTTGTAATTTGATATTTTGAATTTGTAATTTATTATTTTTTATGGCTGTCTCCCAGTCTTTACAAATCAAAAATATTTTGGCAGAAGCCATATCTCAAGGCGCTGCTGATTTGCATTTTTCCGTCGGTAATGCCCCAGCGATGCGATTAGGCGGTAATTTGGTGGAAATGGCTGACCGAGCGATTATCACCCAGGAGTTTATGGAGGATTTTATTGGCATCTTGCTTAGTGAGGAACAACGGAAAAAATTAGAAGACCGACGGGAGCTTATCATTACTTTTGATTTTGACCGTAATTTGCGGTTTAAGATTAATATTTTTTATCAGCGGAGCTTTTTATCAGCGACTTTGCGGTACATACCGGCCAAAGTGCCGACCATTAGCGCCTTGGGGCTTAGTCCGATTGTTAAACAACTGGCCGCTTTGGATAGAGGGCTGATTATTGTTTCGGGGCCGTTTGGTTCGGGTCGATCGACTACGGCGGCGGCGATTATTGAAGAAATCAATCAAACCCGGAAAAAATATATTATCACCATTGAAGATCCGATTGAATATGTTTTTAACAATAGCCAGAGTATTATTGAACAGCGGCAAATTGGACAGGATACTCGGTCTTTTGTTGATGCTCTGGGCTATTTTGAAGAGGAAAATGGGGATGTGCTATTTGTGGAAGAAATGGAGGATATCACAGTGATTCCTTTGGTGTTGGAAATTGCCCGTGGTGGTTCGTTAGTGATTAGCTCGCTCAGCGCCGCTTCAGCTTCCAACACGGTGGCGCGCATTCTGGATTCTTTTCAGAGTTTTGACCAGGAGCGGATCAGGAATTTGTTGGCCACCGCCCTTAAGGCAGTCATTTGCCAGCGCCTCTTGCCCAAAATCGGCGGCGGGTCAGTGGTGGTTCAGGAAATTATGACGGTCAATAGCGCCATTCAGTCTATTATTAGTAGCGGCAACTATACTCAGATTGACGATATTATCAGAACGTCGCGGAGCGAGGGGATGGCTCCCTTTGATCAGGAATTGGCCCAATTGGTCCGCGACCGGATTATTACTCGTGAGGAAGCGCTCAACAATGCGGCCGATAAAAGTAGAATGGAAGAGTGGATCAAGTAAATTGCTAAATTTAATATTAATTTGTAAGTTGCTTTTTTTAGGATTAATTTAATCAGTTATTAAATATTCTGAAATTATTATCTTGTTATCTTGTTTTTGTCGTTATTACATAGGCAGTATTGGCCAGTTTAATAATCCACCCCACCTGCCTGCCGGTAGGCAGGGGCGAATAAATTCGCCACGGCGGGCCGTTTAATTATTTTATATTATGTCAATTTTTGTTTACAAAGCCAGAAATAAGCGCGGACAATTGGTGGAGGGGGCAGTGGAAGCCGCTAGTGAAGAGGTGGTGGCTAACCTGCTTAATGACAAGGCATTGACCATTATCAATATTGAAAAGCGCGATACTTTGGGTTTGCATCGTTATCGGCTGACTTTTTTGCGCAGTGTCAAATCCAAGCAGTTGGTGGTTTTTTTTCGTCAGTTTTCAGTGATGGTTCAGGCCAATTTGCCTATTATCAAATCTTTGCGTATTCTTATAAAACAGACGGAAAACAAACGCCTCAAAGAGGCGATTGTCGGCATCACCGGCGAGATTGAGGGCGGCGCCCGGCTGTCTGACGCTATGGCCAATTATCCGGAGATTTTCTCTGATTTTTTTGTCAATTTAATAAAATCCGGCGAAACTTCAGGCCGCTTGGCCGAAGTGATGGAATATATCGCCGAACAGCAGGAAAAGGATTATGAGCTCCAGTCGCAAATTAAAGGAGCGATGATTTATCCGGCTTTTATTTTATCCGGTTTGGTGATTGTCGCTTTTGTGGTGATGACCTTTGTTATTCCCCAGATCACCGGCATTCTGCTTGATTCCGGCGTTACCTTGCCTTTGACTACTCGGATACTGATTGGCACATCTGATTTTTTGCGCAATTGGTGGTGGCAGATGATTTTGGTAGCGGTGGCTTTGATTGTAATTTCAAGCATTGGTCTTAATACTCGGCGAGGCAAATTTTTTATCGACCGGTTAGAATTGAAAATTCCTATTTTCGGCCCGATTTTCAAAGATATTTATGTGGTGCGTATCACCCGGAGCTTTCACACCCTGCTTAAGGGAGGCGTGCCAGTGGCGCAATCTTTGGTGGTGGTCAAACAGGTAGTGGGCAATCAGGTTTATGAGAATATTTTAGCAGAAACAATTCGGCAGGTGGATGAGGGTAATTCTATTGTTGATTCTTTGATTGATAAAAAAGAAATGCCGATCATGGTTTCCCAAATGATTAGTGTCGGCGAGGAGAGTGGCAGCTTGGAGCGAGTATTGGAGGAATTGTCCAAATTTTACAGCCGGGAAATTGATAATTATGTTCGCAATTTGTCGGTCTTAATTGAGCCGGTGATAATGGTTTTTTTGGGCGTGGCTGTCGGCGTGTTTGTGGCGGCGGTAATTATGCCGATGTGGCAATTATCCGCGTCTTTTTAAAATAGAAATTGTTAAATTATTATATTGGATGCAATTTCCAATTTTCAATTTAATCCGCCCAACCTGCCTGCCGGTAGGCAGGGGCGAATTGCTATATCATTAAATGTCAAGGCATTTCGAGTTCCGAGTTCCGGATTACGAGTTACGAGTTCTGTTACCTGTTACCAGTTACTCATTACTGATTATTTTCTGACTTTCTGACTTTATTCTATTTTTATGCTATAATTAAATAAATAGCTTGTGGATAATAATTTTTAAGCTTAAAGGTCGGAATTGTTATTCTCAGCCAATAGTTTTCCTCCACTCGAGTGGAAAAAAATAATTAATTTTTAATTAATCTAAGGTAAAATTATGAATAGAAAAGGTTTTACTTTAATTGAGTTGTTGATCGTTATTGCCATTATCGGCATTTTGTCTTCTTTGGCGATTGTATCATTGAGTAGCGCCAGAGATAAAGCCAAAGACGCCCAAATAAAGAGTGACTTGTCCCAATTTCGGACATATATGACTATCACTTATTCTAATGGTGAATTTGATAATGCTACTCCTGGTCTAGATCAGTCTACCAATGAGTTTTCTTTGGTATCACCGGCATTATCCCATCCTGATTCAAGTATGGATTATGCGATAGTGATTGGTCCCGATGAAAATGGCACTGCCAATAGGCGTTGGGCTGCTTATGCGCCTCTACTTGATCCGGCTGGTGAGTATTTTTGCGCTGATTCCGCCGGTACTGCTTTTCAGACTAATACTCTGCCAACAGCAGAATCACCGGTTTGCCCGATTCCAACTTCAACCCCTTAATGTCTTTCTTATAAAACCCTGTTTCGTCTTGGTGTATTGCCAGCGAAGCGGGGTTTTTGATTTGGTTTTTTTTTGGTATAATATAATCAGTCAATCTAAATAATACCAGCCAAATTTATGCTCCAGCGGACCAAATTCAAATTAACGATTTACGCCGTTTTACTAGTGATTTTTTTGTCGCTGTTGATTTGGCTGGCTTTTTTCAATACGGCGCAAAGCCGTGATTATAAGCGCCTGGCTGATATGCGTTTGGCCCAGGCCGAGCTGATGGATTATTTCTTGCAGTTTAATACTTTTGTCGTTGACGAATGTCAAACAGGCTCATTATTGAATTTTTGCCAAGGTAGAGACGGCTATGGCAGTGATTTATCAGCTATAATTGACCCGGTCAATGAAGGCGATTTTCAGTATGTTGTCAGCGATTTGTCGGCCGACAATTTTCGGATTGATTTTTCTTTAGAAGTTGGCGCCGGCGGACTACCGGCCGGCAATTACGCTCTGACTGCCGCCGGCTTCGGCCAAGCAACAGGGGAAGAATAGAGACCGTTAAATAAATCCCCCCTTGGGGGATAGTGGGAAGAACAGAGGCTGTTAAATAAATTCCCTCCCCTTGTTTGAAGGGGAGGGTAGGGAGGGGTCATGAATCAAATTTTTAATAAAAAAGCCAGGACATCTATCAGGAAGTTATTGCGAAATAATATTCCGCAATCAGAAAGAATATTGTGGAAAAAATTAAAAGGAAAACAAATAAATGGTTATAAATTTAGGAGACAATATGGGATAGGAAGATATGTAGTTGATTTTTATTGTCCAAGACTTGGTCTGGTTATTGAGATAGACGGAGCTGATCATTTTTTTGACGACAAAAGTGCTAAATATGATATTCAAAGACAGAAATATATAGAATCATTGGGTTTAAAAATTTTGCGGTTTACTAATACTGATATTTGTAATGAGTTGAATAATGTTTTGGATGTTATTTATTTTCACCTCCCCCTGCCCCCTCCTCCAGACCAGGAGGGGGAAGAAAGGGAAACTCCTCCAGACCGGGAGAGGAAGAAATAGGAAAGGCAGGGATTTGTTAAATAAATTCCCCTTGGGG
Source organism: bacterium (assembly GCA_029558735.1). Classification (GTDB taxonomy): domain Bacteria; phylum Patescibacteriota; class Patescibacteriia; order 2-01-FULL-39-33; family 2-01-FULL-39-33; genus JAKQDP01. The sequence goes on along the minus strand of JAKQDP010000040.1, from coordinate 10,703 downwards.
GATAGTGGGAAGAACAGAGGCTGTTAAATAAATTCCCTCCCCTTGGGGGATAGTGGGAAGAACAGAGGCTGTTAAATAAATTCCCTCCCCTTGTTTGAAGGGGAGGGTAGGGAGGGGTGAGAAAATAATAATTTAAAAGTCAAAAATGGAAACTGGAAACTGGAAAATATAAATAATTAATAATTAGTAACCGGTAATGGGTAACGGAACTCGTAACTCGAAATGCACTAGTCTTCAATAATATAACAATTAAACAATCCGCCGAGTCGGACAATTTAACAATTATCATAATAACAATCCGTATTGAAGTATTTGAAAATTCATTGTAAATTTAAAATTAAAAATTCATCATCTTTCTATGTCATTTTTTTTAATTTTTGTCTTGGGCGCGATTGTCGGCAGTTTTCTTAATGTGGTGATTTTGCGTTTAAAGTCCGGCGAAAAGATTTCCGGTTGGCGTTCTCATTGTCCCCATTGCCGACATGATTTGTCGCCTTTGGATCTGATTCCGGTTATCAGTTTTTTTCTCCGTCGCGGCCGTTGCCGCTATTGCCGCAAAAACATTTCCTGGCAATATCCGCTGGTGGAATTGGCCACCGCCTTATTGTTTGTCGGTTTTTTCTGGTTCAATTTAGAGCGGTTTGATTGTATCGACGCTTGGACCTGTTTGTTTCCTTTGGCTGTTAATTGGCAACTAATCGCGGCGCTTCTTCGCGACTGGGTGTTTGTCTCTGTTTTACTGGTGATTTTTGTTTATGATTTGCGGTGGTATTTGATTTTGGATCGGGTGACTGTGCCGGCAATGATTGTTGCCGTTTTGGCCAATTTGATTCTGGGGCTGAGCTGGCCGAGCCTGCTATGTGGCGCTCTTATTGGCGGTGGCTTTTTCTGGCTCCAATATGTCATCTCTTCCGGCAAATGGATTGGCGGCGGTGATTTGCGCCTGGGGCTATTAATCGGTCTGATGGTTGGCTGGCCCAATGTGCTGGTGGCGCTGTTTATTGCTTATCTGATTGGGGCGGTTTTTTCTTTGTATTTGGTAATTGGCGGCAAGAAAAAAATGAAATCGCCCCTGCCCTTTGGCACCTTTTTGGCAATAGCGACAGGGCTAACAATGATTTGGGGCGAAGCGATTGTCAATTGGTATTTAAGTCTGCTTTATGTTTAAACATAAAAAAAATTACCAAGCCGGTTTTACTTTGGCAGAGATGATGGTGGTCTTGGGCATTATCGGTCTGATGGCGTCTTATGTGGTGGTTAATTTTCGTCGCGACGAAAAAGTCCGGGCTTTGAAACAAACGGCCGAAGCAGTGTTTAGCGACCTCAAAACTGTTCAGACTATGGCCTTGGCCGGCAGTCAAGTCCAAGAACAATATCCGGACAGTTATAGCTTTTTAATTAAGGAATGTTCAGGCACTTGCGGTTATTCTTTGGTAGGCAATATTAATGGTAGCTCGCTTGATTATCAAGTGGTTAATATTGACAACGAGAAAATAGGGATTGCTTTTTATGATGCTGAACTCAATAACAACGAAGGCGAGTCGGCTGAATTTCTTTTTCAGCTGCCGCGGGGCAATTTGGCAATTAGCCGCGCTGATGAGCCGGTTGAGGAAATCAAGCTGATTTTTAGCCATAGTGAAGTGGCTGATTATCAGCTTTGCTTGACAGCCAATAAGATTTCCGGCCGGATGTATTTAACTTATAATTGCAAATAGTAGTATGATTCTTGGCTTTAAAAAAAATCAGCGGGGTCAAACCTTGATGGAGGTGCTAGTGGCTATTGCGATGATTAATCTGGGCTTATTTGCGGTCTGGGCTTTATTTATGTCCAATTACAACGGCGAAAAAGAAGCTGAGGCCCGGATTATTGGCGCTAATTTGGCGCGCGAAGGCGTGGAGGCGGTCAAAAACATCAGAGACAGCAATTGGTTGAAAATCGAAGACAATAATTTGATGGCTTGGGATGCTGGCCTTAGCGATGATGGCAGCGCTATTATTGATAATTTGTTTACTGGCAGTGTTGAGTTGGATTTTGGGCCCAATAATGTTAATGAAGAAGCGGCCAGATTGTATCTTAACGCCGCTGGTTTTTTTGACCATGATAGCGCTGGCCAATTTACTCCCTATAGCCGATTGATTACCATTCGCCAGATTTGCTGTCCTAATAATGATGGCGATTTAAAATGCGATAACTATTCTTTGGCGGTTAAAGAGGCGGGTGAAGTTTGCCTAAATAATGAATTGAAAATCGGCTTGGATATTTATTCCAATGTGCGTTGGGATTATGGCGGCCGGCGTCGCAATTTTGTCGCCCAAGATCAATTATTTAATTGGCGTTAATTTTATGGCTAACCACAAACAACTTGGTTTTACTTTGGTGGAAATGTTGGTGGCAGTGACTATTTTTGCCCTGACCTTTATGATTGTGTCTGCTATTTTTATGAATGGCAACAAGCTTCAGCAGCATACAGCCAGTTTTCAGCGTCTACAAAATGACGGCCGCTATATCTTGGAAAAATTGGCGCGAGAAATCAGAGCAAGAGAAATAAATTATCCTTCCTCGACTATTAATCCTTGGACTGAGCTTCGGTTTCAGCCGGATGAGAATCAGGAGACACTGACAGTCAGTTTTGATGCTCTAAACGGAAATTTATTATATATTTTAAATGGCGGTTCGGCGCCGATTAATTCTGAGGATATTGAGGTAGTCAGTGCTAATTTTTTTGTTTATCCCACTACTGAAGACCCATGGGCCAGCGCGCCTTTGGTTAATGATCAAGGCCGGGTAACTATATTACTCAAATTGCGCAATCGCAATATTAATCCCGAATACCAACGCGAGTTGGTGCTCCAGACTACCATTTCCAATAAAGTTTACAAACGCTAATGAAAAACCAACAAGGGGTGATTATTATTTTTACTCTGGTGATTATGTCGCTGCTACTGTCTACAGCGTTGGCTTTCAGTGTCTTGATTCTGGCTGATTTAAGGCAAGCCAACTTAATTGACAATGCAATTATCGCTTATTATGCCGCTGACGCCGGCTTAGAACAAAGTCTCTATTGGCTCAGAAAGACTGATTTGGAGAGGGTGACGACCTTAAAACAATCTGTTGGCTCAGGCGATTTGGTTTTGGCCGGTTCCCACTGGAACATTGAACAATCAGTTGATTATGAGACTCGATTTTTTCGCCAGCGGTTGTTTAATGGCCAAAGCGTCAAGCTTTATTTTTTGGGTCGGGCCGGAGACCCCCGCTCCAATCCGACTGAAAAAATCAGTTTAGAATGGTATAAGGGAATAAAAGATGACAATACTCCATCCAATATTCGGCTGAAAATCACTTTTACCCAGCTTAATCCTCAGACAAAGGATGATAATGTGGTGGTTTATTATGTTGACCAAAGCCCCCAGCCGCTTTTTACTGATTCTAGCGGGGGGGAGCAATATGTTTTTAATTTTAAAGACGAAGCAGTGGCCAATTGTCAGGGTGGTTGTCCGGGGCCATATGATTATGTGGTGGAAATTACTGCGGTTGGTGGCGAATTGGCCAGTAATGCTGATTTTATTGATCGGATATCAGTGATGGCTTATGATGACGACAATATTGTTGTTAAAGAGGGTATTACCAATTTGACCATCAGGTCGCAGGGAACCAAAGCGGGCAGTCAGCAGGAAATAATTGCTCATCTTCCGCCACGCGACCCGCTGTCTGGCATCTTGGGCTTTGTCCTGTTTTCTGAGCAGGATATTGCTAAAGGGTATTAGCGATTAGCGCCTATGTATATAAAATCTTATAAAGATTTGCAAGTTTGGCAAAGATCAATAGAATTAGTCAAGGAGATATACTTAAGAACAAACGATTTGCCAGCGGCAGAGAACTACGGGTTAATCAGCCAGATGAGAAGATCTGCGATTTCTGTACCGTCTAATATCGCCGAAGGTTATAAGAGAGGTAATATTGGAGATTACATAAGATTTTTGAATATCGCTGATGGATCAGCGGCGGAGTTGGAAACGCAAATTATTATTGCTAAAAACATTTACCATAAGGTGGATTTTTTAAAGTCCGAGTCCCTTTTAAGTGAGACGCAAAAAATGTTGATAAGTATGATAAAAAAATTGAACGCCAAACGTTTTTTACCAAATTCCTAAAAGCTAATCGCTAAACGCTAATCGCTTTAAATACAATGAACAAACAGGAAGCCAAAAATCGAATTGATAAGCTCAAAAAGCAATTGCATGAAATTGATTATGCTTATTATGTTTTGGATAAGCCCGTTGTTTCTGATGCGGTTCGTGATTCGCTCAAAGATGAGCTGGAAAAATTGGAGGGGCAACATCCGGAGCTGGTTACCCCCGATTCACCAACTCAGCGCATTGGCGGCAAAGCGTTGGGTAAATTCCAAAAACACAAGCACCGAATTCCCAAATATTCCATTGACGATGTGTTTTCTTTCGAAGAAGTAGTGGAGTTTGACCGGCGCGTCAAGCGTTTTTTAAATTTGGCGGAAGCGGCTGATATTGAATACATCTGCGAGCTAAAAATCGATGGCTTGAATATGTCTTATCTTTATAAAAACGGTATTTTGGACAAGGCGGTGACCAGGGGTGATGGCCTCATCGGCGAAGTGGTCACGCATACCGTCAAGACTATTAGGAGCGTGCCTTTAAGCATTAAGGAAAAGCGGCCGGTGGAAGTTGGCGGCGAAGTGTTTATGCCCAAAGCCGGTTTTACCAAAATGAATCAAGAACAGTGGAAGAAAGGCGGCCAGATTTTTGCCAATCCGCGTAATGCCGCCGCCGGTACGGTCCGTCAGCTTGACCCCAAAGTGGCGGCCGGCCGCGATTTGGACAGTTATATGTACAGTTATGACGGGCCGGCCAAACTAAAGACCCATGAAGAGGTTTTGAAAATTCTCAAAAAACTTGGCTTTAAAGTGACTTCAAATTGGAAGAGGATAAATAGCATTAGAGAAGCGGAAAAAGTGTTTGGCTATTGGGCAAAGCATCGGTCAGCTTTGCCGTTTGAAATAGATGGTCTGGTCATTAAAGTGAATAATCTGGAGTGGCAGGAAAGGTTAGGCCGAACGGCCAAGCATATTCGCTGGGCAGTCGCTTATAAATTTGCCGCTGAGCAAGCGACGACGGTAGTGGAAGCAATTGGTGTTCAGGTCGGCCGGACTGGCGCTTTGACGCCGGTCGCTCATTTACGGCCGGTCAATTTGGCCGGAAGCACAATTAGGCGTGCCACTCTGCACAATCAGGATGAAATTGATCGTTTGGATGTTCGAGTGGGGGATACGGTGGTGGTGGAAAAGGCCGGTGACATTATTCCCAATATTATTGCCGTCTTGCCCAAATTAAGAACGGGTCGAGAAAAAAAATTCCGACTGCCGAATCAATGTCCGATTTGCGGTTCGCCGGTGGAGCAAAAATCGGGCGAAGTAGCTTATTATTGCGCCAATGACCAGTGCTTCGCTAAACAGCAAGAGCAGTTTTATCATTTTGTTTCTCGTGGTGCTTTTAATATTGACGGTTTGGGACCGCAGATTTTGGACCACCTCCAAAAAGCCGATTTGATTGAGGATGTGGCCGATATTTTCAAGTTGAAAGAAGAAGATTTGTTGCCCTTGGAAAGATTTGCCGAAAAATCAGCGCGCAATTTGATTCAATCGGTTGCCGCGAGTAAAACAATTAGTCTGGCCAAATTTATTTTTGCCTTAGGCATTAGGCATGTCGGTGAAGAAACTGCCGCTTTACTGGCTGGTCAATTTGTCTCCGGCAAATTGAAAGCCGGCGAGCTGCCCCAGAAGGTGAAACGGTTGGATTTGGAACTAGTGGAGGGCATTGGCCCGAAAGTGGCTCAAAGTATTATCGCTTGGTTTGACAATTCTAAAAATATTGATTTATTGAAGAAGTTTGATGAAGTTGGCGTAGCAATAATCAATCAGTCAGCGTCAGTGTCCAATAAATTGGCAGGCAAAAAATTTGTTTTGACTGGGGAGCTGGAAAAATATACCAGGCAGGAAGCCAAAGATAAAATCAAAAAGCTGGGCGGCAGTGTTTCTTCCTCGGTTAGTAAATTGACTGATTATTTGGTGGCTGGCGCCAAGCCCGGTTCCAAATACGATCAGGCGCAAAAATTGGGTGTGACGATTATTGAGGAAAAGGAATTTTTACGAATAATAAAGTAAAACTGGTTTTTATTGGCGCCTTGTTGATAGAATTTTTTGGCGCTAATGTCTGTTTAAATAAAATCAGCTGGTGTTTATTGATAGTTTAGCAGGAATAAAAAACTAAAAAATGACGAAGTTGTCTAATACAACTTCGTCATTTTTTAACTATTTATTTTATTTGACCCCCTTTAATTAATTATATCATATTTTATGCTTTTTGTCAATTAAAATTTGAGTAATAAAAAAGGCCGGAGGAATTTCCAGCTAGCACCGAAATGGCCTTTTTTGCGGTTTTTTTAGCCTACTTGAGGGGTGGAGCTGAAGTACCCCTTTGAGGCTTTTGGACCGCTCCCGAAACTTACGGGCGTGGCGCCAGCAAAGTCGGAAAACACGACTTTATCCAGGGGGGCCGTTTCGCCGGGCGTAGAGAGGGTGAACACCTTGGCCCGAATCCGCTGGATTGGGAAATTCCTCCGGTAGAATTAATAATAACAAAAGTTTACTGATTTGTAAATTAATCTTGCGTAATTAGCATAAAAGTGCTAAAATCAAAAAATCAAAATAGTCGATTTAAATTATGAAATTATCCCAACAAGAAGTGGAGCGTATCGCCACTTTGGCCAGATTAAAATTAACCGAAGAAGAAAAAAATCGTTATAGCCAAGAGCTATCCAAGATTTTTGATTATATGGATAAATTGCAAGCGTTGGATACAGCCGCGGTCGAGCCGACTTCTCAGGTGACCGGCTTAACCAATGTGATGCGCGAAGACGTGGTTGAGGAATTTGATAATGTCGGCGGCTTATTGGCGGTGTCACCCCAGAGCCAAAATGGTTTTTTTCAAGTGCCCAAGATTTTGGAGAATAAATAGACTTATTAAAATATAAAATTACAGATTAAAAATATTAAATAACAAATAAATCTCAAATTATAAATTCAAAATAATTTTAATTATCAGTTATTCTTTTGGCGGATTTGGAGCTTGATATTTTGAATTTGATATTTTTTTAAAGTATGTCTTTGAATCAATTAACTTTAATAGAAGCTTTTGAGGGCTTGCGCCAAGGCAAGTTTACCAGTGAAGAATTGACCCGAGATTGCTTGAAGCAAATCAAAAAATTTGATAGCCAAGTCAAAGCCTTTGTGACGGTTGATGAGGCCGGCGCCATTAGTCAGGCGAAAGCAGTAGACGAAAAAATAAAAAACGGCGACAGTTTGTCGCCGTTAGCTGGTATTCCGGTAGCGATTAAGGATTTATTTTGTACTCAGGGATTGAAAACTACCGCTAGTTCCAAGATTTTGGCTGATTATGTCCCGCCCTATGACGCTACGGTGGTGAAAAAACTCAAAGACAATGATGCGGTGATTATCGGCAAAACCAATTGTGATGAATTTGCGATGGGTGGCTCGACTGAGAATTCAGCTTTTTTTCCAACTAAGAATCCTTGGGATTTGGAGCGGGTGCCGGGCGGTTCAAGTGGCGGCTCAGCCGCGGCCGTGGCGGCGGATATGTGCCTTTACGCGTTAGGCACTGATACGGGCGGGTCAATCCGCCAGCCGTCGTCGTTTTGCAATATTTCCGGCTTGAAAGTGTCTTATGGCCGAGTGTCGCGTTTTGGCGTCTTGGCAATGACTTCTTCTTTAGATACGATTGGACCGATGGCTAAGACGGCTCAAGATAATGCTCTGATTTTACAATATTTAGCCGGTCCGGATGTCAAAGATGCCACCACGCCATCGGAGCCGGTTGACGATTACAGCCAAGCGATTGTCCAAAACATTCAGGGACTTAAAATCGGCTTACCCAAAGAATATTTCATTGAGGGAATGGACAGTGAAGTCAGGCAAGCGGTGCTTGACGCGGCCAAAAAATTCGAGGAACTGGGCGCGACTGTCGTTGACGTCTCTTTGCCCCATACCGAATTTGCCATTGCCGCCTATTATATTATTTGTCCGTCTGAGGTCAGCTCCAATATGGCTCGTTATGACGGCATCAGATACGGCTTATCCGAACGCCAAAGTGGCGACTTGCTGGATATTTATTTGACTAGTCGAGCCAAAGGTTTGGGGTCGGAAGTGAAGCGCCGGATTATGATTGGCACTTATGCTTTATCAGCCGGCTATTATGACGCTTATTACAAAAAGGCGATGCAGGTCCGGACCCTGGTTAAGGGAGATTTTGAGCAGACTTTTGGCGAAGTGGATGTGATTTTAACTCCGGTCGCGCCGACGCCGGCATACAAACTGGGAGAGAATATCAATGATCCGCTTAAGATGTATTTGGAAGACGCCTTTACGATTCCGGCGTCATTAGCCGGCATTTGCGGCTTAACTATTCCAGCCGGTTTGGCTGGCGGCTTGCCGGTGGGCATTCAGTTGTTGGCCAAGCGCTTTGACGAAAAAACTATTCTGCGCGCCGGCCACCACTACCAACAGGCGACCAATTGGCACAAGCAAAAACCAAGTATAAAATAAATAACAAATAATAAATTTAATTTATGAGTGAGAATAATTCCAATCGACAGCAGTTTTTGTTGGGGTTGTTTGGCGGTTTTTCTGTCATCGCCGTTGTTGGTTTGATTGTGATGGGAATAATTTTTGTCACTGCTGAAAAAGGTAATAACGGATTTGTGGCCGGTCAGACAGAGTCGGGGACCAATAACGAGGCTGCTCCCAGTGGCACGGTCACGCCGCCGCCCGCTAATATTATTAAGGCGGCCAAGCCGAAGGTGGAGCTGTTTGTGATGAGTCATTGCCCTTATGGCACCCAGATTGAGAAAGGTATTGTGCCGGCAGTCCGGCAATTGGGTGATAAAATTGATTTTGAGTTGAAATTTGTCTACTATGCTATGCACGGCGAAGTGGAGGTTAAGGAACAGCTCAACCAATACTGCATCCAGAAAGAGCAAAACAGCAAACTCCTTGACTATCTGGATTGCTTTTTGGCGAGTGGTAACGGCCAAAATTGTTTAAGTCAAGTGAAAATAGACCAGAAAAAATTGGCCAGCTGCACCCAAGCGACCGATGATCAATACCAGGTTAGCGAGAATTTGGCCAATCAAAGCAGTTGGTTGTCGGGTCGTTATCCGTTGTTTGGTGTTGATCAGGCGGACAATGAAAAATATGGCATTGGTGGCAGCCCGACTTTGATTATTAATGGCGGGGAAGTTAGCACAGCTCGAGATGCAGCCTCTCTGTTGGCGGCGATTTGCGCTTCGTTTGAAAATCAGCCCAAGGAGTGTCAGGGGAATTTGAGCGCTCAGACACCGGCGCCTGGTTTTGGCTCGGGCACGACTTCTGGCGGCGCTGCGGCGACTTGCAATTAATTATTGAACAAAATTTTTGATCAGGAGTTAAGGAGGTGACTCCTATTGGGAGAGGTGGCCGAGTGGTCGATGGCGCACGCTTGGAGTGCGTGTGTCCCGCAAGGGACCGAGGGTTCGAATCCCTCCCTCTCCGCCAGACGTCCAATTTCGAACCGAGGGTTTTTCCTCGGTCTGAACTTGATTGGGCTTCTGGCATACCAAATTATTCAAGTTCAAAATAATGTCAAAAACTGGTGTCCAAATCGGCATCAGTTTTTGGTTTTTAGCCGTAAAACCTTCAAAGCAGAGCTTTAAGATTGTGCGCTGTTGGTAAAGACCGCTTTGTGAAAACAGCTTGTCGGCATGATTGGTAAAGTCCATAATTTCATTGAGTTTTTGCACGAATTTATCTGCCCGGGTTTCTAATTCACCCAGCCTGTCTTGATAGGTTTCCTTTTCTCTTAATAAATCATCCTGCACCTTCAAAAAAGCGTCGGCATCAATAATGCGCTTAGATCGGTCAACTACTAAATTATGGAGTTGCTGTTGAACCCGGGATAATTCTCGCTTGATACTTTTTCGTTCCTTCTCCTCCTGATCGACTCTTTCTTTAGCGTAGTGCTCGAAATAAGTGTCTAAAGTCCTTTTGAATTTTTCGGGCAGCTCAACGTAACATAAGTATTTAACCACGTCAGCTTCGGCATTCTCGCTGCGGATATACTTTTTTTCTTTGCAGGAATGGTCTTTGCCGTGCGAGCAAAAATAATAGAGGTGGCCTTTTTTAACATCGCCGCAAAGCATCGAACCGCAGTCGGCACAACGGATAAATCCAGACAACGAATAAAGATGTTTGCGTGAACGGTCGGCGTACCGATTATGCTGAGCGATAACTTCATTAACATCGTCAAATAGTTTTTTGGTAATCAGCGGTGGAAAGTTGGCCTGTGAGGTTACACCCTGCCGCTTGATCAAGCCGTAGTAGATTGAATTTTGTAAAATTCGTTCAATCGCTTTTTTACCAACTACCTTGCGATTTCTGGTTTTTAGTCCTCGCTTGGCCATTTCCTTTGCCAACGACTTATACGAATGCTTGCCGGTAGCATAAAACTCAAAAGCCATTTTAATGTATGGTGCTTTTACTTCATCAACAAGAAGCGTCTTATTTTTCCGGTCGTTGAGATAGCCAATCGGTGCCACCCCGGGAAAGCGGCCTCGCTCGGCG
>JAKQDP010000022.1 GCA_029558735.1 bacterium | reverse complement strand
AAAATTTTTAAAAAAGCAATCACCTCCTTGATATGCGCCTGTTCAAAAAACCGCAAACCGCCCCGCATAACATAAGGAATGTTCCGCTTATTGAGCGCCAACTCCAATTCCAACGACTGATAGTGAGCCCGAAACAAAATGGCCACCTCTTTCAAATTAAGCCCTTCGTCCCGCCCCAAATCCAAAATCCGCTGACAAATAAATTCCGCCTGCTGGCTGTTGTCGCTTAGCGGTACCACCGCCGGTCGGCTTCCGGCCGGTTTATTGGTTTTCAATTTTTTAACAAATTGATTTTGGTTGTAGGAAATAGACTGATTGGCCAAGGCTAGAATTTCCGGCGTCGAACGATAGTTAGTTTCCAGTTTAAACGTCTGAGCTTGAGGAAAAATCTTGGGGAAGTCTAAAATATTATTAACATCGGCGCCACGAAAAGAATAAATACTCTGAGAATCGTCACCGACCACAAAAATATTAGGACTGGCGCCGGCCAAGGCCGCGACAATTTCTCCCTGAAGATGATTAGTGTCTTGATACTCATCCACCAAAACATGCTCAAATTGATTGGCCAATTTTTGCCTGACCTCGGGCGATTCCCTCAAAAGCCGAGCCCACAAAGAGAGCAAATCATCAAAATCCAAAGCATTGGACTGATTTTTTCGCTGTTGATAGCTGGCGGCAATCTGCTCAATCAAAGGGACATAGTCCTTATCAATTTGGCCGAAGCGCCAATCGATTACTTCGGCTAGCGGCCGTGATAAATTGGCCGCCAGACTGATTATTTTGTAAATCATTTCCGCTTTAGGAAAATATTTATCTTCCGGAATGGCGACAGACGCCAAGGCCGCCTTGACTAGCGCCTTGGCGTCTTCAGCGTCTAAAATATTAAAATTGGGCTTCAGGCCGATGGCCGAGCCATATTGCCGCAACAGCCGGTTGCCGATATGATGAAAAGTGCCGCCCCACAAGCCTTTGGTAGCGGTTTTGAGCAAACTGTCAATCCGCGACAACATTTCCTTGGCCGCTTTATTGGTGAAAGTGACAAGAAGAATCCGATTGGGCTTAACTCCTCTTTCCAATAGATAAGCCACCCGATACACCAAAGTGCGGGTTTTGCCGCTCCCGGCGCCAGCCAAAACCAAACAAGGACCGTCGCCTTGAGTGACGGCCCGATATTGTTCCTCATTCAATTCCGACCGATAATCAATTTTAAACCGGCCGGCAGGAGTAAAATTATTCAGTTGATATTTTATCATCCTTTCTATCTTAACAAAAACCGACCGAATAAAAAAGCCCGAACCATTATTTGGTTCGGGTGAGTTCGGTTGAGTCGCCAATTGGATTCAAAATTTCTTGACTCGCGCCAATGACCACCGCGATAATCCCCGTGATTGCTCTGACCAATCTCGTTCCGGCCGCTCCAATAACGGTGCTTCCAGAGAAAACTGAGCTCTGATTAATTGAACAAAATCCAGGGCAATTTTCTTTTCAGCCGGCGCTAATCGGCTAAATTCCTGATCCAGGGCCGACCCAGCTGATTCAACCGAATAACAAGAAGGGTTATTAGGCAACCAATAACGGCCCAGCTTCAGACCGAAAAACAGACCCGCCCCCAGACAACAAAAAAATATCAACAAAAATTTAACTAAGGACACTTCCAGTTTCTTGTTGGGCATTGGCTTCTCCCTGGTTTCAATTTTCGTTGCTGGTTCAATAATGCGCCAAAATGCCGATTTTGTCAACTTAATTAAATTTAAATATTGGGTCGCCAATCTAAATTTTACGACTGTCATAAGCCCAATGAAGGAGTGCCTGACGCTGCCGGCGCCGGCAAGACAAATCGCCGGGGTGGCAATATTTTTTGATTTGACCGATGTGCCGAGCCATCGTCTTCCAACGACCGATTTGCCGGCGGTCTTCTTCGATTAAACGCCGCCCTAAATAATAACGGCAATACCACTGAAACCAACCTCGGGGATCATCCGGATAAATCCAGCTTTTTGCCGCCAGACCAATAATGGTTGACGGCGTTAACGCCGAAATAATTAAGCTTGGCGTTGTGGCGCTCGGAACATAGTTTCGCTCCCTTAAACCAACTGGCGAGAAATTCCTTTCGGCAATCAGTCAAGTATTTGCCGCCAAATACACCCAACCGCAACATCTCCTTGGGGGTTAGTTGCGGCTTAAAATCGGGGGCAAAACCACGGCCAATCGGAGCGGATAGGATATAACGATAATCTTTCTGCATCTTATCATTAACTACTACAATTTTGGGCATAAAAATAACCAACTATTATCTAAATTATAACTCAAAGATAATAATAATTGAAACAAATAATTGAACTAAACGGCCTATTGACGGTCGGCATTCTCTTTGCTCGAACCACCCATACCCAAATCCGGCTTAGGCTGCTTGATAGTGCTAATACCGAGAACCTTATACAAACCGCAAAAACCAGTAACAGCCGTAATTAATAAAATCGCCGCTATCACATAAGCCGCCATTTGCCAAGCGCCAATAAGACTCCAATAGCCCAAACCTGCTAAAATAATGGCCAACAGCAAACAAATAATCCGATCTACTACCCCTTCATTTTGTTTCATCGTATTTAATATTAATTATTAATCTTTACGCTTTTTATACCATATCCGGATAAATAATAAAACCCCGTTAATCGGGGTTTTATTATTTTTACTTTAATTAATCATACTATCCCCAAACTTATTTAGCTTGGCGGGCCTGACCTCGCCGACCGGGGAAATCAATGCCTAAAGACTCTTCAATCTGCCGGGCCTCGTCAAATTGGCCGCTTTGACGTAATTGATGCGCTTGGACAAATCGGCCGAAATTATCCTCGGTGATTTTTTCGGCCAACGGCGAATCACCAACGGCTTCTTTCCAGGCCTGATAATTACCACTGTCTAAAGCTGCCATTATTGCCTGATGATTTTGTGAATTGGGACACATACCCTCCCCGCGGCCACCGCGACCGCCAATATCAGTAATGCCCAAATCTTCTTCAATTTGCCTGGCCTGTTCGCGCAATTGATGCGCTTGGACAAATCGGACAAAATTATCCTCGGTAATTTTTTCGGTTAAAGGTGAATTGCTGGCCGCCTCTTGCCAGGCCTGATAATCGCCTTTAGTTAAGGCTTCCTCGACTGCCTGGCGGTCTGCCCCATTGAAACCAACTGCACCGCCATAAGCATAAGCGGAAAATGCACCAATGGTTAAGACAAAAATTATAGACAAAGGAATAATCAGTGCTTTTTTACTCATTAATGTAGAATTAATTTATTAATTACATATTATCTCACTAGCGCTTGAGACCTTTCATTAAGTTAATACGGTTTGACTATTTTTTTATTGCATTAAATTTACTGACTAACGAAATAGCATCATTAGTTGGCGACGCGGCGGCGCAAAAAGAGGCTTAATGACTAACGCTTCGAATTCATCCTCGTCGACCTGACGACCAACCACTCGCAATCTTTGCCCGGGCCGAATAAAATTAGGGTCGCCAATGACTTCTACCTGGCTGATATTAATATGCCACTCGCGCCCAAAAGAATCGCGCAACCGGATATTGCCCTGGTTGTCAATCGTAGTAATAATACCGCCCAAACGTCCTTCACCTGCCATTTGCCATAAACGATGATGCGGACTAAAACGCTCATAAAAAGGCAAGCTATCAGCTAAAGCTCTTTCGAGAGCCCGACCAAAACCAATCCCATAAAACAATATTCCCAAAATAACACTAACTATAATCGTGCCGATAAATATTGAATGAAAGCGATAACGATAACCGGATTTGGTATGGCGAAAATTATGAAAAACCAAGCCAACGAATAATACCAACAATAATATCCATAAATATGGCAAGCTAGTCAAACCAAACCACCAAAAGCTACTAGTGGCATTATGGTATAAATCCCAATCATTATTAAAAATAATAAAAATAATCACCGCCACTGCCAAACTGCCAACCAATAGACATGCCGTGGCCAACAGCCAAATAATGTAATCGGCCAATAAAAACTTCCATTTCGGTTCTGGCGATATCTCATCTCGCTCAATTTTTTTTAATACTTCTTGTCCGAAATTATCATCCATATATTTACGATTTATTTAATTGTTCAGATAATTTAAGCTTGGCCCGATTGATCAAAGAAGCAATCGTCCCAACCGGTTTTTTCAAAATATCAGAAATTTCCTGGTAATTTCTTTCTTCTAAAAATCTCAACTCAAGCACTTCTTTATACTTATAATCCAATCTCTCTATGGCTTGATAGATTTTACGCCGATCAATCTGACTGTCTATTCTCTGGATAACATCATCATCGGCTAAAAGTTTAACTAAAATATTACCATTATCCTCCCAATATATCTGCCCCGGACGAACTCGGCGGCGGCGAAAATTATCAATCACTTGATTGTGGGCAATGCGATAAATCCAGGAAGAAAACTTCAATCGGCGGTCAAAATTATTTAAATTTTTATAAGCTTTAATAAAAATATCCTGTAATAAATCATCAGCGTCCTCACGACCCAGCCCAGATATCCTAATTATATATCGAGACAGCTTGATGCTATAACGATTGACCAAATAAGAAAAAAATTCCTTATTTTTCAAAGTCAATTGAACTAACTCCTCGTCGGTTTTGCCCTCCGGGATAAAATTAATCACCATAATTGTTCTTTATATCTATTACGCAAAATAGCTTTTTTTGTTGCAAAATTCAAGCTCCGCCATTGGCGGAGCTTTTAAACTGGTAAAATAATTCAACCGACAACTTTAAAAACAACTATTAACCTGGAAAAAATCCATTACTGTCAATGGGGAGCCGGCTTTGATTTCCTTGACCCGATCCGGACCCAACTTTTCAATAAAACATTGCTCCAGCGCCGGGGTAATTGCTTGAGGCAGTGCGGCCACATCCACACCCAAGTTTTCCAGAACCCGTTCCTGGTCAGCATTTAATAAGGGGTTTTTGTCAGTAGTGTCTTGATTAACTGAATCGGCGCCGTCTAAAACAGTCTCCGGCTTAACAGCGGGCAAAACGGCTTCATTGGCCTTTAACAGCGGCCACAGTTTGTACACTGCCCAGGCTAAACCGCCGACAACAATCAAAAACACCACCAATACAAAAACCAAAACTATTTTTAAGGCTGGCGCCAGGCCAGATTGGTTGAACATAGTATGGTTTGGTTATTAATTTTCTTTAATTATAACACAATTTTAAGCAAAGCTTAATCACCCACTATTGTTTTAAAACGACTAAAATCATTAGTAACAAAATAAGCTTTTAATTTAAATAACTCCGCCGGCTGATGCGACCGACCATTAACAATATCCCGAGCAACCAAATAACCGGCGTCTTTAAGCGCTTGTGTCGCTTGATCATTAGATTGACCAAATGGATAAGCGGCGGCAATTACCGGCCGGCCAATTTTCGCTTCAATTATCTCTTTACTCGCGATAATTTCTTGTCTTAGCTCCTGGTCGGTTATCTTATCCCAAAACAAGTGATAATGACCATGGCTGCCGATTTCCGAACCAGCCTCAGCCAATTCATTAATCTGCTCCCAATTAAAATAGTTGTCATTTTTGCCGATCGGATTAGTAAAAATAAAAAAAGTGGCCTTAAAACCACGTTCCTTTAACATCGGCCAAGCATTTTGGTATTGACTAATTAAACCGTCGTCAAAAGTGATGACAATCGGCTTGACTGGCCATTTAAAATCGCCGGCAAAATATCGGGCTATATCGCTAAGTAAAATCGGGGTAAAGCCCCGTGCCACCAAATAATCCAATTGGGCCCGAAAATTGGCCACGGTAACCGTATAATTTTTGTCTGCCTCGCTGTTTGAGTTGTAGTCATCTTTGATGTGATGATAGATAATAATCGGCACGTCAATTTCCTCATTAATTGTTGCCGAGGCCGGTGATTCGGTTATTAGCGCTTGAACTGACTCGGTTTCCGGCCGTCTATTACTGACCGCCGGCCAATTGACCGGCCGCTGAATGATACAGCCGGCTAAGCTTAATCCGGCCAAAAAACAAAAGACTAATTGTCGACGCGCTCTCATCGCTATTTGGTCCAATCACTTATTATTATCCTCTTCCCTTGCCGCCCGATGATCAATTTTTGTCTTTCTTTGAGTTTAAGCGCCCTGACAATTTCTCTGGGAAGATTAAGATAATAACTGTTGCGACCGTTTTTAACCACCTTGCGAATATATTTTTCACTGGCCATAAATTATTAATTATTAATTAATGAACATACCAATGAACATACCACCAATCAACTTTGGCTAGTAATAAAACAACTTCATTATAACACAAAAAGCAATCTCGCCCCAACGGCTAAACAGATTGCTTTTTAATAACTGGCAGGCGTGGAAGGTGCTGCCCCCTCGTCTGCGGTTTTGGAGACCGCCGTTCTACTGTTGAACTACACGCCCAAAAGCGGCCCTAAAGGCCGATAAAATTATTTGGTCTCTTTGTGCTTGGTATGCTTCTGACAGTGCTTGCAAAATTTATTCATTTCCAAACGATCCTTTAAAATCTTCTTATTCTTCCGAGAAAAATAATTGACTCTTTTACAAGCGGTGCACTCTAATTTTATCATGTTGTCTTGAGACATAAATTTGATTTTAGCTGTTAAATTATATTTAGCCGACTGTCGGAATCGAACCGACAACCTACCGCTTACAAGGCGGTTGCTCTACCATTGAGCTAAGTCGGCGAATCCGGACTTACTCAACTGAATAATAAAAATCCCGTGGGACGGAATTCAGCTTACCATAAAAAGCCGATTTTTGCAAGCCTTAAATCGCCTTCTTAACCGTAATAACACCGCCGGCATCAATCACTACCACATCCCGTCGGGATAATTTGTTTTCCAATAAATAATTAGTCAAAATATCGGCCACCTTCTCTTGAATTACCCGCCGGAGCGGCCGGGCGCCTAAAGTCGGATTGAAGCCGGCTTGGGCCAATTCCTGAATAGCCGCCGCCGTCACCTCCAGACTTACCCCCTGCTGAGATAAGTTTTTGCCCAACCGGTCAATCATTAACCGGGCAATCTGCTCCACTTCGGCCAAATTAAGCGGCCGAAAAACTATAATCCCGTCAAACCGATTGAGAAATTCCGGCCGAAAATAATCCTTGAGTTGATAGTCAACTAATTGATCGCGAATTTGCTCGACGCCCAAACCGGCCCTGATTTGATCCTGAATAAACTCCGTACCGGCGTTGGAGGTGGCAATAATAATTGAATTGGTAAAATCAATAACTCGGCCGGCGCCATCAGTTAAACGGCCATCTTCCATCACTTGGAGAAAAATATTAATAATGTTACGATCAGCTTTCTCTATTTCATCCAATAAAATAATGCTAAAAGGATTTTGCCGCACCGCCTCTGTCAACAAGCCGGGGCTGTCAGCTTGGCCGATCAGCCGATTGATACTGTCGGCCGCCTGATATTCGGACATATCCAAGCGGATCATATTGTCTTCGGAGCCAAAATAAACTTCAGCAATAGTTTTGGCCAATTCTGTTTTGCCGACGCCGGTCGGACCCAAAAACAAAAAATTACTGATCGGCCGCTTAATATCGCGCATCTCGGCTCGGGCCCGGCGCAAGCTGGCGGCAACCATTTTGACCGCTTCAGCTTGACCAACAATCCGCTGATGGATCAGCTGCTCCAAATCAAGCAGCTTCCGACTTTCCTCCTGACTAATCCGCTGAACCGGTATTTTAGTCGCCTGGGCGACAATTTCAGCCACATCTTCGCCGCGAACAATACTGGCCGAACCCCGTTGTTGCCGGGCCAAAACCGCTGCTTCTTCCAAAATATTAATGGCTTTGTCCGGCAAGTAACGATCCGGAATGAAACGATCGGCTAAATCCACGGCTCGAGCAATCGCTTTGTAAGAAAAATAGACCTGGTGCTTATTCTCAATCGCCCCGGATTTAATTTCCAAAATTTGAATAGCGCTGTTTTTGTCCGGCTCTTCAATTCTCACCGGTTGAAAAACGCTAACCAATGAACTCCTTTCAATATAACGAGCATAATCGGCGGGGGTGGTGGTGGCCAAACAGTAAAAACCGCCGCCGGCCAAAACCTGGACCAAAATTTCCGCCAATTCCAAACTTTCTTCCCCGCCAACCGAAATTCCCAATAGTTCCCGAATATTTTCCAATACTAAAACAATATTGCCGGCTTGAGTAATTTCGTTCAAGACGCGGATCAATCGGCTTTGAGCGACATCCGGCGCCGCCCCGCCGATCAAACTGGGAATGCTCAAATCAACCAACCGCTTGTCCCGCCAAATGTCAGGCACATCTTCTGTCGCCATTCGCTGAGCCAGGCCGCGAATAATAGCAGTTTTTCCAACCCCGGTCTCACCAACCAATATTATGCCTTTGCGCCGACCGCTTTGAACCACCCTGAAAATTTCCTCAATTTCTTTATCCCGACCCAAGCAAGGACTAAAATAACCGTATTTGGCCAAAGTAGTCAAATTGCGACTATGACGATTAAGAAAGGGGGTGGCCATAGCGGTCATCGCGCGATCCAGATTGCCTTGGGGCTTAAATTTAGCCACCGCTCGAAAACGACGCAAATAACTCTGGGTAATGTCATAAAAATCAGCCCACATTACCACATTTTTTATTTTGTCAAAATCAATTTCCAAATCGTAAAAAATATCGGCAATCGACTGATTAAGCAAATTAGCCGCCACCAAAACATCAGTCAGGCCGACTTTTTGCTTACGCTGACCATAAGCAATTTTATACGCCTCCACCAGTGTTTGCCGGCTGGCCGGCGATAAAACCGGCTTGACGCCACGCTCCTCGTGAGTTAAATTATCAAGCACTTTTTCCTTAATTTTCTCCGGTGTTATTTCCAAACGAGCCAATAGCGACCCCACTTCATTAAAAGTTAACAGAGCAGTCAACAAATGGATCGGATTTAGCTGACGGTGACCAAACTGCCGGGCAAATTGATAGGCCCGTTCCACCACCAAATTAGCCTGGGTGCCGTAAGCCAAAGAGACATCAACTTGTTGCCGCTGATTAGAACTGGACAAATCTTCCCAACTGATTTCTGTTGTTTCCGCTAAAGACGACTGATAATGTTTTTCTTTGATTTTTTCTTCTTTTTCCAAATCTCGATTCAATAAATAGAAAAGATACAAATCAGCCAATAAGCTCAACCAGAAAATAAACATCGGGTAACTCTTGGCCCTAACTAGCTGCCCCAAATCCAGCAAAGTCAATCCGGCCACCGACCAACGCCAAAATTGCCAACCCAAAATAATCACCCCGCCAATACCAAAACCCAAAAGTGCCATCTTAAAAGCCAATTTTACCAAACGGAAAAAACGTTCCTGGACAATTGAACCGGCGCTGATTGACCGGCCCCAATACAAAAACAGACCGCTATAATTCAGACCAACTGCCGCTCCGCGACAATGGGAGCACGAACCAGCGCCGGCGCGGCCGGTGCCGCGGCAAGCGGGACAAAATAAATAATTTTTTTTAACTGTTGAAGTCATTTATTAAAAAAGCTGACTAATTGATATATTACCAGTAAGGGCAAGGCTAGCCAGAATAGAGCCAAAAGAAACATCAATACCAGCCAAATCAGCAACAAAATCCCGCGAAAAACAATTTGAAATAATCGCACAAAAAAACTGATTAAAACACTCTGCCAATCGCGTTGGCCATACATCGGATTAAACAAATTAGTCAGCCAAACCGACCAACCCAGTCGGCGTTCCATATTAATTATCGCCTGCCAGAAAAAAACCGCTGTTTTTTTGACGCCGCGAGAATACCACCAAATTGGAAAATAAGCCAATTCGCCCAATAGTTCAATGACAATATAGCGAGCGGTTTTTAAAAATGTATTTTGAGTCATATTATTTTTATTATACCACAAAACTCCCCATAAGGGGGAGTTTTTAGTGGACCTTATAAAATTCGAACTTTCCTTGTAAAATTTATCGAAACCCAAGGGTCGTTGTTGGCCCAGGAGTTATCACGGTACCATGACCATCTTCATCCAAAACCTTAAAAACTTTCCGTAGTAACTGATTTCGCCTCGATATTTAGCATATTTATCGTTATATTTGTGGCTATTATCGAAGAGCAATAATTGCACCGATAATTGACCCAATTATTACACAAATTCCGTTAATTGTAGCTGCTTTTGTAGTAACTCTCATATATGGATTTTAAGTTCGAGGTTGGCGTTTATGTTTATGGTGGGCCGGGCTGGACTCGAACCAGCGAAGGCGAAGCCAGCAGATTTACAGTCTGCCCCGTTTGACCACTTCGGTACCGACCCAAAGCCGTTGTCCAGGATTGAACTGGAGACCTCATCCTTACCATGGATGCGCTCTACCAACTGAGCTACAACGGCAAATTAAATAAATAAGTTTTAAAGTAT
>JAKQDP010000017.1 GCA_029558735.1 bacterium | reverse complement strand
AGCGGTGGCCGCAGCCACGGCGCGCTTTTTGCCTGTATATCGAAGCATAGATTTTAATGTACATCAGTGTTTTGATGTTTCACAATTTTATTTCCCAACGGCAAAAAGCGTGACGAGCGAGTGTGCGGGCGAAACCCGAGGCGGCCCCGAAGTGGGCCGCCGCAGCGCTTACGCGCTTGTTATACGAAGGCCCGCCTTGGCAAGCGCCGCCTTGAGAGCGTTATGGGAGGTTGGGATGCGAGCAAACTTGATTGTGTTGGGATGCAGCGTTTTTTTCGCCGCCGTCGCCCGGAGCCACGGATGGCGGAGGGCGAAACCTGTTTAAGCCACTTTTCTGTCTTCGATAAGTTTTCCGGTGACAAATTTATGGATTAAACTCGATATTAATGTTTGATAAGGGATTCCATCGGCGATTGCTTTGCGCTGTATTGCTTCAAGGTCGCGTTCGGATATTCTTATGTTTAATCGTTTATTTTTCTTTATGGTTTCTTTTGCATATTTGCTATATCTTTTAAGTTCTTTTTTTAAGTTAGGTACAGATTCGAATTCATCATTTTCGTATGCTTTAAGAAGTTCTTGTTCTTCGCTGTCTAATTTAATTTCTTTCTTTTTCATAATTTTCTCCTAAATATTTATGAGTTGCTTTTCTGCTAGGAACAATAGTTTTCAAGAAGATTTCATTTTGGCTTTCAACAAAAGGTACCAGATAAACGTAATCGTTAATTTGGATTATAAAAACACTTTGGTTGGGGTATTTTGCTTGATTTGGATGACGAATAAGATCTAAAACTTTATTGTTTTCAATATAATAAACGACATCATCAAAGCAAATGCGCCGTTCCATTTTTAAAATTAAATTTTTGTTAACGTCCCAGTTAATTTTCTTCATGAGTTAATCCTTTATTATACGTTAATATAATTATACGCCATTGTGTGCTTTTTGTCAACAGAATATTTAAATATGGTTTAGATTGTTCCGCCGCCACGGGGCGGCGGAGTGAGAGGCGTTATGGTTAGATATTTTTTAACGTGGCGGGATAACGATCCTAAACACAAAAACATATTATTTGCTCGGTTGTTTTCATGCGCATATGTTCAGCCGCCGCACGGCGGCTGCGGAGATGATTAATAAACTGGTCAATTCTAGTTTTTAAAACGCAATGAATTTAACTCTGGTTAGTATTAACAATTCGATGTTGGAATAAATTGTTGTTAACATGGATTTTGAGAAAAAGCTTATTATCAGGCTATCTTTAGTTTTATGGTGACAAAATTTAGGTTAAAACGGGCCTTCGGCGCCGGCCAGGAAGGCCGGCGCGCGGCGAAAAAAACGCGGTTAAATTCTGTGGTGGTTGTTAAAACAGAAAAACCTTATGCGGCGCGTGGTTTTGATGTAGTGATGTTGATATACTGTGATCTTAATTATGGGGAGGACTTGAGCGGGCTTTCGTATAACGCCCCGCGCGTTGGCGAAGTTCGGGCGCCCCAAAAACGCTTGCGTTTTTGAGGGCGGCCGAATTTGGTTGAGCCCGCTAAGCGAGCGGTGGCCGCAGCCACGGTGCGCTTTTTGCCTTTTAAATCGAAGCGTAGATTTTAATGTACATCAGTGTTTTTGATGT
>JAKQDP010000013.1 GCA_029558735.1 bacterium | reverse complement strand
TTATATTGATAATATTACAATCACAGTTTATTACACTTATAGTGACTCTGGTAAATCAACCTTTGCTTCCTCAATCGGCATTGATAAAGATAATGAATTATTTAAGATTTCCACCTCCACTGGCTTAACCGGTAAAAGCATCTTTAGCTATAATGTTGCTGGTAATGTCGGGATTGGGGTGGATAATGCCTCATCTACTTTGGAAGTGGCCGGTAGTGGTCGTTTTTGGGGAGATTTGAGGGTGGGGGGCAATTTAGCCACTACTAGTAGTGCCCGAGTGGGTATTGTCTATCAAACCGGTTATGGTTTGGTGATGGAAAACAATGGTGGCGGCCATTATATTCATACCAATTCCGGCGCCCATTTGACCAGTGGCGGTGTGTGGACGGACGCTTCTTCAGAAGCGTTGAAAGAGAATTTTGAAGTTTGGAATAATGACGAGGTGCTAAGCAGCATCAAAACCTTGGCAATGGTGGAGTATAATTATATTTCGGAAGATGATTCTGTCAGGCACTTCGGCGCCATGGCCGAAGACTGGTATGATACTTTTGGTTTGGGCGACAATGTGTCCATTTCCGCCAAAGATGTGGCAATGGTAGCGTTAAAAGGCATCCAGGGCTTGATTGAGCGGGTGGACAAATTGGATGAAAAAATTAGTCCGGCGACAACCGCTAAGACTGATAGTCCTGAGGTTAAGGTGATTGATAGTGGCTGGGAAAACTATACTTTGGCTGTGGCGGATAACCAGATAATCAATGAGAACGTTTATGTTAAGGGCGTGCAAGTCAAGGAATTGGCGCTGTTTTCCGGCACGATTATCGTGGTTGGCGAAGGCCGGTTTGTCTCGCGGGTGACTTTTGACAGCGATGTCAATTTTAACGGCAAAGTTTATTTCAATAAAGACAGCGCCGGTTTTGTCCGCTTGAAGGCGATGGCTACTTCCACCAAAGTCGTCTTTGAAAGCGAATACCAATGGACGCCGGTAATCAGCGTAACGCCGCGTTCGGATTTACGCAATAGCAATTATTGGGTGACTGAGGAAACAACCAAAGGATTTAGAATTGTAATTAATCCGATTTATAATGAAGACTTGGATTTTAGTTGGCAGGCGGTAGCGGTTAAGGATTTTATCGGCCAAGTGGCCGGCGCCCAAGAAACGGCGGCAACTATTTTGGGCTGCACTGATGGCGCGGCGATTAATTTTAGTCCAGTGGCGAATCAAGATGACGGTTCCTGCTTGTATGAGCAGACGGTGATAGTAGAAGATGTCAGTCAGTCGACAGGCGGAGGTGCTGAAGAATCTCAAGCTACTACTACTGAGCCGATTGCTGACACTAGCACTGTCGAATCAACAACTGAGCCGGCATCAACTCAAATTTTGGGTTGTACTGACAGTAGCGCCAATAACTATAATTCGGCGGCCACCCAAGACGACGGTTCTTGTCAGTATGCGGAAATAATACTATCCCCGTCTGAAGTGATAGATTCGCCAATTGAAGCGCCGGTACCGGTTATTGAAGAACCGGCGCCGCCAATTGAAGCGCCGGTACCGGCAGCTGAATAAGTATTAGCGCCGGTTAAAATGTTTAATCTTGTGATATTTTTCTATTATTAAATAAACTGATTTGCCAATAATGAAACAACTGTTTTTCCAATTAATATTGAGCGTTAGCTTGTTTGGTCTTGCTCCCTTGGCAGTACTGGCGGTGATGAATTCTTCCAATTATCAGATTTGGGCCGATGTGATTTCGGTTGGCGGCGGTGAAGATGGTCTGTCCGCCAGTTATTATTTGTATGATACGATTGGTGAGGGGATGATTGGTCGATCAAGTTCCACTAATTATTCATCGCGAGCCGGCTTTCGGGAAATGATTAGAGACGCTTCAGTTAATGTTTTGACGTTAACAGTCAGCGCCAATAGTTTAGCCTTGGGCACCTTGGGAGTAGATACGACCAGTGCCGGCGCTCACACGGTCAGTTTGGAAACCAATTCAGCAACCGGCTTAAGCGTTACTTTTAGTGGTGATACTTTGACTTGCGGCGCTTGTTCGGGCATCAATACCATTAGCGCTATTGGCGCAACCGCTGCCAGTGCCTCAGCCGGCGTTAGCCAGTTTGGTTTTAATGTGATTTATAATAGCGGTGATAGCACGGCGACGGCTCAATCGCCTTATGATACTGCCGGCTGGTACGCTTTTAATAGCGGCGATGAAATTATCAGCGCCAGCAGCGCGATGACAGCTGGCGCCAATTTTGATCTGAATTATATTGCCAATATCAGCGGGGCAGAAACAGCCGGTAATTATAGCACAACCATCACTTATACGGCGACAGCTAATTTTTAGTTTTTATGAAAAAATTTTTTTTGTTTTTAATATTTTTTTTGGTGCCGGTCTTACTGCCGGGCAAAAGCGGAGCGACGACGGTAGCGCCGACTATTTTGGAAATCAGTCTGGACCCCGGCCAAAGCCAACAAGCGGTAATCAGTCTGTTTAACGAGACTGCCGAGCCGCTTTATCTGGCCGGCTCAATAGAAACTTTTCAGCCCGACGGTGAGCGTGGGGAGGCTCGGGTAGTGCCGCCGGAAATAACTGATCAGGCAGTCAGTTGGGTGAAGCTGCCTTTAAATGCTTTGGTGTTGGCGCCGCGCGAAGTGGTGGAGGTGCCGGTATTTGTGACGGTGCCGGAAACAGCCGAGGTGGGTGGTTATTATTTGGCAATAATGTGGCAGACCATGGCCGGTCCCAATCAGCCCGTCAATCAAGTTAAATTATCCGGTCGGGTCGGGGTGTTATTGCTTTTGGAAGTTAAGGGCGAGGCCCACAAAGAGTTGCGAGTGGAAGATTTTCGGCTAATTGAGGATGAAAATTTTTACAGTAGTTTGCCGGTTGGCTTTTCCCTGAAATTGAAGAATGAAGGCAATATTCATCTCAAGCCGGAGGGCTACGTGATGATAAAAAATATTTTTGGCAAGATGACTAAGTCATTATTGATTAATGAAGAGCGGGGCAATATCTTGCCTGCCAGCAGTCGACGGTTTGAAGAATTTTGGCGGCGGAGCGATTTTGTGCCAATCGCGACTGATTTTATCGGTCAGTTAAGACGGGAAGGCAAGCAGTTGGCCATTGGTCGATTTACTGCCCAAGCGTTTATTAGTTATGATCCGGCCGCTATTACGATCAGTTCCGAGGAAGTGGTATTTTGGGTGATTCCTTGGCGGCTATTATCTTTGGTCGGCGGTCTAGCGTTCATATTTTTATTGGCGATTATATTGAGAAAACGGCATCGCCGGAAATTAGTTCTAAATCAAAAAGAACAATGAACAAACGAATAATAATTTTTTTGTTGTTACTGGCTGCCAGCATGTTTGGGGGCGTGTTTTGGGCTTGGGGAGCGACCAGGAATGCTAGTGTCGAGGTGACTGCCACTATTCCTTCAACCGCGTCGGTTTGCGGCAATGGAGTGGTGGAGACCGGCGAGCAGTGCGATAGTGGCGCCAATAACGGTCCCTGCCCGGCCAACTGTTCCAGTAGTTGCGCCATCAATAATTGCGGCGGTCCGCCGCCAATCACTTCAAAGTTGTGCAATGAGAGTTGCGCTTTAAATAGCGACTGCGCCGCCGGATTAATTTGTTATCTTGACCCGTTTTTGGGCGGGCAAGGCCGGTGTCGCAATCCGGCCAGTCATGATTCTTTGACCTGTGAATGCCAAATTAATACTTGCAGCGGCTTTGGTTATTTTGTCGGTGATGTGACTGGTGACGGTTGTGTTAATTTATTTGATGCCAATCAGGTGACAATCGGTTCTTTAGTTCAAGAAGTTGCCGAGGTTAATGGCGATGCTGTTATTGATAGCCAAGATGTGGCGGCAATTACTGATTATTATGGAGGGAAGTATATTGATAATATTGGCGACTTAAGATGCTATCAATCTTGTGACAATATTGACAGTGATTGCCAAGGGGATTTAAGCGCGGTTGTTTTGGGTGATCTTAATGGTGATAATTATGTGACGGTTAGCGACGCTTTGTTAGTCCAAGCTTATTTGGCCGGTCAAGAGCAATTATTAGACAGCCAACAGCGGGCGGCTGACGTTAATTTTGATAATATAATTAATGAAGCGGATTTGGCCATGATTTATGATGGCAGTAGCGCCAATTTATGTCAGTTGGTGTGTGGTTCGGAAATGGTTGTGGCCGTAAAAGCCAAGGCCGAGAAAAGAAAACCGCAGACTGATCCGGATTTTACCTTGCCCGCCGTGTTGAAAATTCTTAATGCGGACAATTCCACGGCCCTGGAATTGGCCGTGGAATTGAACAGTAAAGGCGAAGGGCAAGTTTCTTTTCCCAAAAGCTTATTGCCAAATTATCCGGAAACCTATGGCAGTTCGCTCAAGGGCTTGTCTCACTTGACTAAAAAAATAAACGATGTTTATTTATCGGCTATTACTCTAGCGGCGAAAAAAATCGATTCCCAAACGCCACCGGGCTCAGCAAAAAAAACCGATCCCAAACCGCCGCCCGGTCTAGTCGGCAAACAGAAGTGGCTAAAGGAGAAGCCGTTTGGTATCTTGAACGATACCGACCCGGTGCTCGAATTGGGCGCTTCGGGGGTTAATTTTGATTTTACTTTAGCAGACAGTTTTTATTTGTTGGCCGGCGATGTTAACACCAGCAAAGATAATTATGTTAACGGCTTGGATATGGCCGCCCTGGAAAATAAGATTTACTCCGATGATCTTGAGGCGGATTTGGATTGGAACGGCATTGTTAACGGATTGGATTTGAATATTGCCGAATATAATATTTATAAATTTGGAGACTAATAATAATTATTTATGAAGAAAATCGCTATCTGGTTTGGGTTGTTAATATTTATTTGTCTGGCTGGTTCGGCCACCGCGGCTGAGTTGTTGTTTACTTCGGGCGGTAGCTTTGAAGCCGGTTGTCCGGCGACGATTAATGTTATTCTAGAGACCAATGGCCAGGCCGCCGGCGCTGTGGATGCGATTATGAAATTTGACCCGAGCAAAATTATTGTTCAGCGAATTCAGCCAGGGACATTGTTTAAGAGTTATTTGGACCCGGTTATTGACAATCAGGCCGGTACGCTGAAGCTGACCGCTTATGGCGGAGCGTTTAATGGCAACGGTGTTTATGCCCGAATCACTTTCTTGCCTAGGCCGGGGGTGACTACCGCTCAGCTGAGTTGGGATTTTACTTTAGACAGCACTATTGATAGCAATGTCGCCGATCGCCAGACCAGTATGGACATTCTGCAGTTTGTCCAAAGTGGCAATTATTCTTTTTATCCGACGGACGGCTATTGCGCCGATGATACTGCCGGTCCGACTATCAATAATCAGTCGCCAGCGCCCGGTTCGATCAATCAACCGTTAGACAGCACGATTGCTTTTAATATTAATGATAATCGTTCCGGAGTGAATATTGAAACTTTGGTTGTGACCGTTAAAAATGGCGCCGGGGAAAACCAGTACCAATTTAATGATTTTAATTATGATCTATTGACGGTGAGCAATTTGGGCGAACCGCGGTCTTATGCTATCAGTCTGGTGCCGGCTCAGGATTTTATTGTTGGCGAGCCGGTATTAGTGGAAGTGGAAGCGGCTGACTTGGATGGCAACGAAAGCTCGGCTAATTGGAGCTTTAATCATCCGGAGCCAACTTGCGAGGATTTGGGTTGTGGGGCTGGCGGAGTCTGTGATAATTATCTGAGTATTTGGGCTACGCCGGGCAACCATCAAATTGCTTTGAATTGGTTTCCAGAGCC
The DNA here is from genome assembly GCA_029558735.1 of bacterium. GTDB lineage: Bacteria > Patescibacteriota > Patescibacteriia > 2-01-FULL-39-33 > 2-01-FULL-39-33 > JAKQDP01. Next base: position 16,483 of record JAKQDP010000013.1, on the reverse strand, counting down.
GTCGGTTTTGGGCTACGAGAGTGTGGTTGTCAGGCGACTAGCCTGTCCGGCCGGTGATAATTTTCCCAATACGCCGGGTGATGGTGTTTTGATTTATGAGGGAGCTCAGACAGCAATCACTGATGCTAATCTAGACAATGATGTTTCTTATTGTTATTCGGCGTTCGCTTATCGCCAGTCTAAAGACGGGGTTGAATATTCGCCAGCGGCTTTCTTAAAATCAAGTCCGACTTGCTATATATCGGCCATCAGAAATTTTTCTTTGAGTAAGTTTGACAATGGGGTCCAATTAAATTGGGAAAATCCGTCCAGTGGCGGTTTTGATAGTGTTAAGGTTATCAAGCAAGCGGGCGGTTGCCCGAGTAATATTTGTTATGAGGGTTGCTGGGGTGGTAATCAGGTGGTTTATGACGGCACTGGCCAAGAGTTTTTTGACGCGGAGATAGATAACGGGGCGACCTTTTGCTATTTGGTTTTTGCTTATAATCGGGATGGTTGTTCCTCGAGCGGCTTATTGGCTTCAACCGGCGAGTTTAGCTGGGATGATTATCCGACTACGACTGACCAGTTTGTTCCGGCGGTTGAATATTATACCAATAACGGCGGTTTGGAAGTTTTCAGGGCTGACAACTCCATCACCCTGCTTCAAGGGAAAGATTTGATTATTAAGGTGAAGAATAATTTTGACAAGCCGGTCGAGCGAATCGTTGGCGAGGTGGCTGACCGGTTGTATTTATTTATTTTATCTGACAATGGAGAAGATTATCGTTTGCCCCTTGGCGCCTTAGAACAAACGGGTGAGACTGAATTTTTACTTCGGGTGGTTTATGGCGATGGCACGGTTTCAACTTGGCCTGTTAGCGTCAAAGTGATGCCGCTAGGCCGGGTGGTTTCCAAAGTACTGGGTATTGCTCGGGAAATTGCCGACGCTAAGATTTTTCTTTATGATAGCGAGGGAAAATTATTTGTGGGCGCCAATCAAAAAAATCCCTTGACGGTTGACGACAGCGGTCGGTACGGCTTTATGGCGCCAAGCGGCCAATATCGTCTGGTGGTTAGAGAAGGCGAAGAAGAAAAATATAATAGCGCCATCGTTATTGCCGGCAATCAGATTGTTAATCAAGAAATTAATATCACTGCCACCGAGCCAGTTGCCCAAAAGGCCGTGGAATTGGTAAAAAATATTATTGATAATCCGGTTTTAGAAGAGTCCAACATTCGTTATGTGGCGCCGACCGCTTTGGCGGTCACGACTGCCAATGCCGCCGTTTCTTTGCCCTGGTGGAATTTAATTACTTATCTCCGGTATCTGTTTACCGAACCGTTTGCTTGGTTTTTTCGCCGTCGTCGCCGCGGCTGGGGCGTGGTTTATAATTCTATTACCAAAAAACCGATAGATTTGGCGGTGGTGCGGTTGTATAATTATCAAACCAAGAAACTGATTCGTTCTCAGGTAACCGACAAAAATGGTCGCTATAATTTTTTGGTTGGCGAGGGGCAGTATATTATTGAGATTGAACGCAGAGGCTACATTTTTCCCTCGCAGATATTGAAGGAAGTTGCCGAGGATTTGCAATATACTGACATTTATCACGGTGAAGTAATCCGAGTCAGTAAAAAAGAGGAAGGGGCGATTACGGCCAACATTCCAATTGACCAAGAAGAAGTAAAAATTTCTAACAGCAAGATTATCAGGCAGAATTTTTGGAAAAATATCAAAGAAGATATTGGCGCCGTCGGACCGATTTTTGGTGTGCTGTCTTTTTTAATTACCCCCACCATTTTAATCGGCTCGTTTGCGGTTGGGCATATTATTTTATTTTTATTATTTAGGCGTCTGGCCGGGCGTCAAAAACCCAAGAGCTGGGGTGTGGTTTATGATTTGGATAACCGCAAGCCGATTAAGAATGCGGTAGCCAGAATTTTTTCACCCCAGCACAATCGGATGCTGGAGGCGCAGGTGACCGACAAATACGGCCGGTATGGTTTTCTGGTGGATAATAATGCCTATTTTATTGTCGCCAGCAAAGAGGGCTATCAAGATAATAAGACCGCAGTGATTAACTTGACTCACAAAAAAGCGGAGGACATTTTTGGTTTTGATTTGTGGTTGAAACCGGAAACCAATGGCGGTTTAACTAATCGACCGGAAGCGGAGGGGGCGTCCCCGATTAAACAGCGGGATCAGATTCAGTCGGGAATTGATCAGCCCCCTAGGCAATTCGTCGTCACCAGTTAAAAAGAGTTCGGACTTTAGCCGGCTAGTTGGAGAATCCGAAATTTCCCAATCCCAGCGTTCATCTCGGCTCAACAATTTATCAGTCGGCTCGTCGCCTCAGAGTGATCGCCGACCGTCAGTCGATTTAAATTCTTCCTCAGTCAGGAACGAGGTCGAGGAAACGGACGTGGGCTGATAGCGAGGGCAAAAAATAACTGATTAAATATTTTTAGCTATGAATTTTTTGATGATTGAAAAATTTGATAATCCTAATCGTGGCCGCTTAGCCAAGAAGTTGGTCTTTATCGCCCTGTTTTTGGTGGTGGTGGTGATTATCAGTGTCGCCGGGCTGTTGTTTTACGCCACTAATATCCTTCAGGCTAGCTCAAGCATACCCCCAACAACCGATTTTGAAGTTGCTCCGGCGGGCGCTATTGGAGTAGCCAATCCCGTTAGTCGGTAATATTAATGGTGGTTAATGGACTAATGTCGCCCAAAAAGCCGATTTCGGGATGAAAAATTTGCCAGCGAGAAACGTTATCGCCCGGATAATTAGGTATCACCCCGGCAAACCAGAATGTTCCTTCTTGACCGCTGCTAACGGCGGTTTTCAATTCCATAATTAAAGTTGGCTCATAAAGATGAATCATTTTTATTTCCCCAGTCGGCTGCCAGGTTTCACCGCCGGTATTTTTCATTTTAATCCACGCTACCGCCGGCTGATTGACGGAAGCAGAAGTGGGAATTTTTTGGTCAATAAATTGGGCGTCGTATTTTTTCGTTATTAGTTTGCCGGCTTGATTATAATGGATGATTTTTTGATTTTCCTCCGGCGGGGTGCTTATGGGGCTGATTTTAATTATCGGGTCTTTGATTTTATAGTTGAGTTTGTCAATTATTTGGTCATTATTTCTAATCAAGGTCAGTTTACTTTTTTGGGGTGGATAAAAAACTTGTTGGTAAGCCCGGGCCTCAGGGACAATGGATTCAATATTAAAACCACGCTGGTTGGCCCAATCAATCAATTCAATGGTGGCTGCTGACAAATAACGAATATCGCTGCGAATATCGTAAAAGGGGGTATGTTGCCAAGTTGATTGATAGACGAAAATTGGCGGATAAGTTAAGGTGGCCAAGAAAAGCAGAGTAGCGGCGGTAAGAAGAAAAAATAATTTACTCTGGCGCCACAAAATGATTAGCCCTTGACCGGCGATAATACTGAGAGGGAAAATTATGAATTCCAATGTTCTAAAGGGGTCAATCGGCATCGCGATTAATTTTTTTCCCAGTAATAGATAAGGGCCAATAATTAGCCAGGGTAATAGATAACCGGCCGCCAAGCAAAAAAAATTATTAATAGCCGGCTGGCGGTTGTAAAAAAATCCAATGTAGGTCAAGCCGAATAAGCTACCCAGGGCCAACCATGTTTGCAAGGGGTAAGCGAGCGGGGCGATTAGTTTGGCGGCAATCAGTATGGTCGTCAGACTGGTGGCTAGAAAAATTATTTTAATCGTTTTGGTTTTATAACGATTCAAATTTATTTTAGATCGTTTTAGGATAATGAGCGGACCGCCGATGACAATCATAGCTAGCCATGGCCAATTAGCGATTGTCAGCGGTTCCAATAATAAGCTTAGCCCGCGGGGGAAGAATTGATGCCAATAGATTAAAGCCAGCCCGGCAGTAATCAGGGCCAAGAGTCCATAAATAATTTGCTGGCGTCGGTCTTTAATGAATCTTAGATTAAAGCCGACCAGCCAAATAATCAGCATAATTGTCGACCAGTGGTGACTGGCAACCATTAGGCCGATGATGATAAGATTAACCAGCCACCAACCGATACTCGGCTGGTTTTTAAGGCGATCGGCCGAATAGATAATTAAGGGAAAAAAGAAAAGACCGATAGTTTCTCGGACGGGTTGGCTGGTCCAGTGGATATGGGGGACAAACACGGCGATCAAGAAAACCGCGGCTAAGGCTTGGTCGGTGTTAAGATATTTTTTGATGAACAAATAAAAAAATAAAATTCCCAAACTGGCCAACAGTTGGGGAACAAACAAGAAAACCGTTAGTGGCGCTAGGCCGGTTTTGGCCAAAAAAAATACCAATAAGTGCAAAATCGGGAAAGAGCCAAATCCCAATTGCCGGTCATAAAGATTAAGCGTTTTATTCTCCAGCAAGTATTTGACTTGGCCAAAATCTAAAATTCCATCCTCGGTGACAGGGATGGGATAGCCCAATAAGTAGGGCAATATCCGCAGCAGATAAGCAATAATTATAACCATCAGCACCAAAATTAACTCTTTTGATTTGACTCGGTTAATCATGTTTTTTTGTCGCTATCAAAAAATCTTTCCAGTTCAAAAGAAAGGGACCGATGGTTGAGCATAAATTTAAGATGGCGCCAGCCGTCGGAAAATGGTTTGAGTTTTGATTGACCTAAGCGGCGTTGGTAATCAATAGGCAGTTGTTTGATGGTTAGATTGAGGCTGACGGCTTGGGCGATCATTTCCGAAGCGAATTCCATGCCAGTGGTTTGGAGCTGCATTTTATTGAGGGCTTGGCGGCTAATCGCTCGCATACCGCAATGGATGTCAGTTATGTTACCACCAATTAGCAGACGAAACATCAGCGACAACAAAGGGTTGCCCACATATTTATTCAGTGGCGGCATAGCTCGCCTTGCCATATTGTCGGTGAAACGGTTGCCAATAACAAAGTCATAGCCATGGCGGAGATAATTTAAGAAGTTGGGAATTTCTGAAAAGTCATAACTGCCATCCGGGTCGGCCATAAACAGGTAGCGGCCCTTGGCTATAGCAAATCCCTTAAGATAAGCCAAGCCGTAGCCGGGTTGGTTGTGTTTAATTACGACGGCGCCCCATTGCTCGGCAATTCGTGTCGAGCCATCCGAAGAAGAGTCTGAAACAATAACTTCCCCCCGGATATTATTGGCGGTTAGCACTTCGGTGATTTGGCGAAGGGACTGACCGATCGCCAACTCTTCGTTGCGGCAGGGCAAAACCACGGATAATTCGACCGTAGCGGCCGCCGGTGATTTAGTTCTGGTGGACATTGACCTTATAAATAAAGCGATTAGGAGTGGTTTGAAGCAGTTCATAGTTGCAGAGCAAAGGCAGGGGGGCAATGATATAACTAACTTGGTGGCGATTTAAAATCTCATTGAGGATTTGACAATCATCAGTGGAAAAAAATTTTCTAACATCTTCAATATTGCCGTAAAAAACATAAGTGCCGACCGGTTCGTGGCCACTGAGGGGAAAAATAGCAGCGGAAATAAACGGTGGCGCCATAATTTTAGCTGGCGCTAATCGGCTTAAGTATTTCAAAATCGCGTATTCTTCGTTGTCGATTATTTTATAAAGGCTGACTCGTTGGGGCAATTGGTAGTAAGACCAGAAAGTTGAGGTGAAAACAATGACTATCACTACGGCGCTAATAAGTGATTGGATAAGTTTGATGTATTTTTGGTCAATGCCAATGGTGACGCTGATAGAAATAAATTTTTTAATGTAGTTGGTGTGACGGTTTTCAATAATAAAGGCGATGGCGCGATTGAGGTAGACAAGGAGATAAAACAAGCCGAAGGCGCTTAACAGCGGCAAACTCAAGGTTAGGTAATAAATATTTCTTTGATAAGGACTCAACAAGGAAATGCCGGTTAATCGGTAAATAATAATTAGCGTCAATACTGATAGCGGCCAAACAAGCCATAAAATGAACTTTTTTGTTTGGTGGGTTAGAATAATAAAACCCAAACCCAAGCAGGCCAGCAAGTAGGCAATTAGAGGGTAGCTTTCGGTCAGGGAATTTTTCAATTCGACAATCCCCCAACCATATTCAAAGAAATAAAAACGGCTTTTAAATACCGTTAGCCAATCAAGTCCCAAGGCATATTTATAAAACAAGAAACCGATAATTGGCACAATAATAAACAGGGAAAAAAATTTCCACTGGCGAAGGAGGTATTTTGAATTAAAGGCGGCCACTATCAGCAATAAGGGCGCCGCGAATAAGACTGAGATGGAATGAGTGGGGATGAGTAGCAGGATGATGACTAGGCAAAGCAAGAGGTAGGTTTTATTTTGTCTGGCCAGTCCCTCGCTCCAAAGATAGAGATAGGCCATAATGAGGGGGAGGGAAAAGCTAAGGGGAGTAAAAAACCATAAACCGGAAATATTGACATTGGATTTGATAGCGGCAAAAAAGATCATTGCCAGAATGGCTAGCCAATATTTTTTGGTTTTATGATAACTAATCAAAAAAATAGTTAAGCCGCCCAATGCCGCCCAGAAGGCGGGTAGGAATTGGTAAATAGATACTAGATCAACAAGATTTGACAAGAGGAATAAAAAAAAGTGAAAACCAATCTCCAAGCCGCTGAAGCGGTTGGCCGATTCCAAGCGGAAGATGCGGAAGTATTCGCCATAATTGCCCAGCCGGATACCTTCGGAAATATGATGCCATTCATCAATATGGTAGGGAAGCGGATAGCTAAAATGAGGCGCATAAACCAACGCCGCCGTAAAAAGCAAGATGATGAAAACAAGAATTTTTTTGCTTTTGCTCATTTGCCGCGAAATAAAAATCTCATTTATATCTTAAATGATTATTGGCCTTTTGTCCATTTAAATAGGGGCTGGGGGGCTTAATAAAAATATAGTTTTATTGTATAATAAATGAGATAATTAATTAGTCAATAAAATATCTTATCCCATGGGTTATCGCAGACGTCGATCGGGATTTTGGGGCATTTTCAGGCGGCGCCCTCGTTCCCGATTTGATAATTTTTCCGTCACTTCGCGCTTTAGTTCCGGTTTTAGGGTTAGCCCGGATACTAAAAAGGGCATTTTTATTATTTTATTATTCGTCGTAGCCGCTTTGAGTCTACTGGGGGTTTTGGATTTATATGGTGACAATCGGTTTGGAAGGATTGTCGCTGCAATCCTGTCCTGGTTGCTCGGTGATTTGCAGTTATTATTACCGGTTGTATTGATATTGTTTGGTTATTTTTTGATTCGAGAGGACAAATATCAAGTCAAAATTATTAATTATATTGGTGGTCTGATGTTTATTTTGGGCCTGACGGGAATGTGGCATTTGCGATTTTCCGCTAATCAATCACTGTTGGCGGCCAAAGAAGGGGTGGGGGGTGGTCATTTGGGGGTAGTCCTGTCTTTGCCGTTGTTGAACTTTATGGGTTGGTGGGGGGCTCTGGTAATAACTTTGGCGATATTTTTGGTTGGTTTATTATTGACCTTTGAAACTTCTATTTATGGACTAATGTGGCCGATAAAATTATTTGCCTTTTTGGGTTCGAGGATTAAGTTGATTTATTTGCGTCTTAGGACCCGGGTCAAGGATAAACGCCGCCGGCGAGCCGAGCAATTGGCAGCCAGCGAAGATCTGGAAGAGGAAGAAGAGGACGCCGAAGAAGAACGGTTTGAGACTGAAGAGCCAGACGAGAAGGAAGAAGCGGCCAAGCCGGTGTTTGTTTCGCAGGCAGTGTCTGAAGCAGCGGATGATTTAGTTAGTGAACCGCCAACAATGAAATTAAAAAAATTTGGTCGGCGGATTGAGCTGCCGCTTAATTTGTTGACGGCCCGTTCCGGCAAGCCGACTAGCGGCGACATTAAGAGTAATCAGGAAATTATTAGAAAAACTTTGGCTAATTTTGGCATTGCTACCGAGATGAGCGAGGTTAATGTCGGACCGACCGTTACTCAATATACTCTGCGGCCGGCCGATGGCGTTAAATTGTCCCGGATTACCAATTTAAACAGCGATTTGGCACTGGCGTTGGCGGCTCATCCGATTAGAATTGAAGCGCCGATTCCTGGTCGGTCATTGGTTGGTTTGGAAATTCCCAATCAAATGGCGGCCCGCGTGACAATGAATGAATTATTATCCGGCAAGGAATTTAAGTCGCGGCAGAATAATTTGTTGATTGCCTTGGGCAAGGATGTCAGTGGCAAGCCGACTTTTGCTCCTTTGGATCGAATGCCTCATCTATTGATTGCCGGCGCCACCGGTTCGGGCAAGTCAGTCTGTATTAATTCGATCATTGTCAGTCTTCTCTATCAGAATAGCCCGGATGAATTGAAATTTATTTTGGTCGATCCAAAGCGGGTCGAGTTGCCGATTTATAACGGCATTCCTTATTTATTAACGCCGGTCATTACGGATGTTAAAAAAACCATTAACGCTCTTAAATGGACGGTTAGTGAGATGGACCGGCGGTTTGATTTGCTTTCCCGCGCCGGTCGGCGCAATATTGCCGCCTACAACCAAAGCACCAGCGATAAATTGCCATATATTGTTTTTGTTATTGATGAGTTGGCCGATTTAATGTCCACGGCAGCCAATGATGTTGAGGGCGGTATTGTCCGGCTGGCTCAGATGGCTCGGGCAGTGGGTATTCATTTGATTTTGGCCACCCAGCGGCCGTCAGTGGAGGTGATTACCGGTTTAATCAAAGCTAATGTGCCGGCCCGAATTGCTTTTTCTGTCGCCTCATTGATTGATTCGCGGACCATTTTGGACAATTCCGGCGCGGAAAAGTTGGTTGGCCGGGGCGACATGCTTTATTTGGGTCCGGAAGTAGCCAAACCCAAGCGAATTCAAGGGGTGTTTTTGTCGGACAAGGAAATTAAGAATGTGGTTGATTATATTAAAAATCAAGGTGAAGCCGAATATATTGAAGAAATAGTGACTAAGCCGGGCGGCTCGGGTTTTTCGGCAGGGGGATTCAGTGAAGACGCTGATCCGCTTTTGGGTGAGGCGCAGGAAATTATCAGGGAGTCGGGCAAGGCTTCGGCGTCGCTGTTTCAACGGCGGTTAAAAATCGGTTATGCCCGGGCAGCCCGGCTATTGGATTTATTGGAAGAGCAAGGTATAGTCGGTCCGGCTGATGGCGCAAAACCGCGGGAAGTGTTTTTGGACAAATTGGGTGGCATTGGGGCGGTCGAGTTTGCCGCTAAAGAACATAATCTAACCGGTGAGTTGGCGGACGGCGGTTTTGCCTCCTTGGAATCTGAGGCGGAACAGGCAAGGGCTGAGACTGAAGACTCAGTAGTTGATCAGTTTGAAGCGATTGATGACGATTCGGCCGGTTCGGTCTTGGAGATTGAGACGGGCGTATCCGGCGAATCGGAAAGCCCAGTAGCGGATGATTGGTCGGCTGAGTTAGAACCGTCTTTCAGCGAAGAAGAAATTAGCGATGAAAATTTATTGGCGGAAGACCCTGAGCCATCAGTTGAACAATTGGCTAAAAAAAATAGTAAGCCACTGTCGGCTGCCAAACGTCAGTCCTTAGCTGATAAGCAAACAAAGGTCAGTTTCGACGATGGGGAATGGAGTTAAGCGATGGTTAGTTTTATTAGAAAAAAAATAGTCCAGAGCGATAATCTGGGTGAACGGCTCAAAGAGGCGCGCCAAGAATCTGGTTTGACTCTGACCGTGATTGCCCAGAGTATTAATATTGCCCCCAAATATTTGGAGGCCATGGAAGACAACCGATTGGACGACCTACCCGGGCCGGCTTATTTAAAAAATTTTTTAAAGTGTTATTGCGCTTATTTACATTTGGATTTTGAGGATTGTTGGTGTCTGGTTGACACGGAACAATGCGTCCGAGCGAATTCGGTTAATCAGCGAATCAAACGTCGATACTTATGGTCCGGACCGAAATTTATTCGTAATTTAATGGTTGTGGTAGCGGCGACCTCGATTTTATTTTTTCTCGGCTTCAAAGTAAAAGATATTTTTGTCGCGCCTAATCTCGAGATTGTTGAACCGGTCAACGGTCTTATTACTGAGGCCAGGCAGGTAGAAATCATCGGTCAAGCCGAGCCAGAGGTGGAATTGGTGATTAATAACCAGAATATTTTTGTTAATGAAGCCGGAGAATTTACTACCCAAGTCGATTTGCAAAAAGGTTTGAATTTGATTAAGATAACAGCCAAGAAAAGATACAGCCGGATTAAAGAAATCAATTTGAGGATTCTTTTAAAAGATAGTGCTGATAATTAATAATTTAGCGATTCTGCTTATGTCTAAAAAGGAAACAGGGGGAGAAATTAGCGAAAAAATTAAGGCCGTTGACGAAGCGATTAACCAAATTAGGACTCGTTTTGGCGACGGTTCCATTATGAAATTTGGCGAAGCCAAAACTATGCAGGTGGACAGCGTACCTACCGGTTGCTTATCGTTGGATATCGCGCTGGGCGTGGGCGGCGTGCCGCGCGGCCGAATTGTGGAAATTTTCGGTCCGGAAGCGTCCGGCAAAACCACTTTAGCTCAGCATGTAGTGGCGGAACTGCAAAAAATGGGCGGGGTGGCCGCCTTTGTTGACGCGGAACACGCTCTTGATCCGGATTATGCCAAGAAAATCGGCGTTAAGATAGATGATCTATTTATTTCTCAGCCAGATACGGGCGAGCAGGCGTTGGATATTGTGGAAACCTTGGTCCGTTCCAATGCCGTGGATGTGGTGGTGGTTGATAGCGTGGCAGCCTTGGTGCCTAAAGCGGAAATTGAAGGCGATATGGGCGACCACCATATCGGTTTGCAGGCCAGATTAATGAGTCAGGCGCTTCGGAAGTTGACCGCGGCGATTTCTAAGAGTCGGACGGTTTTAATATTTATTAATCAGACGCGTCAGAAAATCGGAGTTTTTTTCGGTAATCCAGAAACCACCACTGGCGGTATGGCGTTGAAATTTTATTCGTCAGTTCGTATTGAGGTGCGGCGAAGCGCCCAAATTAAACAGGGCGATCGGAATATTGGCAATCGGGTTAAGGTGAAAATTGTCAAAAACAAAGTAGCACCGCCGTTTCAGACTTGTGAGTTTGATATTATGTATAATGAAGGCATCTCTATTACCGGCGATGCCCTGGATACGGCCGTGGTTTATGAGGTGGTTAAAAAATCCGGCAACTCTTATTCTTTGGGCGAGGAAAAATTAGGCGTCGGTCGGGAGAATGCCCGCCGCTATCTGCGGGAAAATCCTAAATTATTAGAGACGATTAAACGCGAGGTTTGGAAAGCGGTCAAAGCCAAAAGAGAGAAAGAGGAGGTATAAGCCGTTGTTGGGGGCGATGAAATAAAAAATATCCTGTTTTAATTATTAGGAACAGGATATTTTTTGTTAATTTGAATTAGTTGGATTTTAGTTTAGGCCCGCTCGGCATATTGGCCGGTATCGGTGTTGATCCGGATAATATCGCCCTCTTTGATAAACAGGGGCACCTGGATTTTTAGTCCGGTTTCTAATTCGGCGGTTTTTGTAACTCGGCCTTGGGCGCTGTTGCCTTTGACGCCTTCAGGCGCGGCCACTACTTTGAGTTCTACTTTGGCCGGCAGTGAAACAGATACGGGTCGACCGTTAAAATACAAAGCATCAACTTTGTTGCCCTCTTTGAGCATTAGCGCTGACTCGCCGATAGTATCGGCCGGGATGTCAAACTGTTCAAAATCGTCTTTAGTCATAAAATAGTAATTGGCGCCGTCAGTGTACAAATAATCAACCGATTTGCGGATTAAGTCGGCTTCCGCCACTTTGTCGCCCGGGTGATAATTAATTTCCACCACCTTGCCGTTGAGCAGATTTTTTAGTTTGGTTTGCATCACCGGTTTGCGTTGTTGCATTCGAACGAAGCGGGCCTCGGTAACCACATAAGGCTCGCCTTCATGGATAATATTGAGGCCCTTTTTGATGTCGTTTAAAGTAGAAATCATAAATTAAATCAGATGAAGTTTGCCGATTATTTAGTGATAAATGGTAAAATAGCCATAATCCGCGCCCGTTTGATGGCTTGGGCCAGTTTACGTTGATGCTTGGAACAGATGCCGCTTCTTTTGCGGGGCACGATTTTGGAGTAGGAGGAAATAAATCGGCGTAAAATCTGCTGATTTTTGTAATCAATCTGATCGACATTATTGACGCAGAAATAGCAATATTTTTCTTTTTGCGCCGGGGCACTGATTGGTTTTTTCTTATTGTTGTTCATAGTTTAAAAGGGTATGTCTTCTATTTTTATCTCTTCATCACTGTCGCCGTTGGCCGATTGATCAGTGGTTGGAGCCGACTGGCGCAGGGTTTCCGGTGCCGGTTTATTGGCGGCTTCGAAATTATTATTGCCGCCATAATTACCTTGGCCGCTACGCGGTCCCAGTTGGATATTTTCGGCGACGATTTCCGTCTTCCAATGGCGAACGCCGTTTTGGTCGTCCCAGTTTCTGGTTTGTAAGCGGCCCTCGACCATACACAGGCGCCCCTTAGCCAGATACTGGCCGACGATTTCTGCTAATTTGCCCCAGGCCACAATATTGTGAAACTCCGCCTGCTGTTGGCGTTGGCCCTGCTGGTCATTCCAGATGCGGTTGGTGGCGACTGTAAATGAGGCGACTGATTGGCCGGCGGCAGTATTGCGGACTTCCGGGTCCTGGGTCAAATTGCCGATGATGATGGCTTTATTGAGATTCATAGAAATTATCTTATGAATTAAAGTTTATTTTATATAAAGTTTATTTTATATAATGTTATCATCTTTGAGGATTTCGTCCAATTTTTCATCCAACTTTTCCATACTGACTTTTTGTGATTCTTTTCTGCGCGGCATTGGCGCTTCGTTTTTGGCGTCAGCCGGAGCGGGGAGGGGTTCTTTACGTTCTTGTTTTTTGGCGATTTCCCCAGCGGTGATTTTGGGCTTAGTGATTATTTGGGCGCGGAGAATTCGTTGGTCCAACTTCAAATCAGTCGACAAGGCTTTGATGTTGGTGGTTTTTTCAGTTTCAAATTCGCTGACAATATAATAACCATGAAAATTTTTGGCAATGGGGTAGGCTAGTTTTTTCTTGCCCAAAAATTCTTGGTAGCCGATTTGACCGTCGTATTTCTTGATTAAATTATCAATTTCCTGACGAATGCCCGTGACTTCGTCTTCGGTAAATTGGCCGGAAATAATGTACAATAATTCGTAGTTTTTCATAATTATAAGTTAATAATTTATTTAAAAAAATACCCCAAGGCCGGCCCGGGGAAAATATAATTGGACTGATGCCTTTTCTTCCTGGTCGCTTGAGGCCGGAAGATTAGTGCCGCCAAGGGCGGCTGGGAAAGGTTGATTTTTAAGGTAGATTTATCTTATCACAACGGTCGCTGAAAGTCAACAGCGTCGGCAGTCTCTTTATTAAATTGTCAAATTGTTATATGGTTAATAATATTATGGCGGAATATATTTTTATTTTGGGCAATAATGCCGAATTATCCCGGGCGGAAATCGCTGCGGTTTTTCCGGAGGCCGAAGTTTTGGCGTCAGGCCAAGATTTTTTGGTGGTCCAATTGGCTGAATTGAATTGCCAGTCGGCGCTCAATCGTTTGGGTGGCACTATTAAAATCGGTCAAGGGTTGGGTCGAGCAATTTCGGTCGATAAGGTGGAGCAAAAAATTATGGCCCTTGCCAAATCAGGTAAAGTCAATTTCGGCTTGAGTTATTACGGGGTCAAGCCGGGTAATCTGGGTTTGACAATCAAAAAGCGACTGAAAGAACGGGGGATTAGCTGCCGTTTGGTGGTCAGTCGGAATCAGGCGTTGTCAGCAGTGGTGGTTAAGAAAAATAAGTGTCTGGATTTTATAGTTGTGCCCAAGTGGTGGGGCCTTACTGGCGCGGTGCAGGATTTTGAGGCTTATGGCCATCGCGATTTTGGTCGACCTAAAAGCGACAGCCGTTCTGGCATGATCCCGCCCAAATTAGCCAAAATGATGCTTAATTTGTCGCAGACTGATTTTAAGGAAAAGATTCTAGATCCCTTTTGCGGCTCAGGCACGATTTTGGCGGAAGCGGCGGCGCTAGGTTACACTAACTTGCTGGGCAGTGATTTGTCGATAAAGGCGGTTACTGATAGTCGCGATAATTTAAATTGGCTGCTTGACGAATTAGCTTTGTCCGGAGTGTCGGTTGATATTAGCCAGAGCGATGCCAGAGATTTGGCGCAGCGGTTTGCGAGACATAGTATCGGGGCGATTGTGACTGAGCCATATTTGGGCCCGCCGTTAACCGGTCGCGAAGGCCCGAGACGTATTCGCGCGATTAGTTCTGAATTGGAAGATTTATATCAGGCGGCTTTGGGCCAGTTTGTCAAAATTTTAAAGCCGAGTGGCCGAGTGGTGATGGTTTTTCCCCAGTGGCATTTAGCTGGCCAAACTCATCAGTTGGGGGTTAAGGCAGTTGGTTTTGTCCGGCGCGACTCTGGGCGATTGATTTATCGTCGGCCTCGGCAGATTGTTTGGCGGCAAATTAGGATTTTTGAAAAACAATAAATATTCAATCAACTAAAAAAGCGGTGCCGGCAATATTTGTCGGGACCGCTTTAAGTTGGCTTAAGCTTGGTCGCGGTCATCAATAATAATGATGCCCGGTATTTTTCTCAAGTTTTGCCGCTGGTCCAACAGTTGAGACACGGCCATCCGGTGGCAAAAAGTAACATGGTCCTGGCTTTGGTCTTTTAGGGCCAAACTAAAAGGATAAAATATCTTTTGTTCTTTTTCTAAAATTTGCAGAGCTTCTTTGGCGCTCCAGGCGCGGACATTTCCCTTGATTTGTTTGGGGTCGTCCAAGCTTTTTTTGGCTTGATAAAACCAAATCGGCGGCTGTTGGGACATTACGCTTCTCCTTTAAGGCAATAAGGAACAACTGACTATTAGAGCAGTTATAATCTATTTTGGTTATAAAGTCAAGGGGGCAGGCGGCAGCTGGTTAAGTTTGGTTTTTAGGGTTGTTTTACAAATTAAATTTTATAATTATAGGCTAAAATTAATTAACTAAAAGAAAAAGGGCGGGCCGAGATTTGAATTTCTCGGTCCGCCCTGTTGTCGGCTAGTGGCCGTTGGCCTGCTTTTCGGCGAGGATTTCGCCGATGTTGGCCTTGAGGCCATCGGCGCGATTGATGAAATCTCGCGCTGAGTTTTTCGGCCTACGGCGCCAGTCAGCTTGCTTTTCGGCGGCGGCCGAGAAAGCATACAGGAAGCGCCTGGCGCCTTCCTGAACCGGACCGAACAACTCGGGCTTCAGCCGGTAAGCGAATTCCACTACCTCTTCAAGTGAGGTGAGGATTTCGCTCTTTTCGCCTTTTGCCCACTTGTCGATCAGAAGCTGGAAGCGCTCCGCTCGGAAGAGCGTCGGCCCCTTTTCGGGCACCAACACTTCCAGCCGGGTGTAGTGGCTGGAAAATCCCCGGCCGACAATACCTTCGAAAACCAAATACTTCTGGTTTTCGATGGTTTCGGTCTCGGGCCGAGTCCGGCGCAGGTCCGGCGTGTCCGGCACCCGGCGGAGCAGCTGGTGCCAGCCGTTATTGTGCCGGTTCTGGAACTCAGCCGGCCAAAGTTCGGCCAGCTGCTGCAAAGCCAGTGCTCGGCAGTAGCGGACCACGCCTTCGCCCGCTTCCTTGCCGAAGACGGCTTTGGCCGCCGCTTCCGGCGAGGAAGCGCAAACCTCTTCGCCGTTCGACAGCCAGCCCCAGCTATCGGGGTCGGGTTGGAGCGGCTGGATTCGAAATTCAATCGAATCCAGTCCGGGTTTTTTGCCGGAGGCAACCAAGGACATGATGCCGCAACGGTTGCCATATGGCAGACCGATGAGAAATTTGCCCTCGGCCGGCTTGGGGCAACGGCGCAGGACATCCTTGTCCATAGCCAGTCCCGAGCCAGTTATCTCCTCAAGCAGCTTGTAAAACTGCTTGAGCTTTTCCCCGAAAATGCCGGGGAAGACGACAGCGGCCTGCTCGCCGTCGTCGATGATGAGGGCCGTGCCCTTTTTGGGGCTCGCGGCCTTAAGCGCCTTGGCCACGGCTTGGCCGTGTTGGCCAAGCTTGATTAGGCAGGCGCCTTTGAGAAACTGCTCGCCCGCCGCTTTGCTGCTAGAAAAAAATTCTACGTTCATCTCTCTCTCCTTCCGAATTTTGGGCATTTTATTGCCCGGTTTTCAAAAATCAGCGACCAACTCTGTGCCAGCAGCTGAAAATATCATATAAAGGACAAAACAAGCATTTTTGCTTGCAACATATAATTATATCACATTTGACTTTTTTTGTCAATGGTATATGGTAATGTGCACATACATATGGCGGTTTTTGAGGAAATATGGCACGATATGCTAATATGTGTACAAGATTACCAAAAGACGCTCTGGAAGAGCGCCTAAGATGGGTGATGCCCATAATCAATAAGGAGATTAAACTCAA